>JAPPNO010000114.1 GCA_028873845.1 Gemmatimonadota bacterium | reverse complement strand
CATCTACCTGATCGCGACCATCGTGATCGGGATCCTGGCCAACCGGAAGGGCACGTCCAGCATGGAGGACTTCTTCCTCTACGGACGGCAGGCCGGGATCATCGTCCTCTACCTGACGGTGGTGGCCACATTCCACTCCGCCTTCGCCTTCCTGGGCTCGGGGGGGTACTTCTTCACGCACGGGATCGGGTTCTGGATGGCCGGGACCTGGACGGTGCTGGTGGGGGCCATCACGTTCACGCTGGGCACGCGGATCTGGGCGCTCGGCAAGAAGTTCGGCTACATCACGCCCGCGGACCTGATCGCGGACTTCTTCGAGAGCGAGACGGTGCGGATCATCGTGGCGCTGGTGTCGGTGATCTTCACGCTGATCTACATCCAGGTGCAGGCGCAGGGGCTGGGGTACATCCTCTCGGTGGCGACCGGCGACCGGATCTCCTTCGAGCTGGCGGCGCTGATCCTGCTCGTGGTGGCTGCGGCCTATCTGATGGTGGGGGGACTGCGCGCGGTCTACTGGACCGATGTCATCCAGGGGATCTGGATGTACGTCGCCGTGTGGGCGGGCAGCCTGGTGCTGACGTACAAGCTCTTCGGCGGACCGGTCGAGCTGTGGAGGCGGCTCATGGCGGAGCGGCCCGACCTGCTGAGCCTGCCCGGCCCGGAGGGCTTCTTCACCCCGGGCATCTGGGTGGGGATGACGATCGCGCTCTCCTTCGGGATCATCTTCCAGCCCCACATGATGATCCGCTATTTCACGGCCGCCTCCGACCGCACCCTGAAGATCCTCGGCGCCACCACCCCGATCTACCTTATGACGCTCTTCATCCCGGCGGCGTTCGTGGGGCTCGGCGGGGCGCTCATCCTGCCCGACCTCGCGTCACCCGACCGCGTCTTCCCGGAGCTGCTCTTCCAGTACGCGCCGCCCTGGCTGACCGGCCTGATCCTGGCCGGCGCGACCGCCGCTGCCATGTCCACCCTGGACTCGATCCTGCACTCCAACATGACCGTGCTCACGCGGGACGTGTACCAGCGCTACGTCGCGAAGGGGCGCAGCCAGGGCCACTACCTGGCGTTCGGCCGCTGCGTGGTGGTCGCGCTGCTGGGAGTGGGATTCTACCTGACCGTCCGCACCCCCGACTACCTGGTCGCCCTGGTCACGCTCTCCGGCGCGGGAGCGCTCCAGCTGATGCCCGCCGTGCTGGGCGCCTGCTACCCGGGGCGGCGGCTCCACACGGCGGCTGGCGTCGTGGCCGGGATCTCCGCCGGACTGGTCACGCTCTTCCTGACCCGGATCCAGTTCCCGCAGCCGCTGGGCGTCCACGAGGCGGTGTGGTCGCTGGCTGTGAACTTCGCCGTGACGATCATCGTGTCGCGGTTCACGCGGCCGCCCTCCGCGGCCACGGTGGAGCGGATCCACGGCGAGGTGGAGCGGTTCGTGTACGGGCGCTGACCGGTCCGCAAACGGCCGCGGGTCGCCAAATGGTCGGGCCACCAAGCGATTACGGAGGCGTTGCGGCCATCAAAACGGGCGGAAAACGGGCGATATCCGCAACATTTCGTATACAAAACTGCACGCACCCTTGCGTGCCGACAATCCGTGTCTCACGTTGCCCCCGTTCACCAGTACCCCGTCCACTCCAAAAAGGAGAACCACCGTGGACATCAAGAAACTCGTGACAGCCACCGTCGTCGCCGGGATCGCCCTGCTGGTGGTCGACTACGTTGTCGACATGGTGCCCTTCATCGGCGGGCACCACCCCCACGGGCACCACGAGCACAACGATTTCTCCCTCTACGGCATCCTTGGAGCCTTGTTCCACGGCCTTGTGCTTGCAGTGGTGCTGGGATGGAGAGGCGTGGGCGACGCGATGGATGGAGCGCAGGCCGGAGCAATCTACGGGGTGTTGCTCAGCCTGGCCCACAGCGTGGAAGGGTGGGAATCGCTCGAAGGCGGCGCCGGCGAACTCGTCGGTGCGGCCATCGGCAGCGCCCTCGTCGTGGGCATCGCAGGTGCGGCCGTCGCCATGGCCGGCGGAGGATCGGGCGACTAGGCAATCATGACCACCAGGGGGCTCCTGGTATTTTGGAGAGCTCCCGAGAACTTCGAGACTGACCGCTCTCGGAGCCCGGATCGCCCGCGGGTGCGCAAGCCCCGGGCGGTAGCGGACCACGGATCCGCAACCAGGCTCCGGGGGCGGTTACGCGTATAGGTCTGCTTTTTTCCCGTCCAGGCGGTCGTCGACATCGTAGCCGGCGGCCGCCGATGAGGCCGTTTGTCCGGCCGAATCGAAGCCGATGTCGATCCGCCCCAACCGCATTCCTCCCCACCCTGCCTGGTTGACCAGGGTGAAGCCGTCCCGCCCCTGTTCGAGGACATCGGGTTCGTCGAGGAAGGTGTGGGTGTGGCCGCCCAGAATCAGGTCGATCCCGGGGACTTCGGCGGCCAGGGTCAGGTCGCTGGGACGGGCCGGATCGCCGTAGCGGTACCCCAGGTGCGACAGGCAGATGACGAGCGCGCAACCCTGGTCGCACAGCTCACGGCACGCGGTGCGCGCGGCCGCAACCGGATCGGTGTAGACGACGCCCTCGTGCAGGCTGGCGAGCACCAGCTTCTCGAACGCGATGCCCAGGCCGAAGATCCCCACCTTCACGCCGCCGAACTCGCGAATCGTCCAGGGCTCGACGTGCCCCGCCAGCGCCGAGCCGCTCACGTCGTAGTTGGCCGACACGAACTCGAAGCCCGCCTCGGGCAGCATGGCCACCAGCCCGTCCACGCCGTTGTCGAAGTCGTGGTTGCCCAGTGTGGCCACGTCGTAGCCCATCGCGGTCATCGCCCGGAATTCGAGCTCCCCGCCGAAGAAGTTGAAGTACGGCGTCCCCTGAAAGATGTCCCCCGAATCGAGGAGCAGGACGTGTTCGTTGGCCTCGCGCACGCGCCGGATCAGGGTGGCCCGCCGGGCCGCGCCTCCCAGTCCCTCGAAGCGCCCGCCGTCCATGGGGAAGGGGTCCATCCGCGAGTGCGTGTCGTTGGTGTGCAGCACGACCAGGTTGACGCCGTCTTCGGGGAGGAGGGGGCCGTAGGAGAGGTCCTCTCCGGTGACGCGGGCACGAAGCGCGGTCCCCGCCCACAACCGTTCGACCCCGGCCAGCCCCGCCGCCCCCCCCAGGCCCAGCAGCCGCATGAAGTCGCGCCGTTTCACCGTTCGTTCCCGCTTTCCGCGCCGGCGGCGTTGCGAATGCGGCCGTCCAGGACCGGGGTCACCGTACCCATCTCCCCCAGGTATTCCACGAAGGCCGTCCGGATCAGGATGTCGAGATCCTCGCGCGCCCCGGCCTCCACCTCCCACAGCACGCTCCAGTCCCCCCCGCCGTTGACCAGGTAGTCCACGGTCGCCAGCCGGTACGTGCCGTTCGGGTCGACCGGTTCGCCACCCACCAGGACCCCGACCGCATCGTCGCCGTCCAGCTCCATGGTCCACCCGGCGATCGGCTCCCCGGTCGTGGCCGCAATCTCGTCGGCAAGTTGCTCCATCTGAACACCGGACAGCGACAGAACGACGACGAAGTTCTCGAAGGGCAGGAGCTCGTACGCGTGGCGCATGAGAATCGGCCCGGCCGCGAGCGGGACGCGAAGGCCGCCCTCGTTGACGAGGGAGGCGTGCACCGTGTCGTCCGAATGGCCGCGGGCGGCGTGGAGGAGCGCCTCGGCCACCAGGTTGTCGAGCGTGCCCTCCGGGTCGGCCTTGGAGAAGGGGCCCCCGGCGTGGCCGAGCACGACGGCGAGCTGTTCCTCGAGCTGCTCCCGGTATGGAGCGATCATGGCCTCGATGTCGGGCGCGGGTGCGATGCTGTCGCCGACCCGGGTGAAGTCGACGCGGGCTTCGTCGATCGTGAAGGCCACGGGGGCGCGTGGGGGCGCTTCGGAACAGGCGGCCAGGATGATCCCGGCGGCGAGCGCGGCGAGAACGGGCCGGGTCGTGGCGGTGCATCCAACCCGGTTCGCGTCACTCGTGTTCGTCATCCCCCCCCCGATCCTCAGGACCGGCTGGCCTCGGCCGGTTCCCCCACCGGGATGTTGCCCCAGCGCATGAACAGCGCCGGCACGACCACCATGTTGAGCAGCGTCGAGGTCAGCAGTCCGCCCAGCACCACCACGGCGAGCGGCGCCTGAATCTCCTTGCCCGGCTCGCCGATCCCCATCGCCAGGGGGATCAGGGCCAGTCCCGCCGTGAGCGCCGTCATCAGGATCGGGCTCAGGCGCTCCACGGAGCCGCGTCTGATGGCGTCAGGCAGCGACATTCCTCCCGCACAAAGGTCCTGGTACCGGCTCACAAGGAGCATGCCGTTCCTCACCGCGATCCCGAAGAGCGTGATGAAGCCGACGAGCGTCGCGACGTTCACCGTGCCGCCGATCAGGAGCACGGCAATCACTCCCCCGGTCAGGGCCAGCGGCAGGTTCACCATGAGGAAGGCGGCCGTGCTGAAGTTGCCGAACGCCCGGAACATGATCAGGAAGATCGCGCCGATCGAGAAGAGCGAAAGGACGGTGATGCGCCGCGTCGCGCTCTGCCCGCTCTCGAACTGTCCCCCGTACTGCAGGTGGTACTCGGGCGGCAGGTCCAGGTCGTCGGCGATGTGTCCCTGCAGCTCGGTCACGGCGCCGATCACGTCCCGCCCGGCCACGTTGGCGCTCACGACGATCTTCCGCGACACGTTCTCCCGCGTGATCATGTTCGGCCCGCGGGCCTGCACGATCGAGCCGAGCTGCGAAAGCGGCACGATCGGGCCGGCGGGGGTCGCCACCAGCGCTCCCCCGATGGCGTCGGGATCGCTCCGGTAACGGTCCGCGTAGCGCACGACCAGGTCGAAGGTCCGCTCGCCCTCGCGCACCATGGACACGACTTCGCCCTGCATGGCGATGTGGACGGCACCGGCCAGCGCCCCGGGGCTGACCCCGTGGCGTGCCATGGCCCGGCGGTTGGCGCGCACCTGCAGCTGGGGCACCTCGGCCTGCTGCTCCATCGATACGTCAACCAGGCCGTCGACCTCGTGTGCGATGGCCTCGATCTGTCCGGCGATCTCGCGCAGTTCGCGAAGATCGGGTCCGAACACGCTGATCGCGATCGCCGCCCGCGTGCCGGACAGCATGTGGTCGATGCGGTGCCCGATCGGCTGCCCCACCGTGATGCTGGTGCCCGCGATCCCCGCAAGCTCCGCGCGCACCT
The DNA here is from genome assembly GCA_028873845.1 of Gemmatimonadota bacterium. Classification (GTDB taxonomy): domain Bacteria; phylum Gemmatimonadota; class Gemmatimonadetes; order Longimicrobiales; family Gaopeijiaceae; genus Bin94. The sequence continues at coordinate 34,139 of JAPPNO010000114.1, read as the reverse complement.
CGGCCATCACTTCCGCGAGCTCGCGGCCGGACAGGTCAAGCCGCGCTTCGACATGCGACACGTTGACGCCCTGCGCTTCCTCGTCCAGCGCGGCGCGGCCCGTGCGCCGTGCGGTCGAGATCACCCCCGGCACCCCCAGCAACCGCCGCTCCACGCGATTGCCGATCTCGCCGGATTCCGCCAGCGACGTGCCCGGCACGCTGATGATCGCGATCGTCAGCGACCCCTCCTGGAACTCCGGCAGGAACTCCCGTCCCAGGACGGGCACCACGGCCAGGGTGCCCGCGAGCAGCAGCGCCGCCCCGACCAAGACTCTCCCCGAACGCTGCAGCGCGCGGGTCAGCACCCGTTGGTAGACGAACTCGAGTCCCCGGACCAGCCAGGGCTCGCGTCGCCGCCTGATCGAGCGGTCGCCCGGCAGCAGCAGGTAGGAGAGCGCAGGTGTAACCGTTACCGCGACGACGAGCGACGACAGGATACTGATGATATAGGCGTACCCCAGCGGCTTGAGCATGCGGCCCTCGACCCCGGTCAGGAAGAACAGGGGGACGAAGACGATGGTGATGATCAGCGTCGCGTTCAGGATGGGATCCCTGATCTCGCTCGCGGCGCCGCGAATCAGGGGCAGCGTCTTGAGGCGGTCGGCGGGTGGTCGGCGGAGGTTGTCGCGGAGTCGCCGGTGCACGTTCTCGACGAAGATGATCGCGTCGTCGACCAGCGCTCCGATCGCGATGGCCATCCCGCCCAGCGTCATGGTGTTCACCGTGCCGCCCAGGGCCCGCATCGTGATGACCGCCAGCGCCAGGGACAGGGGTATGGCCACCACGGAGATCAGTGTCGTGCGCACGTTCCACAGGAAGAGCAGCAGGATGGCGATCACGAAGAAGGCGCCGTCGCGGAGCGCGATGATGACGTTCTCGACGGCGAGCGAAATGAAGTCTGCCTGCCGGAAGATGTCGCGCTCGAAGGTGATTCCCTCGGGAAGCTCGGCTTCGATCAGGTCCAGCTCGGCTTCGACCCGTTCGGTGAGCTCCAGCGTGTTGGCGCCCGCCTGTTTCTGGACCGACAGGATGACCGCCGGCTCCCCGTTCACGGATCCGGACCCGTAGGTGATCTTGGGGCCGATGCGGACGTCGGCCACGTCGTCGATCAGGACCGGAACCCCTTCCCGCGTGGCCAACACGGTCACTCCGATGTCTTCCACGCTCGACGGCCTCACGATCCCCCGAACCAGGATCTCGCGCCCACTCGACCAGTAGAGGCCTCCCGCGACGTTCTCGCTCGACCCCTCGATCGCGGCGAGCACGTCTTCCAGTCCCACCTGGTAGGCCAGGAGCCGCTGCGGATCGACCAGCACCTGGTACTCGCGCACTTCGCCGCCCTGCGACACCACCTGCGACACACCCGGCACCGCCAGCAGCCTGCGCCGTACGATCCAGTCGGCCGTGGTGCGCGCCTCCATGAGCTGCGGCTCGGGAGCGACAACCCCTACCAGCATGATCTCGCCCATGATGGAGCTGATCGGGGCGAGAACCGGCGGACTCACCCCCTCCGGCAGGTCGAGCGCCTGGGCCTGGAGCCGCGCACCCACGATCTGTCTCGCGAGGTAGATGTCGGTTCCCCATTCGAAATCGGCCCAGACGACGCTGATTCCCTGCGCGGACTTCGAGCGCACCCGGCGAACTCCGAGCGCGCCGTTCAGTGCGGTCTCGATCGGGAAGGTGATCGACGTCTCCACGTCCTCCGGCGCGAGCCCGTGGGCGTCGGTCACCACCGTGACCGTGGGCGCGGTCAGGTCGGGAAAGACGTCGACCGGGAAGGTGGCGGCCACCCAGCTTCCGCCCACGAAGAGCCCCATGGCGAAGATGAGCGCGAGGAAGGGGTTCGCCAGGGAGGTGCCCACGACGAGGTCGAGGAAGCCGCGCCGCTCGGGTGCCGGGGGGATATTGTCCACAGGCGATCAGTGGGCGTGGTCGTGGGCCGGCGCGACGACTCCGAGCGCGGCGAGGTTGACCTGGTACGCGCCCACGGTGACCACGTGCTCCCCGGAGGCGATTCCGGACGAAACGATGGTCCAGGACCCGTCCGAAGGCCCGGTCGTGACGACCCGCCGCTCGAAGGTGTCCCCCGAGAGCATGACGTAGATCACGGGGAGGTTGTTCTCGTCCTGGATCGCCGAGGCCGGAACCGCGACTCCGGGCACCGGATCGTCGAGAAGGATGTGTGCTTCCGCAAGCATTCCCACCTTCAGGGCGCCGCTGTAGTTCGGGACCCCGAAACGAACCGCGAGCGTGCGGCTCGACGGATCGATCATGGTGCCGATCGAGAGGACCCTGCTCGACGTGTAGGCGGTCGCGCCGCCTTCGACGGTGAACCACGCGCCCCGGATCCGGTGCGTCTCCGAGGCGTAGCGGGCGGGAACTCGCGCCACGAACCACAGGGTGGATGCGTTCACGATCGTGAAGGCGTGTTCACCGCCCTCGACCTGGGCGCCCAGCGGCACGTCCCGCATCGTGACGACGCCGTCGATCGGACTGCGGAGGTAATACAGGTCGGGGTCGGGTTCGTCCTCGCCGACGCTGTCCAATGTGCCGCCGATCGCCTCGAAGGCCGCCACGGCCACATCGAGATTGCGCCGCGCCTCGAGCACCCTCCGCTGCGGGATGGCTCCCGCGGTGAAGAGCCGTTCCGCCCGGTCGGCCTCGAGTTGGGCCTCCACGACATCCGCCCGCGTGCGCACGTACGAGTTGTCCAGGCTGGTGGGCGCGATCAGCGCCAGCGTCTGCCCGGCGCGAACCCGGTCGCCCGGACCGATCGGGGGGCCATCCACGGCGATGCGCCCCGCCACGGGCGATGAAACGTGTACGAGACCGCCCGGAGGGGCCACCAGTTCGCCCGGGGCGGGGATCGATGCCGGAATCTCGCGCTCCCCTGCCGCCGCGACCGCGAACGGGAAGGACCACTGCTCCTGCTTGGGCAGCGTGATCAGACCCGAGAACAGCTCGTCCTCCGCGTGGCCGTGCCCCGCGTGGGGATCGGGCTCGCCATCCGTGATGTCGTCCTCGTGGACGTGCCCCGCGTGCGTGTCGGCCTGGTCCCCCGAGTGGTCGTGTCCCGCGTGGGCTCCCGACCCGTCATGCGCATGGTCGTGTCCCGCGTGCGCGTCGGCCTCGTCTCCCGCGTGGCCGTGCCCCGCGTGAACGTGGACGTCTTCTTCACTCGCGAAGACTTCGAACTCCCCCGCTCCGATCACCCGATCGCGTCCCTCCAGCGACAGCGCGACCTCGGCATGCCAGTGCCCCTCCGCAGCCATGGTGGGCACCACCATGTACAGGCCCGGAGTCTCCGGCACGGCTTCGATCTCCTGCCGGCCTCCGGGAGGCCCGTATACGATCAGCGTGACACCGGCGTCCGCCACCGGTTGCCAACCATCCACCCGGGTGACGTATATCTCCCAGGGCTCCTCGCTCTCGAGACCCGCGATCTGGTGGGGGTAGTGGACGAAGAGCTCGATGTCGCCGGATATCCTGGTGAACGACCCTCCCCCGCCGTGGGGGTCATGGGGCGCCACGGCCTCTCCGCTGTCCGGCGTGCCCCCACATCCCCACGACACGACCCCTGCCACACCCACCAGCAACGGCATGACTGCTCTCATTTTCATCGTTCATTCTCCGGAGCACTGCCCGTGGCGCGAAGCAGGTCGTAGTACGAAACCCAGGCTTCGGCCGCCAGGGACAGCGCGCTCAACCGGGCTCCCTGAAACGCGCCCGCCGCGTCCAGGAGCTCCAGCAGGGTCATCTCGTGTTCGGCGTAGGCCGCGGTCGCAGACGCGAGCAACGCCTCTCCATCGTCGCGCAGACCTTGCGCCGCGGCCTCCAGGCGTGCCCGGTTCGACGCGTAACGGTCCGAGGCGGCCAGCACGTCGTTCAGCGCCAGCTTCCTCCGAAGCTCCAGGCGGTACGCGGCTGCGGAGCTGCTGGCGGCCGCTTCCTCCCTGGTCCCGGTGCCCCGGTCGAAGAGCGGCAGCGGGACATCGAGCCCGATGCTGGCGCCCCCAAAGCCATCATCGTGGTGCCGGTAACCGAACCCGAGACTCGGGGAAGGCACCCAATAGGTCCGGGCCACGTCCACACCGGCCCGCGCCGCGTCCAGCTCGCTCGCCGCCGCCTCCACGTCCGGACGGCCATCGAGGGCGGCGATCGCGGCCTCGGAAGTGATCATGGGCGGGACCCCGTTCATCCCCTCCGACGGACCGATCTCCCGCACTCCGGTTTCCGGCTCGATGAGCACGGCGAGATTCCTCCTCGCCGCGCGGGTGCGCAGCATGGCTTCCGCCAGCTCCTGTTCGGCCTCGACCCGCGCAAGCCGCAGCCGCCGTGCTTCAAAGGCCGAAATGTCACCCGCCTCGAGGCGGACCTCCGCATCCTCCACCACCGATTGAATCACCGAGGCGGTGCGCCGCACGATCGACTCCGCCTCCTCCGCGAACCAGGCCCGCACATACGCCTCCCGCACCTCGAAGGCCAGCTCGATCGAGTCGGCGCGCAGGCGGGCGGCTCCGGCACGGATCGTGTGCGTGGCGGCGCGTGCCCGGGCGGTGGTCCGGCCGGGCCACTCCACCTGCTGGTGAAACTTGAAGGTCTCTTCCCAGGCCTTTTCGTCGTTGTGACTCAGGTCGTCCCGTTCAAACGATAACTCCGGATTGAAGTAGGCGCGTGACTGCCGCGCCATTCCCGTCAGTCCGGCGGCCTCCGACCTTGCGATCTTCAGCGCGAGGCTGTTGCCGGCGAACGCCTCCAGCGCCTCGGCCAGCGAGACCCGGCGCACCGTTTCCTGCCCGGCCGCGGTCGAAGGCGCGAAAAACACGCCGCACAGGACCAGAGCCAGCGACGACGGCGCTCTCGATTGTCGCATGGATTCTCCGTGGCTAAGTGGTCTCTGACGCTTACCCTACAGCCTCGCGCCCCGAATGGACAGGGAGGGTCGCATCGGGCCCGGGGTGCGGCGCGCTCCGTCCCGGCCGGATCCAAAAGCCCCGCATCCGCATGTCATTGCCAAGCAGCCGCTCCATATCCTAGTGTATCAGCATCTTCATGAATCCACACCGAATCGACGGGTAACCATGACCCCCACCGACAATGGCTCCGCACCCGGGGGCAACCCGGGCCACGACCATTCCCATCACTCCGCCGGCGCCTCCGATCCCTCCGCGGCGGGCAGGCAGGGCATCGTAGCAGCTCTGGTGCTCATCGGCGGATACACGATCGCCGAGGTCGTCGCCGGCTTTATGGCCGGCAGCCTGGCCCTGCTCGCCCACGCCGGGCACATGCTCACCGACGGCGTGTTCCTGGTGCTCGCGCTGGTCACCATGCGCCTGTCGGGCCGGTCCACGGCCGAGCACACCTACGGCTACCACCGCACCGAGGTCATCGCGGCGCTGATCAACGCGTTGGTACTCTGGGGCATTTCCGTGTGGGTGCTCATCGAGGCATACCGCCGCCTGTCGGCGACGCCGGAAGTCGATGGCCGGATCCTCCTGATCGTGGCCTCGGTCGGACTGGTGGTGAACATCGCGGCCGTGTGGACGATCCACGGCGCGGCTCAGAAGAACGCAACGCTCGAAGGCTCTTTCCAGCACATGATCACCGACCTGCTGGGGTCGGTGGCCGTCGTCGTCGCGGCCGTGCTGGTGTGGGCGTTCGGCTGGCAGGTGGCCGACCCGGTCACGAGCATGCTGATCGGCGTTCTGATCCTGACGAGCACCTGGCGCCTGCTGTCCCGGGTGGTGGATGTGCTGCTCGAGGGCACGCCGGAGCACATCGACCTCTACGCGCTCTGCCACAAGCTCGAGGATCTCGAAGGGGTGACCGTCATCCACGACGTCCACTGCTGGACCCTGGCGCCGGGGTACGTCGCCCTGACCGCGCACCTGCTGGTGGAGCCCGCGTACGCGGCCGACGGGAGCCACGAAGCCCTGCTGGACCGGGTACGGGATATCGCGTACGACGAGTTCGACATCCAGCACATTACGGTGCAGGTGGAGACCACCGCGCGCCGCTGCCAGGAAGCGCATCACGTCGATCACCTGCTCGCCACCGCGCGTACGCCGTTGTAGCGGGAAGAGCCGCCGCTCGGGGACGCTCCGCGGCACGCGCACGCGCGCCTCGTGAGGGTCGCGCCGCAGCGTCCCACCACCCCCGGAGGGCAACCCGTCGTGCCGGAACCGATCGCAATGTGCTTCAGCGGCGGCAAGGACAGCTGCCTCGCGCTGCAGGAGCTCCAGCGGGAAGGGACGTACCGCGTCGAGACGTTCATCACCACCGTGACCGACGCCTACGACCGCGTGAGCATGCACGGAGTGCGGCGGTCGCTGCTGCGCGACCAGGCCGCGGCCCTCGGCATCGGGCTGGCCGAGGTGGTGGTGCCGCCACGGTCCTCGAACGAGGTGTACGAGCGCGCGATGGGGCGGGAGTTCGACCGCCAGTACGCCGCGGGCATCCGCCGGGTCGCCTTCGGGGACATCTTCCTCGAGGATCTGCGCGAATACCGTGAGCGGCAGCTGGCGGAGCGCGGGCTCGAGGCCGTGTTCCCCATCTGGGGACAGCCGACCGATCGCCTGGCGCGCTCGTTCATTCGCGGCGGGTTCGAGGCGGTGACGGTGTGCGTGAGCCTGTCGATGCTGGACGCGTCGTTCGTGGGGCGCGATTTCGACGAGGCCTTTCTGGCGGACCTGCCCCCGGGCGCCGACCCCTGTGGCGAGAACGGCGAATTCCACACCTTCGTCAGCGCCGGCCCCATCTTTTCACGTCCCGTGCCCGTCGCGCGCGGCGAGATTGTCGAACGGGACGGCTTCGTCTTCTGCGATCTGGCAGCCCGTGGACAAAATCCCCCCGGCATTCGACCCGCGATGCATCCGCGCCGGACCGCTGCGCCAACCTGATCACACTGTCAACCATAGTGTACATTATGTCATGTTTACCATGCATTCTACCGCTTTGTGGCTGCGCTCTGCGTTGCTCCGCGGGTGAATAGCCCTGCTATTCCCCTTTCGTCGCGCCTTGCCGGCCCGGCGCCTCACGGCTCTCGGTGCTCGGGCGGCTTCATCCACGGACTGCAGGAGTGATCCCCATGTCCCTCGCCCGTGCCCTCCAGGGCGTCAAGGTCCTCGACCTGTCCCGCCTTCTCCCCGGTCCCTTCCTCACCATGATCCTCGCCGATCTCGGCGCCGACGTGGTCAAGGTGGAGGAACCGCGCCGGGGCGACTACATGCGCGACTTCCCGCCCCGCGGCGACGGGCCGTCCGGCCGCTATCTGTCGGTCAACCGCAACAAGCGGTCGGTCACGATGGACCTGAAGGACGGCCGGGAACGCGAGCGGTTCCTGCGCATGGCGGAGCGCGCCGACGTGGTGGTCGAGAGCTTCCGCCCCGGGGTGGTGGACCGGCTGGGGGTGGGCTGGGCCGCCCTGAGCGAGCGCAACGAACGCATCGTCCTGTGCTCCATTTCGGGGTACGGGCAGACAGGTCCGTACCGCGACCGCGCAGGCCACGACATCAACTACCTGGCGCTGGCCGGGGTGCTGGGGATGAGCGGCCAGGATCCGGCCGGCCCCCCGGCGCTGTCGGGCGTGCAGATCGCCGACCTGGGAGGGGGCGCCATGTGGGGCGCGATCGCAATCCTCGCCGCCCTCATCGAACGAGACCGCTCCGGCCGGGGCACGCACCTCGACATCTCGATGACCGAGGGCGCGCTCGCCATGCTGGCCGGCGAGTTCGGGATCGTCCGCGCCGGGCCATCGCCGCCCACACGAGGGACGGGGCTGCTGAACGGCGGGGCGGCGCGCTACGGCGTCTACCGGACGAGCGACGGCCGGTACCTGAGCGTCGGGGCGCTCGAGCCGCAATTCCTGAATCGGCTGGCCGAGGCGGCCGGGCTGGAGGTGGGGCCGGGGGCGGAGGGAGACGCCGACCTTCGCGGCCAGCTGACCCGGATCATCGCAACGAGAACGCGGGACGAGTGGGCGAGTGTTCTGGCCGGGCACGACTGCTGCTGCGAGCCCGTCCTGGAGCTGGACGAGGTGTCGGAGCACGCGCTGCACCGCGAACGCGGGGTCTTCTTCGAGATCCCGGACGAGGACGCGCCGGGGACGCTGCAGGTGCGGACGCCGCTGGGGATGCCGGAGGGGCGGCGGCGGGCTCCGAAGCTGGGGGAGCACAACGATGAGGTGTTTCGGGAGTATGGGGTGTAGTCCGCGGCCGAATCCCTCCGGCACCGGGAGCGTTGCGGCGCCGGAGACTGGGGGAACGGGCCGGCGAAAACGGGAGCCATGGGACGACCCCGTAGCCGCGTACGGATGTCAACAAAAGCACTCCCCAAGGGGACCTTGTGTGTGGCCCTTCTTTCCACTCGACAAGCCAGGACCGCCATGACCCGTACCGCCGCCCTTCTCACCGCTTTCCTCGCGGCGGCCGCAGCACCGTCCGCGGCCCAGCTCTCCTCCCCCCCCGACTCCACCCTCACGCACCGGGGCGGCTACACGCCCCCCACCGTCACCGCGGTCCGGGCCGACATCGCCCCCAACCTCGACGGCCGCCTGGACGACGCCGTCTGGCAGATCGCAATACCCATCACCGGATTCCGCCGCGACCGGCCCGGCGACGGCAATCCCGCGGGGGAGCGCACCGAAGTGCGGGTCGCCTACACCGACGACGCGCTCTACGTCGGTGCCCGCATGTACGCCGACGACCCGGCCACGATCTCGCAGCTGCGCGGCCGGCGCGACTCCTTCATGCAGGCCAACGACCAGTTCCAGGTGCAGATCGATTCCTACCACGACCACCGCACGACCTTCGTCTTCGGCGTCACGCCCGCGGGCGGGCGCAACGACCTCGTCGCCCCCAACGACGGCTTTCAGGGAATCGACTCCGGCTGGGATCCCGTCTGGACCGCCTCGACCCGCGTGGATTCGCTGGGGTGGGTCGCCGAAATGCGGATCCCCTTCTCCCAGCTCCGCTTCCGCGAGGCCGAGAGCCAGGTGTGGGGGATCAACTTCAGGCGCGACATCTTCCATCTGGGCGAGGGCGTCACCTGGAGCTGGCGGCCCCCGACCGAACCCGGCTGGACCTCCCAGTTCGGCCACCTGCTGGGCCTCGAGGGGATTCGCCGGCCCGGACGCCTCGAGATCCTGCCGTACGCCGTCTCCAACACCTCCTACGACCAGCGCGCGGACCCCGCCAGCCCCTTCGACGACGGGTCGCTCACCACCGGCAACGCAGGCGTCGACCTCAAGTACGGGCTGACCAACGGCCTCACGCTGGACGCGACCTTCAACCCCGACTTCGGCCAGGTGGAGGCGGACCCCGCGGTGGTCAACCTCTCGGCCTTCGAGACCCGCTTCGAGGAGCGGCGTCCGTTCTTCGTCGAAGGGTCGGGGCTCTTCGGGTTCGGCGGGATGCGGGGACTCGACTTCTTCTATTCGCGGCGCGTGGGGCAGCGGCCGGTGCTGTCGGCCTACGGCAAGGGGACGTACGTGGACCAGCCGCGGGCATCCACGATCCTGGGCGCGGCCAAGATCACGGGGCGCACCGAGTCCGACCTGATCGTCGCCTTCATGAACGCCACCACCCAGCGCGAGATGGCCCGGTATACCGACGGGGCCGACATGCCCGTCGGCGAGGCGCCCGTCGATCCCCTCTCCAACATCACCGCGCTCCGGATCCGAAAGGACATGCGGGAGGGCAACACCCTGATCGGGGCGATCGCGACCGGCGTGGTGCGCAACCTGGACGACGAGGCCTTCAACGGGCTGCGCGACCGTGCCTTCGCGGCTGGCGTGGACTTCCTGCACCGCTTCGACAACCGCACCTATTCGTTCTCGGGCTGGGCTGCGGGATCCTATGTGCGGGGAGACGCGCTCTCGATGCTCCGCGCCCAGCTGTCACCCGTCCGCTACTACCAGCGCCCCGACCAGAACTACGTGTCGCTCGACCCCGAAAGCACCTCGATGACGGGATTCGCGGGACAGCTCGCCTTTCGCAGGATCGCGGGCGAATGGACCTACGGCTTCGAGGGCAGCGCGGTATCGCCCGGGTTCGAGATGAACGACGCGGGATTCCAGACCATCGGGGACTTCGTCGCGGTGTCCGGGGGAGGGGGCAAGCGCTGGACGGTGCCGGGCCGGATCTTCCGCGGCGCCAGCGTCAACCTCTACGGGAGCGAGAGCCGCAACTTCGGCAACCAGGTCGTCGACCGGGGCCTCTACCTGGACGCGAACGGGCAGACCAACGGCTTCCGCTCGTTCCGCCTCCGGGGCAACTTCCGCCTCCGCAGCCTGGACACGCGCTCGACCCGCGGCGGCCCCTCGATGCTCAGTCCCGCGAACTGGAACGCCAACCTGAACCTGAGCGGGGACGGGCGAAACAGCATCTCGGGCAATCTCAACATCAACTACTCGGGGAACGAGGAGGGAGCGTACGGGGTTGCGCTCTCGCCGAGCATCCGCGGGCGCGGCGACGGGTCGCTCAGCTGGAGCATCGGGCCGCGCATCGGCCGGAGCTGGACATCGGTCTTCTACGTCGGGCAGGTTCCCGACCCCCTCGCGGGCCGGACGTGGAGCCGGCGCTACCTCTTCGCCGAACTCGAACGGACCACGCTTTCCGCGACCATCCGCATGGACCTGGCGATCACACCCCTGATCACGCTGCAGGTCTACGCGCAGCCGTTCATTTCAAGCGGCGACTACGAGGGGTTCAGCGCCCTCAGGACCCCCGGGACCTTCGACTTCCTGCGATACGGCGAGAACGGGTCCACCATCGAGGAGGGCGCGGACTTCTACAGCGTGGACGCCGACGGACCGGGGCCAAGCCGCGCGATCCGGTTCCCGAATCCGGATTTCCGCGTGCGCTCGTTCCGCAGCAACGTGGTGCTGCGCTGGGAGTACCTGCCGGGTTCGACCCTGTTCGTCGTGTGGACGCAGGACCGGTTCGGCCGCGCCAGCGAGCCCGGTCTGGACGGGATCGACGACGTGCGCGACCTGTGGAACGACCCGATGCACAATGTGCTGCTGGTGAAGGCGAGCTACTGGCTGGATTTCTGAGGGGGGAAAGCGCCGCCGTTCCGGAACCCCAAAGCCGAAGCGACTTCGGCCTGTTGACGGTCCAGAGTGACGAACCCCGTACCCTCGCGGACCAGCCGCAGGACTTCGGAGAACCCGGCCTTGGCCTCGTAGGTGGAATAGACGGGATTCATGCCGGTCAATCCAACTGGTCTGACTAGTCCGGTAGTGCCCCCGACATGATCGTGGTGACGTGCAGGTCGAGTCTGTGGTTGACCCGTAGGCCGAAGATGCCGTCGGTTGCGAGGTCGCCGCGCGGACCGGACCAAACCTGTTCGCCGTTGACGAAGAAACGCAGCTCGTCGCCGTCGGCCTCGAGCGCGAGAACGTTTTTGGCCGTGGCGCTCTCCTCCGGCCTGGTGGCGTACGACGCGATGGCCGGGTGGGCCGTCCAGTCCCGGACCACCGGCGTGGCCGTGCCCGCGCGGGTCTTGACGAGGAACTCGCCGCCTTCGCGCAGGAGGAAGTAGGTGTAGCTCTGGCCGGGACCCTGAAGGTCGCTGCCCCCGATGAAGAACCCGAAGGCCTCGCGGCGCCCCCCGGGATCGAAGAGGTAGGTCTCGGACTCGATCCGGAAGTCGCCGGCCGCGACCGAATCGGGGTGGTAGGCGATCATCCTGGGGCCGGTCGTGATGTGCACGCCGGGTGGCATGGTGACCAGGCAGAGGTCGTCCATGCTCATGCCCTCACGGTCGAAACGGACCTCCCAGCCATCGGGGAAATCGCCGTCGGGGCAGTCCTGCGCGGTGGCGGGGGTGGGGGTGAGGGTGGTGGCGAGGAGGAGGGCGAGGGCGGCCGTACCCGTACGCCTGTGCATCGCGTCAATCATGTCGTCTCCTGCGGTCGGAAGGCTGGCTGTTGGACTCCAGGGGGTCGGGTGCCGGTGTTGCGCTTGCGGGGGGGGGGACGCAGCAACCGCCGAAGATTGTCCACAGCCCGCTGGCGGAGCATCCTCACGGCCCCCGGTGTCTTGTCCATTCTGGCGGCCGTCTCCCGGTAGGACAAGCCATCCAGCAGGCAGCGGACGGTTCGTCGCTGGAGTTCCGGAAGGGATTCCAGGGCGTCCAGGATCAGGTCGATTGGCCGATCCGGCTCCGATGATGGCGGGAGCGGATCGACAGGTGCGACCGCAGCAGCAATGTGCTTCGCTCGAAGTGCTCTGCGTCGCGCGCGCTTCGCGATGGATTTCCTTGCCACACTCGCCGTGATTCGCAGCAGCCACGGTCGCACCGCCGCCCCACGTTTCAGGCTTCTGCAGCGCCTCAGGGCCACAATTGTCGCATCCTGGACGATGTCTTCGGCGGCCATCGAGCAAGTCACATGGCTCCTGGCCTCCTTGAGCATCGCTCGCCGGTGGGCCGCCAACCACTTCGCCATCAGATCCCATCTCTCGTCCTTCGACACCATCGGAACCTCCCATCCAATGCTCGTTCGACCGCTATTCCGCGGCCTTCACCCTCTTAAATGCAGGGACGGCCTGATATGGGGGGTCACTTTGCGACAAAGTGGCTTTCCGGTGTCCGACGAGGGCGAAATCGGGCGATTCGGCACCGTTTTCGGAGGGTCAACACCTCCGTTGCGGTTTTCGGTGCCAACTGCTGACCTGGCTGCCGTGGACACCGAGAACGGCACCCCCCAGCACCCATTTCCTACCGCGCCGTCGGGATCAGCCTGCGTCCCAGAACCTGGGCCGCTCCATCCTCATGCGTGCGGATACCCCAGACGTGGGTGTCCGTCACGTCCGAAAGGCGAAACCAAACAGGTAACCGGATCCGCCTCGGCGGATCGGTGACGTTTCCACGCGGCAGGGAGTACCAGGCGACCATCGTGTCGGAGTGTTCTGCCGACCGCAGCCAGACCTCACCGGAAACGGTTGCGATTGCGCGCGTCACGGGCGGCTGGTGCGAGGGCCGGTGAAGCGCATCCCGGACCATGCGCCGCAGCGTGTCCAACGGCAGCCTGGCCAACGCGTCCCCCGGCGCCGCCGGGTCCGAGAGGACGCTTTCCACCACACCCTCAACCGCCTCGTGAAGTACCTCGGCCGGGATTGGGACGGAGGGCAGTTCAAGGTGCCGCTGCCAAGTCGTATCGCCACGGATGGATATTTCGTTGAGGTCCACCTCACCGGGAGCTTTGTTGCGGGTCACGATCCCGACGAGGCCGGAATCCGGATCCAGGTAGAAGAGGTCGGTGTCGGAAAACGGCTGCCCGGCAAAGTGGTCCGTGGGAATCGGACTGGATTCACCAATGGCCCGTACACCCATCACAAGGTTCCGCCTGTCCAGATCGGCGATAGTGTCCCACTTCCAACCGTCTTCCGTTTGCAGGACGTGAAGCAGGTGGTCATCCGTGTCGGGTTCGGCACGCGCCCAGCCAAGCCTCACACTTGGCCGGGGGACCCGGGTCAACCCGATGAACGTCCCGTCATCGAGTACCGCGAGTACGCTGACTCCGTCCACGTCCGGTTGCGGGTGCTCCACGGTCTCCAGCAGTAGTCCGTCGTGTGAAAAATGCGCAAACAGGGAGGCATGCCGGGTCGAGAAGCCTGTCGGTGCGGGTCGGATCCCCAGCGAGACTCCTAAATGGCGGATCTCGTCTTCCGGGCCGATCTCCACGAGCAACGAACCGTCAGGCGACCAGACCGTCACCCGAGGACCTCGGCCGACTGCGCTCACGTATCTGTGGCGTTCGATCACGTAAACCCGGGAGCCGTCTCGGCTCACGCGCACCTGACCCAGGTGCCGAAGTGTCGCCCCGGCGGCGGGTTCGCCGCCGATCTCATACTCTGGTGCCGTGGTCCACTCCTGGCTATTGGCCGCCTTGACCGGGGCAGCGGCCACGAAGACCAGTCCGATCGCCGCGAATATGAGCGGCGGGCCAGGCGATCGCGGCGCGGTGACCCCTGGCCTGGTCAATTGCCTGCTCTGTCTGGTACGTGGCGCACCAGACGCCGCCCGACCACAAAGTTGATTCCCAAGGTGTCGCGCCGTATTCCCCAGACGTGCGTATGGGTCGCGGCATGGGGGGAAAAATCCAGGGGCAGCAGTATTCTTCGCAGGCCGGACTCGTTCCCGCCCCTCCGCAGGGCAAACCAGGTCTCGAGCGTGTCCACGCCCGACTGCTCATAAGTCTCGAACCACACATCGCCGGAAACCATGGCTCGCACTACATTCCCGGCCGGGTAGAAATCAGGCACGTAGAGCGCCTCATCGACCGCCTTGCGGGCGTCTCCACGGGAGAGCGGCGATCCCGATCCCCGGGTCTGCGCAACCAATCCCTGTACCAGCCACTCCACGAGGTCATCGAGAACCTCCGGCGAGAACGGGACCACCGGCCGCGAGAGATCCTGCTGCCAAACCGTGTCGCCATCGGATGACAGCTCCATGAGCCGGATGCTTCCCGGTTCACGATTCTTCTTCAGGACCACAACGGTGCCGGTTCCTGGATCGAAATCCCTTTCGTCGGCGTCGTGATAGGGTTGGCGTGAGTGGACACCCCAGGCAAACGACGCGTCACCTGGTCCAACGTGCAGGTCCCGGTTTCTCAGATCCAGGAAAAGGAGCGTATCCACGCCCCACCGGTCACGTTCCCGCGACACACCCAACACCGGCAGTTCATGAATCGGATCGTCGCCCAGCCAACCCGCCATGACGTGCGCCGGGACTACCGGAACGCCGAGAAAGCGACCCTCATCAACCAGTAGACGAGGTTCGATCCTGAAGCCGTGGAAGCTCACCGAGGGAGGAGGGTAGGAGACAGTCCTGGCCACCGCACCGCTGTGAGTGAAGAAGGTGAAGCGCCGGGAGTCGCGAACGTAGTAGCCGTCCTGGACCAGTCCGATCTCCCTGGCACCCATCAATTCACCCGGTCCGTCACCGGGCCCTCCCACGTCCTGGACGAGTGAACCCCCCGGGGTCCAGACGGTCAGGCGCTCGATGCCGCCTTCCAGGACGAAGACTCGCTGGCCATCGGTCGAAACCTGTACGTGATCCACTCTTGTGAAAAGTGCGTCCCCCTCCAGCTCGTCTCCGATCTCGAAGGCGGATTCGGTGATCCAGGTCCCGGCGGGTTCGTTGATTACGGCTGGTGCGGTCTCACAGGCCAGCGCCATGACAGCGGTGACGAGCCCATGGCTGGTTCGCGGTGTCATGGTCGGGCCGGGTCATGCGACGGCGGGAACGACTGATCGGCTACCGTCTTCGGCCACCACAATTCGACCGATGGCCTCCCCCCCACACTTTCTTCGCACCATCAAGTCGTCCCCTCTCGTCGCAACGTAGAAAAGTCCATCGGCGGGAAGCAGGTTGCCCCGTGCGACCGCGTCCAGAGCCTCCCGTGCGGCCAGGAGCGAATCCTCCCCGTCCGAGGCACCTTCACAGATCCCGCCCATGATATAGCAGTAGCAAACTTTGGATCCAGGGAGGGGTCCCCCATTCATCCGACATTCGATACCACCCAGCCTCCCCGGCCCTGCCCAGTCACACGCCCACCCCCCGTCGCCGGACTCGCATCCATCCACACATTCGAAGCAGACAGTGGAGCCCGGGGGCGGCTGCGCGGAAAGCGGATTCGCGAAACAGACAGCCGAAATGACGAGGGCGAAGGCCACGATCACCTTGAGGCTGAAGCGGTTACTGGTTGTCGCGTGGGACATGCTTACTACCTCCTCACTGGTGTGCCCCGCTTGGCGGTGACGGACGTGCAACGCCGGGAACACGATCATCTACTCCTAAGAGCCCACGAGACCCCCGATTTGTCACGCCTGGCAAATTCACGGAGCATCCTCTGCGTTGAATTGAGTTCACTCCCCCCACGCCCTCAGATCCTTCAAGAGCGGTGAGCCCTCACCACCCTTCCACCCTCCCCTGCGCCGTGAACACCAGCACCCGCTCCCCCACCACCTCACCCGTCAACCTTTCCCAGCAGTCACCATACAGGTCCACCTGGGCACGGTACCGCCCCACCCGCTCCTCGAACTCGGGGTCCTCGCCGCTGTCCGTCTTGTAGTCCGCGAGGACCCAGTGGCCGTCCTCGCGGAAGACCAGGTCGATGACGCCCTCCAGCACCTCCGGCGCCCCCTCGTTCCCCCCCAGGTTCACCGCGAAGGGGACCTCCGTGTAGCGCTCCCCGCTCTCCATGGCGCGGCGCCAGACGGCCGAGCCGCGCACCGCATCGACAAGCGCGAGAAGGGCTTGCAGCTCGGTGGGCGCGCCCGTGCTGTCGACGGGGCGCTCGAGCTCGATCAGGAGGTCGCGGGCGAGCTGCGCGAGGGGTTCGCCGCGCATGCCCTCACCCGCGGCCGCGAGGACCGCGTGGACGACGCTGCCCCACTCGAAGCCGCCGCTGGCCGGGTCGAGGAGGGGTTGGGTGAAATCCTCCACCCGGATCGGCGGGTCGGGCCGCACCGGCACCACCCCCCCCGCACCCTTCACCCGCCCCGTAACCGTATCCAAACGGTAGGTCGGCTCGCGCGTACGCTCGGCCGCGGCCGCCATCTCCGCAATCGCAACCGACATGTCCGTCCCGGCATCCAGCACATCCGGCGCGGGGGGATCCTCGCGCGGCAGCTCCACCACCCCGGCCATGCCGCCCCCATCCTCCGCAGCCGCGCCCGTCACCCACCCTTCCAGCACCGCCCACGGCGACTTGTTCCGCTTCCCCAACCCCGCCCCCCGCCCGATCCACAACTCGTCCCGGGCCCGCGTGGCCGCCACGTACAGCAGCCGCACCTTCTCGGCCTCCTCGAATTCACTCTCCACCGCCTTGTCCTCCTCCCAGCTCCCCGGCTGCGCGATGATCTCGGTCGTGAAACCGCGCGTGACCGTCAGCGGAATCGTTCCCTGCGCCAACCCGTCCTCGTCGCGGGCCACCCGCATCCGGGGCGGCCGGCGGCTCTCCCCGAAGGGCGCCGCCAGGAAGACCACCTTCGCCTCCAGCCCCTTCGCGCGGTGGAGGTTCATCACCTGGACGCCATTGCCGCGTCCCGGCACCAGCGGCGCTTCCGCGTCCTCCCACTCCAGCGCGGTGGTGACCGCGTCCACCGCCCCCGCGATCGAGGAGTCGCCCTCCATGGCACGGGCGCGCACCGCGTCGAGGAGATACGCGAGCGCCCCGGCGCGGAGTCCCCCCAGCTTCCCCGCGGCCGCCAGCGGGAAAAGGCCGATCTCACCCACCAGGCGCTCGGCCGTCACGTCCGCGGGATCGCGCCGCGCCCGCTTCCACCACCCGTGCAGGAGGTTGATCGCTTCGGCCACCTCGTCGTCGCCCTCGGCGGGAGCGTTGACCGCGAAGCGGCCGCCTCCATCCCGGTACGCCACCAGCCGGTCCAGCGTGATCCCGAAGAGCGGACCCGCCAGCACCCCGAGCACGCGCGTCTGGTGCGCGGGATCCTCCAGGCAGCGGAAGAGCAGCAGGAGCGCCGCCAGCTCTTCCTCGAAGCCCACCCCCGCGCCGGACACCTCAACGGGCAGGTTGCGGTCCTCGAGGGCGTGCGCGTAGACGGGAAGGTACTTGCGGGTGCGCGTCAGGATCATGAAGTCGGCGGGTTCGCGCTCCCCGGCCTCGACCCGGCGGGCGATCTCGGTCGCGATGCGCGCGGCCTCGTCCCCGGCCACCTCGTCCTGCCTGCCGCCTGCGACCGTGTAGGCCGCGAGCACCCCCGGTCCCTCGCCGCGCTGCGTCAGGAGCGGTGCGAACTTCGCCTGGCGGTCGGTATCCTCGCTCCCGAACCGGTCCTCGTGGTCGAACACACCCTTCACCAGCGTCTCGATGGCGGGCAGAGAGCGAAAGTTCGCCTCGAGGAGCAGGACGTCGCCGAAGTACTCGAAGCGCTTCCTGACCACCTCGTACAGCGCGATGTCCGCGCGCCGGAATCGGTAGATGCTCTGCTTCGGGTCGCCGACCACGAACAGCGCGCCGGGGCGCGGCGTCACCGTGCGCCAGTCGTTGCCGGTCTCCGGGTCGCTGGCGAGGAGCAGCAGGACTTCGGCCTGGAGGGGATCGGTATCCTGGAACTCGTCGACGAGGACTCGCTGGTAGCGCCTGCCCAGGTCGCGGCGTGCCGGCGGGTCGTCGCGGAGCAGCGCGGCCGTGTGGACCAGCAGGTCCTGGAAGTTGGTCTCGCCCCGGTCCTTGCGCTGCCGGGCGAAGGCGGCGGCGGCGTCCCGGGCCACCCCGATGGCGACGGGATACCGGTAGGCCCACCACTCGCGCAACACCCTGTCCGCTGCACCATCCGCCCTGGCGAACGCGACGAAGTTCGCGAACAGATGCTTGGCCGCGGCCTTTCCCCGGGCGGAGTCGGCCCACCGCTTCTGAATCAGCCCGCCCTTCTTGAGGTGGACCCTGGCCAGCGCGTCGAAGAATGCCGACTGGTCCGACCAGTCCAGTGAGCGACGCCAGTAGAGGAGCGTGCGGACCCGGCGGCCGAAGGAGTCCCACCCGTCCGCCGGCCTGCGGCCGCGCATGAGCCGTTCGGCCCGGTCCAGCAACTCCTCGAAGCGGCCGCGCACAGCCTTCAACTCCTCCGGATCCGGGGGATCCACCGGCTCGAAGCCGAAGTCCACATCCGGGTTCTCGACCAGCATGCGGAAGGCGTCCTCGAGCCGGTCGGGCTGGATGCCCAGCTGTTCCAGCTCTCCCAGCCGGGGATCGCCGTCGGTGGCCAAGCGTTCGAGGAACTCGACCCAGAAGCGGCGCTCCATGCGCTCCGCCTCCGACTCCTGCACCTCGTGGAATCCCGGATCGAGCCCGGCCTCCAGCGGCCGCTCCCGCAGCAGCCTGGCGCAAAACGCGTGGATGGTCCCGAGGAAGGCGAGATCGATGTCGCGGATGGCCTGCTGCAGGACCTCGTGGCCGGGGTCATCGGGCGCGAGGGGCGCAGCGACTTCCTCGAGTCTCACCTGGAACTTCTGGCGCAACTCCGCGGCCGCCTTGCGGGTGAAGGTGACCGCCGCGATCCGGTCGACGGTGCAGGCGCGGCTCCGCACAAGCGCGACCATGCGGTCGACCAGGGAGGTGGTCTTGCCCGATCCGGCCCCCGCCTCGACGAGCAGGTTGCGCTCGAGGTCCTCCACGATACGGTGGCGCGCGGCCTGGTCCGGGGGTTCGCGCCGGGGCGGCGGGGGCGGTGCTGGTGGCGAAAGTTCCCGTGCCCTTTTCAAAACACCGGCTCCTCGTCTTCCCAGTTGCGCACACGCTTGAGCGAATCGAGTTCGGGGAGCACGCCAAGGTTGCGGGCGGTCCATTCGGCGTGACGGCACGACGCGTTCCGGCCCCACTTGTCGGTGCGGACGCCGCAGACCTCGGTGAAGTCGCAGAAGCGGCAGTCCTTGTCGGGGGTGTCGGTTGCGGGAAACCTTCCGGCCGTCATGCTGTCGAGGAGGACCGCGACCAGGGCGCCGCCGTGCGCCAGACCGGCCGTCTCGAAGGCGCGCACCCGGTTCTCGCCGCGCCGGGTGGGGAAGTGATACTCCATTCGCGTGGCCGGCCGGCCCGTCAGCGCGCTCGCCGCCAGCGTGTAGATGACGTGCTGCAGGCGCCGGCCGCCGTCGTAGACGCCCGACCTGCTTCCGAACGCGAAGTCCGTCCCGGTCTTGTAGTCGACGACGCGCAGTTCGGTCCCGTGGTCGTCCAGCCGGTCGATGAAACCGCGCACCCCCACGGGCCGCCCCGCCGCGTCGATCGTGGTCGGATCGTCGCCCATCCCGAAGGGCATCTCCAGCTCGATCCATGGCGGCGGGTCGCCCCGGATCATTTCGACGAAGGAGCGGGCGTCGTCGCGCAGCGCAGCCATCTCCCACTCCTGGAGCGCGCGGCTGGGCGTGGGGACCCGCCAGAGCATCTCGGCGCCCTCGCGGTCGACCACGGACAGGGCCAGGGCGAGGAATTCGTCGGTTTCGGGGTCGATGCCGCGCTCGCGCGCCAGCCGGAGCGTCTCTTCGTAGACCTTGTGTAGCAGGCTGCCGCGTTCGAGGGGGTTCAGCCAGCGGTGCGGGTCGAACTCGGGGTCGTCGGGGGGGTACGCCTTCAGGACGTGCTTGAGGAGGAAGCGTCTCGGGCAGGCGCCCAGGTCGGAGAGACGGCTCGCCGAGAAGGCGTGGGCGAAGAGGTCCTGGTAGGAGAGCGGGGGCGAGGGGGTGCCGAGGAAGCCGGTGTGGACCGTGGCTTCGTCGCGGCGGAGCGCCTTCGCCGCAGCCAGGCCGAGGCCCAGCCGGGGGTATTCGCGGCCCACGGCTTCCAGCCCGTCCCGCAGCCTGCCGTCCGAGGTGGCCAGTGCCCGGAGCCAGACGTCCCCCTCGTCGAGGTCGGTGCGCGGCTCGTGGCGCGGCAGGCGGGATTCGCTCGGGCCCAGGTGGCGTTCGAGGTGCTCGAAGTTGAGGGAGCGGTCTCCCTGCCGGAGCCGCAGTGCCTGAAGGAGCTCGGGGGCCGGAGAGAGTTCCCGGGACTCGCCGGGGTCCCAGCGGCAGTAGCTGAGGAAAAGAGTGCCGCGCAGGCGCGCCACGAGCTGGGCGAAGTTGAAGCGCGTCTCGGCGGTGCGGTCCCGCGCGAGGGGGAGTTCGCCGCGGCCGAGGCTCCAGCGCTCGCGGTCGAGTAGGAGCGGATCCTCCTGGGTGGAGCCGGGGAAGCGCGCCGAGTCCATGCCTACGATGAAGGTGTAGGGGCGTCCCGTGGCGCCGCCGTGGGCGAGGTCGGTCAGGTAGAGGTGGCCGGCCGCCGAACTCCAGGGGGCCAGGCCCTCGGCGCGCGGGGCGGGGATGCGGATCTGGAGGAAGGACTTGACGATGGCGGCGGCGGAGGGGTAGTCGGTGGGGCGGTCGAGGGTGGCCTCGATGCGGTCGAGCTGGCGGACGAGGCGGTCCCGGGCGGTGTCGTCGGTGTCGGTGCCCGGGGTGGTCCGGGCGAGCAGGCTCTTGACACCGGTGGCGACCTGCGCGGGGGATGCGGTGCCGGTGACGTCGGGCGTGGCGGCCAGGACGGGGGCGATCAGGGCGCGCAGCGCGAGGAGGGTCTCGCGGGCGCGCTCCTTGCGGCGCTCGAGCCGGTCTTCGGTCTGGAACCGGCGGGGTCTCATCTTCTCCACGTTCCTGAGCGCCCCCTCGATCCGGGCGGTGTGGCGCTCCCGGCCCCACCCGATGCGCAGCCGCCGCAGCGACCGGGCCAGACGGGGACCGGGGATGCGGTGCCGTGGACGGGGCGGTGTCACGTCGCCCGCCTCGACGAGGGCGCGCAGGCGCGACTCCTGGAATTCGTTCTCGATCCACTGGAAGTAGGCGGCCGCCACGCGGCCGGGACGCGTGCGCTCGACGGGGAGGCCCACGGCGAAGGTGACGGGGATTTCGAGCGGGTCCGCCAGGGCGTGGAGCGCGGAACCGTAGGCCGCGGGATCGGTGGCGATGATCTCCACCTCGTCCCAGTGGGCGCCGAGGTCGGCCACGCGGCGCAGGACGCCGCGGAGTTCGTCGCAGATGGACCCGGCCGCGAAGAGTTCGATGCGCGGGCACGGGCCCTCATGGCGTTCGATTGCGTGCAGGAAGCTCCCCGGGGCGACGGGCGGGGCGACATCCCAGAGGATTCCCTGCGGGACGGGGAGACCCTCGACGGGGTCGGTCCTGAGGAGGGTGGCGCCGCGGCGCTGGAGCGCGCGTGCGAAACGTCCCGCGAGACCGCGGTCGGGGAGGCCGGGGAGGAGGAAGGTGGGGGCGCGCAGCGGCGGGGGGGCGGTGTCGTCCCGCAGGACCTCGATGGCGGTCGCGAGGACGTGGGCGTTGTCGGCGAGGTTGTCGGCGTCGAGGAGGTCCTCATAGCGGCCCAGGACGGCGGTGACGAGCGCCTGTCTGCCGGAGGACGGGCGGGCGGAGCTGCCGGAGAGCGAGCCGGCCCGGACGCCTCCCAGCCGCAGCGCGGCCACCGAATGACGCACGGCGTCGCGGAATCCGATCTTCTCGGCCAGGCCGGGGAAGCGGAAGCCGCGGCCGGAGCGAAGCGCGTCGTCGATGGCCCGCTCCACCAGCGCGTGTTCGTCGAAGGCATCGATCACGGTGCGGCCGCTGAAGGCGTCCGAGCGCGCAACGATTTCCGTTGCGAGGGGTCGCAGGGTGTTGACCTCGAAGCCGACCCAGGAGGTGCCGCGCACCACTGTCTGCCGGAGCAGCTCCTTGCCCTCGCCGCGCGTGCGGGCGACGAGGATCTTGCGGGCACGGCCGCCGTCCCGGGCGATGCGTTCGAGTTCCTGGACGAGGATGGAGGGGGCGCCGGGGTCGGGGGTGGGGGGTGGGGTGGGGGCGGTCCGGTCGCCGTCGAAGTCGAGGTAGAGCTGGCTCACGCGGGGTTGGTCCGGGTGGTCATGCACTCGTGCGCCGATTCCGCCGCGAAGAGCGCCCCGAGCCGCCGGGCTGCCCGCCCGCGCCAGATCCCCCGGTGGTAGGCGTCGCTGACCAGCAGCGGCAGGGTCAGGGTGGCCTCTCCGTACACCATGCGTTCGCGCGCCGTCGCCACCTTGCCCCAGCTCGCGGCCTCCCGCAGGGTCGAGCCCGAGAGGCCACCGTCGCGTACGTCCGCCACCGTGAGCTGGACGGCGTACTTGTGCATGGGGACGTGCCCGTCCGACTCGTCCTCCCCCTCCGCCAGCATCCGCGCCGCCACCACCGCGTCCTGCGCGAAGTTCTTCGGCACCCCCCCACCCACCATCAGCAGCCCCGTCTCGGCCGCCGCCAGCTTGATCATCGCCAGCTCGTGGAAGTCCTTCCCCGAATCGAAGGCCACATGCGGCAGCCCCTTCGCCAGCGCCCTGACCCGGTGCGACACCACACCGAATCCCGCCGAGGAATCGCTCAGTGCCGGCACGAACACCGGCACCTCGCGACGGTACGCCTCGAGCACGATCGACCGCGCGTCGCCGTGATGGCGCTCCAGATACGCGCCCATCTCGCGCACCACCTCGCGGCTCGACCACGCCCTCTCCGCCCCCACCCCACCACCACCTCCCCACCCCCCGTCCCCACCCCCAACCATCCCGTCCAGCACTCCGGCCACCGTCTCGTCGCACACCCTCAGCTCCGCCTCGTCCACGTACGTGTCGTAGATTCGGTCGATCTCGAGGCGATTCAGCTCCTCATCCCCCACCACCGGCGCCTCGGGCGATCCCGGGGCCATGTAGTGGCGAAACCCCAGCGCCTCGAAGAAGTCCTGGTCGACCACGATCGCCCCCGTCGCCACGATCACGTCGACCATGTCGCACTCCACCAGCGCCAGCAGCGCCTCCTTGAGCCCCGCCGACACCAGCGACCCCGCCAGCGTCAGCATCACCGCGCCGCCGGGCTCCTCGACCATCTCGGCGAAGATGTCGGCGGCCTCGGCCAGGTTGCGCGCCTGGAAGGCCGAGTTGCGGTAGGAATCCACCACGGCCCGCCCGTCGAATGCGGTCACGTCGATGTGCTCGACCGGCCGCGCGAGCAGCCGGCGCTTCGTCTCCGGATCCAGTCGATCGGCCTCCATGTCCGGCCTACCGGAACGGCGACGCGTTGTTCCGGACCAGCACCCGGTTCATGTCCACGAACATCGTCACCTCGGTCACGAGCAACTGCGCATCCGGTCCCGTTCCGTCGTAGATCTCGACCGGAGAGTAGATGTCCATGGCGTACCGGGGCGTCTGCGGGATGTACGCGGGCACGATCGCCACCGTCCCCGGGCTCCCGTCGTCGATGTTGGTATTCTGGTCGATCTCCCGGCGCATCATGGGCAGCTTGATTCCCAGGTCGGCCAGGCGCCGTCCCTCCAGCAGCATGATCTCCTGGCGGGCGAGCCAGAGCGCGTGCCAGAGCTCGTCGGCGCTTTCCAGCCCGGCCACGCTGTCGGCGTCCAGCGATGTGGCCGAGACGCTGGGAACCTCCAGTCCATCGGCCGGACGGTCCTTCACCAGGCCCGCGCGATACGGACTGTCGGAATCGGCACGGATCATGATCTGCGAACTCCGCGGCCGGAGGCTCAGGTCCGCGTTGCGGCGCTCGTCGATGTCGTCGAAGCTGACCGTGCCGCGCGTCCCGGCCAGGTTGATGGCGTTGACCAGCCCCGTCCGGGCCGCTTCCAGATTCCCGGCGGCCAGCGCCGCCTCCGCAAGGATCAGGTGCATCTCCTCGGCCTTCGCGATCGCGATGGGCGACCCCCGCTCGGTGTACTTGGGATCCAGGAAGTCGAGCCGGGGGAGCGGCTGCATTTCCTGGAGCGCCCGCAGCACCAGGAAGAACACGGAGGTGTTGGCGAGGAACGCGCCGTCGTATTCCGGAGCGAAGAGGAGGTCCGGGGTGCTGCCGAGCGCGCTGTTGGCTGCCGCCGTGGCCGCGGCCGCGTCGCCCAGCAGACGGTGTGCGCGAGCCAGTGCCGCCTGCGCCTGCGGTCCGAAGGCCGTCGCGGATTGCAGGTCGGTCACGGCCTTGTCGAGCGCGGCCGAGGCCGGCTGCGCCTGGCCGTCCTCCTCGTGCGGCGCGTGGGAGAAGATCTCTCCCAGCGTCAGGTAGGCCATCCCGCGGTAGTAGTGGGCCTCGGCGACGTGGGAAGGATCGGGGTTCGGGTCGTTGGGAATGATCACGTCGATCACGAAGTCGCCCAGGGCGCGCAGCTCCTGCACGTTCCAGTAGGCCCCGCTCGCGCTCGTCCCCGTCGAATTGACCAGATCCGGGGTCACCAGGTGCGGTTCGTCCATGTCCACCACGATGCCGGTGCCGTGGATCGAGTAGTCGTCGCTGATGACGGAGGTTGCGACCACGTAGGCGTTGATCATTCGGGCGAACTGCGCGCGCAGCCCCGGCATGAGGGCTTCGGTGGGGTTCTTGGCCTCGGCGAGATCGTCGTCGGTCGTCGTGGGATTGTTCACGCGCGTGGGGTTGATGGCGTCGCAGGCGGCGGCCGCAAGTACGGCCAGCAGGCCCAGCGCCGTCACGCTCCCGCCCGGTCTCTTGTTTATGATCATCCACGGATTCCTAGAACACGACCTCGACCCCGAATCGGTACATCCGGTTCGGGGGCAGGGTTACGCTGCTTTCGCTTCCCAGTTGCAAACCACCGCCGAAACTCACCCCGTTGAGTTCACCGTCGATGAGACGGTTTCGCGACCAGATCCACAGGTTGCGGCCGCTCAGATACAGGGTGGCGCGGCTGGCGCCGACGCGCATGGCGAAGCTCTCGGGAAGGACGTACCGCACCGAGACTTCGCGCAGCTTGAAGTAGTCGCCGTCGTAGAGGAAGGCGTTCCTGGCTGCCGACTCGCTGTATGGGCCTCGGACGGTTCCGTCGGGATTGTACTGCAGCGGGAATGCGTAGGCGCACGGCTCGTCCCGCTCCTCCGCCGGTCTGGTGTCGGTTACCGGGTTGATCCAGTAGATCCCGCAGCGAATCTTCTGCCTCCGCAGAATCCCGTTGAAGGTCGCCCATACCGATCCCCAGTCGAACACCTGGTGGCCACCGGCCCAATCCGCCAGCGCGCTGACGGTCAAGTTGTTGCCAACCGACAATGTGGTGTTCAACCCCCCGCTTCTGGTGGGCACCGCACCCTTGCCGCTGAACTGGCTTATCGTGGCGTCGGGCAGGCTGTCACCGTTGGTATCCGCCGGCATGGTCACGAACCACGCTCCCACGGGACCGCCGATGCAAGTATCCAGGTCGCCCTCCACCTCTACCTTCCAACACCCCGTCACCCATTGTTGCGGTCGGAGGCCGCCCACCGGGAAAGCGGGCACACCACCCATATCGGTCACTCGGTTGTGATTGAACTGGAAGTGGCCGCCCACGGACCAGGCGAGGCGCCGGGTGTTCAACACCTGCACATCCAGGGTTGCCTCGACTCCGAAATTCCGGATCTCGCCCACATTCTCCTGCTGCGCACCCAGGCCGGTAACCGGCTGGCGTGGCACCTGGAAGAGGGCGTCGGTCGTGCGCGCATCGTAGACGGTGACGCCGAGGCCGGCGCGATTGGACCACAGCGCAGCGTCGAAGCCGGCTTCGATCGTCGAAGTCTTCTCGGGCCGGAGTTCGGCGTTGCCCGGATTCGCGAACCGGGGCGCCGACTCGTTTCTGAACGGGGTCGCCGAGAAGGTCCTGTCCTTGAGGAACGCCCCGGGGAACTTGCCCGTCTGGCCGAAGGCGGCCCGCAGCTTGAGCTCGTCGACGAACCGGATGGACTTGTCGTCGGTCAGGACGTATGACGCTGTGGCCTTGGGATAGAACTCCGTGTCGATTTCGTCGCCGAAGCTCGAGCCCGCGTCGATCCGGAACCCGGCACCCAGGTACAGCTTGTCCCGGAGACTCAGCTGCTCGTCCACGTAAAGGCCGCCGTTGAAGACCTCCACGTTCCCCTCGAAGGCGGTGATGACTGCGGCCGCATCGAAGTCGGTGGTTCCAGGAAGCGCGAAACCGCGCCCGTTGGCGTTGATGATGCTCTCTTCCTCGCGAAATCCCTGGACGCCCACGGTCAGAGACGAGCCGATGGAACCCGCGGCGTTCCGCCAGCCGTAGGTGGTCCCGGCGTCCAGCGAGACCGAAGTGAAGGATCGGTCGCGGCGGTTGAGCTGACCGGTCGGCTCGCCGGGCGTAAACCCGATCGGCTGGAAAACGCGCTGCTGGTTCGAGCGATTGTCCGCGCCCACGGTGAGCTTGGTGGACAGGTTGTCGCTGATGTTCCACCGAAGGCCGCCGGAGAGGATGAAGCGGTTGACCGATTCGCCGATCTCGGGAAGAAGGAAGATGTCGAGCGCCTCGGCAAGAGTCGACGCACCCGAGAATGCGAGCGCGTCACCGACCTCGAAGGTCGTCAGCGGGTCCGGAATGGCCGCGCCGTTGAAAAGACGCTGGAAGTTGTGGCGAACGTAGCTGCCCGAGAATTCGATCGTGAAGCCGTCGGTGATCGACGCCTGGAGTCCGCCGCGCAGGTTGTAGTTGGTGCTGCCGTCCCTGGGCTGGGTGCCTGTCCTGTCCTCCAGCCGGCCGCTGACGCTGTAGGTCACGTCCGACGTGCCGCCGGTCACGCCCAGATAGTAGTTCTGGCTCGTGCCCCGCTTGAAATACCGGTCCTCCATGAAGGTCCCGGTCACCTCGCCCGACTCGACCCGTTCCGGGAAGATCACGCGGGTGTCGAAGATGTACTTGAGTTCCGGATACTCCAGGCCCTGCTCCATGCGGGCCGTGACCCGGGGCGCCCCCGGCGACCCCTTCCTGGTGAAGATCTGGATGACACCGGTTGCCGCATCCGCACCGAAGAGAGTCGAGGCGGCGCCTCCCCGGGTGATCTCGATCCGCTCGATGTCGGTGGTGAGCAGGTCCGACAGCGCCGAGGACTGCTCGCCGCCCGTGCCCGCGGCGGTGGACTGGTCGTTGTCCACCCGCACACCGTCGATGTAGATGACCGGGGTCTGCGCGCCGAAGACCGACGACACTCCTCGGAAGTTGATCAGCGAACCCGTCCCTGGCTGCGCCGACGTGGCGCTCACGGTGGCCCCCGACACGCGGCCCTGCAGCACCTGGTCGATGGACTGCACGGGAGCCAGTTCGAAGTCCTCGGCCGTGAGGACCTCGACGGTGGTGCCGAGGGCTCGCCGTTGCGTTTCGGCCCCCACACCCGTGACGACGATTTCGTTCAGCGAGATGGCCGTCGCGGTCATCTCGATCTCGAGCGAGACCGCTCCTTCCGCCGTTACGGTCACGTCTGTGTCCACCTCGCCGTACCCGATCAGGCTGACCCGCACGACCTGTTCCCCGGCCGGCACGTTCAGCAGCACGAACCGGCCCGCCGAGTTGGTCGGCAAGCCGAGCCCCGTGCCCACGATGTGCACCTGGGCGTCCGCCAGGGGACGCCGAGACGCGCCGTCCACCACCAATCCCTGCACCGACCCCCCGGTCTGGGCCGCCGCCGGAACCGCGGTGAAGCCCGCCAGCCCCAAGATGGCGGCCACGGAGGCCGCACCAATAGCGATTCGGCTGAACTGCATCGGTTCCTTCCCGGTCCTGGAAGTTCACGCGATTGCGTAGTCCTGGCGACGTGGCTTCCACGCCGCGCATTTTCGGGCACTTACCGACTAAGAATAGCGCAGTTGGCTCGCTCGCGTTGCAGCCCTCGCTACACGTCCAGGTTCCGCACGTACTTCGCGTTCTTCTCGATGAACTCCCTGCGGGGCTCCACCTCGTCGCCCATCAGCCGCGAGAAAATCCGGTCCGCCTCGGTCGCGCTCTCAACCGTCACCTTCAGGATCGTGCGCGCGTCCGGGTCCATCGTCGTCTTCCACAGCTGGTCGGGGTTCATCTCGCCCAGACCCTTGTAGCGCTGCACCGAGATGCCCTTGCCGTCCTTCCCGTTGGAAAGCTTGCGGATCTCCAGGTCGCGCTCGTCGTCGGTGTAGGCGTAGCGCTCCGTCCTGCCCTTGTGGACGCGGTAGAGGGGCGGCTGCGCGATGTAGACGTAGCCCTGCTCGATGAGCTGCCGCATCTGCCGGAAGAAGAAGGTGAGCAGCAGCGTGCGGATATGGGCGCCGTCCACGTCGGCGTCCGTCATGATGATGATCTTGTGGTAGCGTGCCTTGCTGATGTCGAAGTCGTCCCGGATCCCGGCGCCGATCGCGGTGACCATGGCGCGGATCTCCTCGTTGGAGAGGATCTTGTCGATGCGGGCCTTCTCGACGTTCAGGATCTTGCCCTTGAGCGGGAGGATCGCCTGGAACGAACGGTCGCGCCCCTGCTTGGCGGATCCGCCCGCCGAGTCCCCCTCGACCAGATAGATCTCCGAGAGCGCCGGGTCGGCGATCGAGCAGTCGGCCAGCTTGCCCGGCAGCACGCCGCCCTCCAGGCCGCTCTTCTTGCGGGCCAGGTCGCGGGCCTTGCGCGCGGCTTCGCGGGCCCGCGCCGCCTGCAGCGACTTCTCGATGACGAGCTTCGCCGACCGGGGGTTCTGTTCCAGGAAGGCCGACAGGTGTTCGTTCACCGCGGCTTCGACCGCCCCCCGCACCTCGGAGTTGCCCAGCTTGGTCTTGGTCTGTCCCTCGAACTGGGGCTCCATCACCTTCACGCTGAGCACGCAGGTGAGACCCTCGCGCACGTCGTCTCCCGACAGGCTCTCGTCCTTCTTGAAGATGTTGTTCCTGCGCGCATAGTCGTTGATCGTGCGGGTGAGCGCCGACCTGAGCCCGGTGAGGTGGGTTCCGCCTTCGTGGGTG
The DNA here is from genome assembly GCA_028873845.1 of Gemmatimonadota bacterium. Lineage (GTDB taxonomy): Bacteria > Gemmatimonadota > Gemmatimonadetes > Longimicrobiales > Gaopeijiaceae > Bin94. The sequence goes on along the minus strand of JAPPNO010000114.1, from coordinate 4,833 downwards.
CCGATGTTGTTCACGAAGGTGTGGATGTTCTCCGAGAAGCCGTCGTCGTACTGCATGGCCAGCTCGATCTCGGCCTCGGGCCGGCTCGTCTCGAAGTAGACCACCTGCGGATGGATGGCGGCGCGCGAGCCCCGCAGGTACTCCACGAACTCGGCCAGCCCCCCTTCGTAGCGGTAGACGTCCTCGGTCTCGTCGTCGGTGCGCTCGTCGCGCAGCACGATTTCGAGGCCCTTGTTGAGGAAGGCCAGCTCGCGCAGCCGCGCCGAGAGGGTGTCGAAGTTGAAGGCCAGCTCGGTGAAGACCTCGGGGTCGGGCTTGAAGGTGACGAGGGTGCCGGTTCCGTTGGCCGCGCCGATCTCCTTCAGCTCGGTGGTCTTGATGCCGCGCTCATAGCGCTGGTGGTAGCACTTTCCTCCCCGCCGGACCTCCACTTCCAGCCACTCCGAAAGCGCGTTCACCACGCTCACGCCCACTCCGTGCAGCCCGCCCGACACCTTGTACGAGCTCTTGTCGAACTTGCCGCCCGCGTGCAGGGTGGTCATCGCGACCTCGACCCCCGGGACGCGCTCCGTGGGATGCATGTCGACGGGGATGCCGCGCCCGTCGTCGTCCACGCTGATGATGCTGTCCGGGCGGATCACCACCCTCACCGACGAGCAGTGCCCCGCCATCGCCTCGTCCACGCTGTTGTCCACGACCTCGTAGACCAGGTGGTGAAGTCCCCGCGCCGAGGTGGACCCGATGTACATCCCGGGCCGTTTGCGGACGGCCTCGAGGCCCTTGAGGACCTGGATCCGCCTGGAGGTGTAGTCGCTGCCCTTACCGCTCTTGCTGTTATCCGTGGCCATTGGGTCGCCCCGAAGATTGTGTCAGGTTGTCCTTCTTCTCGGCCAGGCGGAAGCGGATTCGCCCGACCGGCGGGCCCGCCCCCCTGGCATTCAGCCGCTCAAGGATGAGCTCGCCCATCATCGACAGCTCATTGATCCAGGCGCTCGACAGCACCTCGACCACCAGCGTCTCCCCGCGCACCTCCACCGGCCGCGTCACCGCGCTGATCCGATCACCCACGGCGCCGGCCCACTCGTCCATCGCCGCGAGCCGCGCCAGCGAGTCTCCCAGCCCGGTGCGGTCCAGGTAGCCCTCGAGCACTTCCGCCACCGGCGTGAAGCGGTCGCCGCCACGACCCCGCCGCGCCGCGCCCGCCACGCCCGGTTCGGTCCCGGCAAGGCTCGCCATCACGCCTCGATCACTCCCCGTCGAATGCGCCAACGCTCCAGGGAAGGTCCCCTCAGCCGCGCATCCGACTCCTTGGGCGCGGTGAGGACCACCTGGCCCGTTCCCTCGCTGCCGAGCAGCTCCATCACCTGCCGCGAACGGCCCTCGTCCAGTTCGGCGAAGGCGTCGTCAAGGAGCAGGATCGGCTCCGTTCCACGCTCCTGCCGTATCGTGGCGGCTTCGGCAAGGCGCAGAGCCAGCGCGGCGGTCCGGCGCTGTCCCCCGGATCCATAGGTACGGGCCGGAAGAGACCTGCCCCGGGACGTGATGGTCAGGAGGAGTTCGTCGCGGTGGGGTCCCGTGGTGGTGACGCCCCGGCGCACGTCCGTCTCCCGGCTCTCCGCGAGACGGGACCGGAACCGCTCGCGCACCTGATCCTCGTCGGCCCCGAACGCCTCTTCGCCGGCGCGTGCCCCATTCCCGCCGTGCCCCAGGTCCGGCCGGTACGTCATAGCGACCCTGTCACACCCGGAAATCGAGGCGCAGTACGACGCAAACGGAGCCGACCAGGTCGTGGCCCACTGGTGCCGCATGCGCGTAACGCGCGCGCCGTGTCCCACCAGCCCTTCGTCCCAGGCCCGGACCGCCGCCGCCGCCGCGTTCGCCTTGAGCGCCGCGTTCCGTTGGGCGAGGGCCTTTCTGTAGCCCGCCAGAGCCTCCACGTATCCGTTCCGGTTGAGTGACAGCAGGATGTCCAGAAATCTGCGTCGCAGGCGAGGCCCGCCGCTGACCAGCTCCACATCCGACGGAGAGAAGACGACCGCGCCCAGCCTGCCCAGCGCGCTCGACAATCGGAGCGCATCGCTGCCGTTCACCGACACCTTCTTCTTCCTCCGCCTGCGGTCGAAGCCCGCGGACACCGTTGTGGGCGCGTCTCCGTCCACGGACCCCTTCAGGTAGAAGACCTCCTCCGAAAACGCCGTCAGCTCGCCGTCGCCCGCGCCCCGGAAGGAACGGAAGCTCTCCAGGTAGTAGATCGCCTCCAGCAGGTTCGTCTTCCCCTGGGCGTTGTCGCCGATGACCGCCACCCCTTCCGGAGGAAAACTCAGCTCCTGGACCCCCAGGTTGCGGAAGTGGCGAAGTTCCAGTTCCCTCAAGACCACGAAGCGGGACGAGACCGCGAATGGGAGTTTCCAGACATATGTAAATGTAACAGGTTTCGCGCCGTCAGGGCCGCCCTCCCAAGGCGCTGGGGGCCACCGTTTCGGGGTCCCGCGGACCGGCCCTTCAGGATCCCCTGAAGACCGCCCTCCGCTTCTCCAGGAAGGCCGCCATCCCCTCCTTCATGTCGTCCGTGGAGGCCAGCAGCCCGAAGAGCGTGGCCTCGAAGGCCAGCGCATGTTCCATGGTGTTCTCCTCCGCCCCGTAGAGCGATGCCAGCGCCATCTCGACCGCCACGGGCGCGTTCCGCGCGATTCGTCCGGCAACTTTCCTCGCGCGGTCCAGGAGTTCCTCGTGCGGGACGACCGCATTGGCGAGCCCGATCTCGGCCGCGCGCTTCCCGTCGATCATCTCCCCGGTCAGGATCAGCTCGGCCGCGCGCCCCAGTCCCACCAGCCGCGCGAGGCGCACCGTTCCCCCGTACCCCGGTATGATCCCGAGCCCGACCTCGGGGAGACCGAACCTGGCGCGCTCGCTGGCGATGCGAAGGTGGCAGGCGAGCGCGAGTTCGCAGCCACCGCCGAGCGCGTAGCCCCCCACCGCCGCGATCACCGGCCTCGGAAAGCGCTCGATGCGCCGCAGCACTTCCTGTCCCGCGCGGCTCACCCGGGCTCCGCTCAGCGTGCCCATCTCGGCGAGCACCCCGATGTCCGCCCCGGCGACGAACGCCTTGTCCCCCGCGCCCGTCAGGATGACCGCGCGGAGGTCCGCATCGTCCCGCAGCGCGGCAAAGGCATCGTCGATCCCGGCGATCACCTCCGGGTTGAGCGCGTTCAGCTTCGCCTGCCGGTCGATGGTCACCGTGGCAACCCCGCCGGAGGTCTCGGTCCTGACGTACCTGTTCTCGGTCATGTTCCGGATACGCGTCTTTCGTGATGGTTTCTGGATGCCCCGCAAGGGCGGTCTCGCAATCGGCGCGGGGAAGCTAGCGATCCCCGGATCGGTCTGCACGAGCAGTGACCTCGCCGCGGCTCCCGGCGGGCCGTGTCGGTGGACCCTCGGATGTCCGGATGGGACCGGGACCGGCCGAAACGGGACGCAATCGGTCCCCAATCCGTCCGGGGCGTAGCGGCGACGGCGGGACCGGATTACCTTCCACAGTCTTCTCCGGGGGTCCGCGACAACCATCCTTTCCGAAGAACTCATGGCACGATCTCTCAACAAGGTGACCCTGATCGGCAACGCCGGCAGCGACCCCGATGTGCGCAGCACCGCCTCCGGCAACCGCGTCGGCAAACTCTCGCTGGCCACCAGCCGGTCGTTTGCTGACCGGTCGGGACAGCAGCAGGAGCGTACCCAGTGGCACCGCCTCACCTTCTTCGGCCGACTGGTCGACGTGGTGGAGCAGTGGGTCAAGAAGGGGGACCGCCTCTACGTCGAGGGACGGATCGAGTACTCCCAGACTCAGGACGACCGCGGCGGCACGCGGTACTGGACCGACATCATCGTGAACGAGATGATCATGCTTGGATCGACGGGAGGCGGCCGCGGCGACCAGCCAGCCCCGGATGGGGGCGGAGGCTACCGCCAACCCGCGCCCACCCCACCGATTACCGAACCGGACGACGACCTGCCCTTCTGACGGAGCGCGGGACAGCACAGCGAGGACCGAGGCTCTTGGCCAACGACGCAATCGAGATGGAAGGCACCGTGACCGAGGTGCTGCCCAACGCGAACTTCCGGGTGAAGCTCGAGAACGGTCATGAGATCCTGGCCTACCTGTCGGGCAAGATGCGCAAGTTCTACATCCGGGTGCTCGCGGGAGACCGTGTCAAGGTCGAAATGTCACCGTACGACCTGACCCGGGGCCGGGTGACGTACCGCTACAAGTGAGGACCGCGGGGCCGCGGAGGTGTCGGCGCGGTCACTCTTCCGACCTCCAGAGACCCATCAGGTAGGGATCGAATCTCGAGGGGTCCTTGACGTACTCCTCGGCCCAGGAGCTGTAGTCGGGCAGGTCCAGACGATCGCGGATCCTGCCCGTAGCCAGACGGATGGCCTCATTGTGGGAGTTCGGCGCCAATCGGTTGGACGCCCGCGCCTCCGCCTCCGCCAAAGCGAAGACCTCCTCCGGGGACAGGGACAATAGGGCATCGGCCACCCGCGCGGAGCAGTAGTCCCGGTACTTCGCCCGAAGTACTGAATCTCCTTCCCGGTCCGCCATCGTCTCCTCCACCTGCACTTTGAGTCCTGCCTAGGATACTGGAAGACACAACCGTTTACCAGTGTCCAAGTATCATAGCAATCCTACACAAAACAGGTAATGAAGGGGAGTCCAGGCCAGTTGTGGGCCGCAGCCCCGGCGGCTGCGGAGACCCGTTCCTAGAAGTCCGTGGAAAAGCCCCGCGAGCACCGAGAGCGGTGAGGCGCCGGGCTGGCAAGGCGCGACGAAGGGGG
>JAPPNO010000128.1 GCA_028873845.1 Gemmatimonadota bacterium | reverse complement strand
ACGTGATCATCCCGGCGGACGAGCGGTCGCCCGCGGCCAGCGCGGTGGGCGTGCCGGACTACATCAACGAATTCGTCTCGGCGCCCGCCCACAAGGAGCATCTGACCCGGCTGCGCGGGGGGCTGGCCTGGCTGAACCGCACCGCGCGGGAACGTTTCGGCGCGGCCGACTTCTCCGCCCTCACCCCCGCCCGGCAGCACGAGATCTGCGACGAGATCTGCTTCGAACCGGATGCGCCCGACGCGCTCAAGCCGCAGGCGCGCTTCTTCGACGCGTTCCGCGACTGGGTCTCGACCGGGTTCTGGACCACCGAGGAGGGGATGCGCGATCTGGGGTACATGGGGAATGTTCCGCTGCCGAGCTGGGACGGGCCGCCGGCGGAGGTGCTGGAGCGGCTGGGGCTGGCGGGGGAGGATTTGGGCTAAGGGGGGTGCATGCGTTCCTCCCGATCGTTCCATCCGGCTAGATTGGTGTTGACGACTTATCCGTGACACCCGGGAGAGTGAATCGTGATCACGCGGCTCCGACTGACCAATTTCAAGGCTTGGCGGGAGCTCCAGGTACGGTTCGCCACCGTTACGGGTGTTTTTGGAGCCAACAGTGCGGGCAAGAGCAGCCTCATCCAGTTCCTGCTCCTACTCAAGCAGACCCGGGATGCCACCGACAGGCGCATCGTTCTGGACTTCGGAGGGCCGGAAAGCCCGGCCAACCTGGGTAGCTATCGCGAAGTGGTCCATGGCCGGGATGCCCGCGCAGACATCAGCTGGGAGCTCACGTGGCTGCCCACGCGGCGCCGGCGGATCAAGGCCCAGTCGGCGGATGGCAAGTCCGTTGAGTTCACGGGACGGGAGATGGCCACGTCCTGTACGGTCGGCCTGTCGCGAACCACGGAATCCACCCTTTCCGCACGCCTTTTGAGTTACCGGATCGGCGAGTCAACCTTCCGGCTTCGCCCGAAGGCAGTAGTAACCGGGGGGGGGTATACGCTCGAGGTTGCCAGTACGCACCCCGCGTTCCATCTCAAGCGAAGCCAGGGACGTCCGTTCCGGATTCCCGCACCCGTCAAGACTCACGCGTTCCCTCAACAGGTCAGGTGGTCCTACCAGAACGCCGATTTCCTCAACGATCTGGAAGTGGCCTACGAGAGCCTGATGGATCGCATCTTCTATCTGGGGCCTCTCCGGGACTACCCCCAGCGGCAGTACTATTGGAGTGGTGCGAGTCCTGCGGACGTGGGATCCCGCGGCGAACGTGCAATCGACGCGATCCTGGCAGCCACTGCGCAAGGGAAGAACCGCCAACTCAAGCCCCGTGCTCACAATCAACCGTTTCAGCAGGTGATCGCGCACTGGCTCAGGCAGCTTGGGCTGGTCAACCGGTTTTCCATGGAGGAGATCGGAAACGGCTCCAACCTGTATCAGGCACGAGTATCCGCCAATTCCGCAGTGACGTCCACCACTCTGACGGATGTGGGATTCGGCATCTCGCAGGTCCTGCCGGTGCTCGTGCTTCTGTATTATGTCCCCGAGGGTTCCGTCATCCTGCTCGAGCAACCGGAGATTCACCTGCACCCCGCCGTGCAGAGCCGTCTGGCCGACTTGTTTCTGTGCGTCGCCAAGCACCGGAGACTTCAGATCATCGTCGAGTCACACAGCCAGCACCTGCTGCAGCGGCTGCAACGCCGCGTCGCTGAGGGCAAGGTCCACGTACCGGGAAAGGGCGCCACGTCCCCATTCAAGATCACCTCGGACGATGTGCGTCTCTACTTTTCGTCGGTGTCACGCGGCTTGGGCAGGCTCGAGGATCTTCACCTCAACCGCTGGGGCGAGATCGAGAACTGGCCCGACGGCTTCTTCGGCGACGAGATGGAAGAGATCGCTGCGATCAGCTCCGCCACCCTTCAGCGCAAGCTGGCGGACCCACCGCAGTGACCGACAGGTCGGTCGTGGATACCAACGTGCTCGTCGCGGCCAACGGTCGGGACACCCATGTTGACGAGAACTGCCAGCTGGCTTGCGTGGACGAGCTGGCACGGCTCGCCCGTGAAGAGTTGGTGTGTGTGGACGACAAGGGGCTCATCATGCGCGAGTACGGGAAGAGGACCAGCCACAAGGGTCAGGCAGGGCCCGGGACCGTCTTCTACAAGCAGCTCTGGGCGAAGATGGCCGACACACGCAGGGTCAGTCTGGTTCCGGTCGAGCCTGCGGACCCGGAGGGCCGGGACTTCAGCAACCCAGTCCTTCCGCCGAACAATCTGAAGAAGGACGCGAAGTTCCTGGCCGTCGCCGTCAAGGCCCACGCCGTGATCGTGAACGCCTCGGACTCGGACTGGGCCGAGCATCGTGACCTGACCAACCGGCTGGGTGTCGAGGTCAGGCAGCTGTGTCCTCAGCACGCGATCCGAGCCGGCAAACCGAACGGCGACCATGCTCGCCCGTAGCCTCAAATACCCTCGCACCCCCTACTGGCCGTACTCCCCGACCATCGGCCGCGGCGACACGGTCCACCCCGATCCTGAACGGTTCGTGGGCCGCGCGGTCGTTGCGACCGAAAAGCTCGATGGAAGCAATGTCCTCATCCATCGAGGGAAGGTCTACGGACGCTCCGTTGCCGACGTGGCCGCCAACAAGTGGCTGGCGATGGTCAAGAAGCACCATGCCTGGAAGGTCACCGAGCCGGACGTCCATCTCTACGGAGAGGACATCTACGGCGTACACAGCATCGAGTACGCTGCCGTCAGGGAGGACGAGACGTTCCATGCGTTCGCCCTGCGGGATGCGAACGGGGATTTTCGATCCATGGCCGCCCTGGAGCGGTTCGCCGCCGAACGAAACATCCCCGTCGTTCCTGTCATCTTCCGGGGTGTGTTCGCCTCCGTTGCCGAGATGCGGACGTTCATCGAGCGTGGGCATGCGGATCAATCGGCGCTCGGCGGCGAGCGCGAGGGCATCGTCGTGCGCATTGCCGAGGGGTTCGCCGGAGCCGAGTTCGCCCGCAACGTCTGCAAGAGCGTTCGCGCGAACCACGTCCAGACCGATCAGCACTGGACGCGAAACTGGCGGCCCTGCGCGTTACGGCGCGGCTGACTCACCGTTCCTTCACCCCTCGCGGCCTTCTCCAGCGTTGAACGGAGCGGTCCGTCCAGCGCGAGCGCGGGGTTGGACGGCAGGCGGCTCCGGCACGAAGGCGCGCACTCGCTCACCCCCGGCCACCCCAAGTTAGAAAAAATGATGCCAGGAGCCCTCCAGTCGCCCAAGCAGGCACCTCTCCGCGGCTTCATCACCGCCCTCTGTCTCGCCGCGACCGGCTGCGTCGCGGCCCCACCGGACCCGGATCCCACCCTCCTCGAAGCCATCGACTGGTACACCGGGGTCGCAGGCATCGTGGACGACGATCGTGCGCGTGAACTCCTCGAGGAAGCGGTGGCAGGCGGCGGTCCGCTCGCGGTGATGTGGCTCGCCCGCGTACACTCGACCGGGCGCATGGGGTTCCCCAGCGACGAGGAGCGGGCGCGCGACCTGGCGCGCACGGTCATCCGCGATGTTCAGCGCGGTGCCGAGTCCGGCGTGCCGGAAGCCGTCTTCCTGATGGGGACAGCGTACGACGAGGGGCTGGGCAAGCCGGTCGATCCCGTGATGGCGGCCTTGTGGCACAGGCGGGCCGCCGAACGTGGACATGTTCTCGCGGCCCACGTTCTCGGCAATGCGTACTCGAGCGGGCGGGGGGTGGCGGCGGATCCGGCGCTGGCCGTCGAGTGGTGGACCCTGGCCGCCGAGGCGGGAGATGCGATCCCGCAGCTGCGGCTGGGGGAGGCGTACGAGGCCGGGCGCGGGGTGGAGCTTGACCTGCAGCGCGCACGTGAATGGTATGCGCGCGCCGCCGCGGCCGGGAATCAGCAGGCGCACGAAGCCCTCGAGCGGCTGGGACGCTGACCGGCCCCACACCCTCGTCACACCCAACGGTCCTCGGCGGGTGCGGTATCTTACGGCAGTCCGGCAACTTTCACCTCCCACCCACCGCCAGCCCGTGGACAAGACCCACCCGGCATCCAACCCTCGATGCGCCTTGCCAGCCCGGCGCTTCACCGCTCTCGGTGAGTGCGCGGGTTTGTCCGCGGACCCCTCGTGACCACCGCCCCCACCTGCGACCTCGCCGTAGTCGGTGCCGGTTTCGCAGGCCTCGCCTGCGCCCGCCGCGCGGCTGAACGAGGCCTTTCCGTCCTGGTCCTGGACCGGAAGCGCGAGGCGGGCGAACGCATCCACACGACCGGCATCCTCGTGAAGGAAGCGTGGGAGGAGTGGGCGGTCCCGGACGATCTCGTGCGCAAGGTCGGCCGTGTACGCATCCACACCCCGAGCCACCGGTCCGTCGAACTGAAGCGCAGCGACTACTTCTTCCTCGCCACCGACACGGCCGGGCTTCTTCGCCACCTGGCCGACGAGACCCGGAGCGCCGGCGCCGAGGTCCGCTTCGGCGTGAGGTACTCGGGAGCGACGCGCGCCGGGACGGGCCTGGCCCTCGAGGAGGCAGGCGTGTCGTGCCGGTTCCTCGTCGGCGCCGACGGGGCGCGGTCCAGGGTCGCCTCGAGCCTGGGACTCGACCGCAATGAGCGGCTCCTGAAGGGCGTGGAGTGGGAGTTCGAGCCCCTGGACGACGTGGGTGACTGCCTGCACTGCTTCATCGACCCGGAGTGCGCGCCCGGCTACATCGGCTGGGTGGTCCCCGGGGTCGGCATCACGCAGGTCGGGCTGGCCGTGCATCGCAAGGCCCGGGCCGACATGCAGCGTTTCGTCGCCCGCCTCGATCCCCTCTTCGGGCTGTCCGGCAGGCCGGTGCTGGACAAGAGGGGGGGCGTGATCCCGATCGGCGGGCTGCTGCGCAGGTTCCACACCGATCGTGCCCTCCTCATCGGTGACGCGGCGGGTATGGTGTCACCGTTGACGGCGGGGGGGATCCACAACGCCTACCGCTACGGCAGGATCGCCGCCGACGCGATCGCGGACCACCTCGATGCGGGAGGGCCGCATCCCGGTCCGGTCGTTCGGCGGGCCTATCCCGGGCACCGGTGGAAGCATGCCGCGCGCTGGAGCTACGACCGCCTGCCGGTTGCGCGCGCGCTGGAGGCGGGCCTGCTGACGCGGGGACTCTTCCGGAAGGTGGCGGGGAAGGTGTTCTTCGACCGGTTTGTGGTGTAGCGGACCCCGCTACCTCTCGATCGCATATATGTGCACGTAGCTGACGTCGAGATCGTCGTACGTGAGGGCGAGAATGAAGTCCGATCCGATCCGCTGAACAGAGAGATCGGCGGGCACCTCGACGACACCGAGGTGGCGGCCGCCGGGGGCGAAGACGAAGAACTCGTTCACGTCGGGCGTCCGGTCGTCGCCGCCTCCAGCGTACGAGGACTGTCCGGCCCAGAGGTTCCCTTCCGGGTCGACCAGGAGATGATCGAAGGCGGGGAGGTGGGACGGGTAGGGAGGGGCGAGCATCATTTCAAGGACTTCCTCGGGAGAACCGCCTTCGATGAGCGCGCCCGGCGCCAGAATCTGCTCGCGCAGCCGGGCTTCGTGGGCCGCCTTGATGTCGTCGGTCACCGGGCGGAGTTCGCGCGTGAGCCGGATCATCCTGCGCAAGCGGCCATTCGTGTCGTATTCGTTGATCGAATACGCATCGCCCTCGGTGGCGAAAAACCCGTCCGGCCCGGGAGCCATCGCGAACTCGGACGCAAAATGGAAACGCAGGGGGCGTCCCTGAAGTCCGAGCTGGTAGGCACCTCCCGCGAAGTCCCCCACACCCTCGGCCGCGCCCCCGGAACCGGCAACGATGGCCGCCGACACGGCTCCTCTCTTCGTCCCGGTCCCCGTGTTCGGAATCATCTCCGGGTAGGAGAGGAGGAAGTCGCCGCTGGAGAGCGTGCCCCACATTCTGCAGCAACTCTCCGACGGCATCCAGGAGCGGTCCCCCTCCTCCATGCGCTTGCGCCATTCGGTGACGAAGGACACCCCCATTTCCGGGACCACGTTTCTCCCGAACCGGCCCTGGTCGTCGAGAATGGTGAAACGACTGGCCACGAACTCGCTCACGAGGATGGAGTCCCCCCGGTAGGGGAAGATGCTCGAGGGGCTGGAATACTCCCCCGGCCCCTCCCCATGCCCTCCCCAGTCCTCGATATGCTCACCCCCGGGCGAGTAGACGCGGACTTGCGCGCTCTGACCGTCCAGAATCGCGATGCGGCCGTCCCGAAGCACGATGGAGCCGCGCCTCCAGCCGACCCACCCCAGGAGGTAGCGCTCGTCTCCCTCCCGCCGGCCGATGACGACGCTGGGGGTGTCGGAAATGCGCCAGCCGTCTCCGTCCCAGGCCGGAGCGGCGCTTTCGACGATCTCGATTCCCGCGCTGTCGGTGACCGAGGACGCGTCGGGAGCGGGAGCGTCGCCGGCCTGGCAGCCGATGACGAATGGCGAAAGTCCGGCAGCGAGTACTGCGGTTCGGCGGTGGTGCATCGATCTCTTCCTCTTCCTCTCCTGGGTGACCGGCGGGGTCGGCGGTGGACCCCGTCGTCGAGGATGTTCAATCCGGTGGCGACGTCACAATATGTTAACTAGACATGACATAAAGTAAAGCTGGCTTTACTTCACTTCACGATCGGATACAAATGCACGTAGTGCACATCGAGATCGCCGGTCACCCTGCCGAGAACGAAGTCGGTCCCGATCCGGTACACCCACAGACCCGCGGGCAGCTCGACCACGCCGAGGTGGCGGCCGTCGGCGGAGAAGACGAAGTACTCGTTCGTATCGTCGTCCGTGCCGTAGGGAAACTCACGCGCCCAGAGGTTCCCTTCCGGGTCCACGAGAAGCCGCTCGAATGTGGGAAGGTGGTAGGGATAGGGACCGGCGAGCATCTCGGCCAGGATTTCCTCGGCCGACAAGCCCTCAACCGGGGCGCCGGGCGCCATGATCCGCTCGCGTATCCCGGCCTCGTAGGTAGCCTTGATCTCTTCGGTGACAGGACGGGGTTCGCGCGCGAGCCGGATGATTCTTCGCAGGCGGCCACCGTTGTCGTACTCGTCGATCGAGTATGAGTCGCGCGCCGGGACGAAGTAACCGTCGAGTCCCGGGGTCATGCTGAACCAGGGTTGGAAGTGGAAGCGCGTGGGCCAGTCCTGCAGTCCGAGCTGGTAGAATCCGCCCGCGAAGTCGGCGACGGTCTCGGCAGCGCCGCCTGAAGCCGGGTTGATGGCCACCGTTATCGTGCCTCTCCCGGTCCCGGTTCCCGTGTTCGGAATCATCTCGGGATGGGAGATGAGAAAGGCGCCGGTCGCGAGCGGGCCCCAAAGGTTGCAGCAACTCTCCGCGGGCGTCACGGAGCGGTCCCCCTCCTCCATGCGTTTGCGCCATGCGATGATGAAGGACTCCCGGGTTTCCGGGACCATGCGTCTCCCGAACCGGCCCTGGTCGTCGAAGATGGTGAAGCTCCTGGCGACGAACTCGCTCACCAGGATCGAGTCCCCCCGGTAGGGGAAGATGCTCCGTGGCAGGTTGAACTCTCCCGGGCCCTCCCCCTGTCCGCCCCAGTCCTCGATGTGCTCGCCCACGGCAGAGTAGACACGGACCAGGGCGGCCTGAGCGTCGAGAACCGCGATGCGGCCGTCGCGGAGCACCACGGCACCGGTGACTTCGCCGAACAGGTAGCGATCGTCCCCCTCCCGCCGGCCGATGACGACGCCCGGCGAGTCGGCGACGGTCCAGGCGTCTTCGCCCCAGGCCGGAGCGGCGCTTTCGACGATCTCGATTCCCGCGCTGTCGGTGACCGAGAAGGCGGGCGCCGGCAAGGTGTCGCCGGATCGGCAGCCGATCGTGAGCAACGCAGCACCGGTCACGGGTACCGCGATGAAGCGGCTGCGCATCAATCCCATCCCTCCTGACCGAGTTTCGAACCGTGACCGGCACGAGGCACGTACCACGGCAAGAGAGTGGAGTTTGACGTTGCCGCCGTGGCCGGGCAACCCCGAGAGCGGTGCCCGGTGCCCGGCATCCACCGTAAACCGTTCACAACTGAAAAACGTCCAACCATATTGACCACAACGCCCTCGGAGCCCGGCCCCACAAGAGAGACCAGACATGGACCGCCAACGCGTCACCTTTGCCGCCCTGCTCGCCATCCTTCCCTTCGCGCCTGACCTGCCCGCCCAGGAAGTCATCGACCTTGCCGGCCGCGACCGGCCTCTCGACGCGGACTTCGAGGAGATCTTCCGGGTCGGCGTGCGCGAAGGAGAGGACTGGGAGATGTTCGCCAACGTTTCTGCCGCTGCCTTCGATGCCAATGGAAACCTGTACGTCGTCGATGGCCTTTACTACGGGATGGACACGCGCATCGTGGTGTTCGACGCGTCCGGCAACTTCGTGCGCGAGTTCGGCTCCATGGGCGAAGGGCCGGGCGAATTCAACATGCCGACCGCAGCCGTGGTGATGCGGGACGGAACCATCGTCGTCGAAGACCTGAGACACCGCGCCTATCAGCTCTTTGACGCGAAGGGCGGGTTTCTGCGCATGGTGCGGAAGCGGGGCGGCATCGCGTACCACGATCTGTTTGCCGACCCGCGCGGCGGCGGCGTCTTCGCGAAGAGGGAGGAAGGCGTTTCCATTACCACTTCCAGTTCCGCGGGCGGGTCCACTCCTCCTCCGGCCCTGCCGGCTTCCCGGCCGCTTTGGCGTGTGGATCTGGGCGGCGAAGAGGCACGCAACGACACCGTCGTCGAAGGGTGGCTGGCGCCTCGCGGCGAAATCCCGGACCTGCCGGGTCCGCCCCGCGAAGCGAAGGGCCCCACCTATGAGCCGCCGTTCCTGGTGGGCATCCTTCCGGACGGCAGCGTCGTCCATTCCGACTCGTCCGCTTACGAACTGAAGATCACTCCTCCGGATCGCGGCGGCGCGGCCCGCGTCATCCGGCGGCCCCTGCGGCCCAGGCGGGTCACGTGCGAGATGGAGGAAGCGTACAACGGGATCGTGAACAACACGGCTTCGGTTGAGAATCCGGCTACCGGTGAAAGGGCGAGTTACGAGCTGCCGAAACGGGTGTTCTACCCCGAGGTCTCCCTCCTGTTGGCACTCTCCACGACCTGGGAGGGACGCATCTGGGTCCAGCGAAGGGGTGAAGAAGCGGCGAATCCGAGGACGGCCGCGCCGGTCGATCCGGACAGGCTGCGTGAGCTGCCTCCCGGCCGGTACGAGTTGCCGCCGGTCGGGCCGGTCGATTGGCGCACCCCGGGGCCGATCGATGTCGTGACCGCCGATGGACGCTACATCGGCACCTACGCCACCGACGCCACCGCGCTGCCCGACGCATTCGGTCCCGGCGGGATGGCCGCCTTCATCGAACTCGACGAATTCGATGTCGCGAGCGTCGTGGTGCGCAGGCTGCCCGCAGCGGTGCGCTGAGGAGCCGCCGGGACCTACCCCCCCAACCCCACCGCCCTCCTCAGCGCCCCACGCTCCGGCACCACCTCGTCAAGCCGCACCTCGTACCCCACCTCCCCCGCCGCCCCCGCCACCACCTCGCGCAGCACACCCCCCGCGCGAACCAACCCCCCCACGAGGGCCACCGGCGGCCGCCCCTCCCACCCCCCCGTCCGCCCCAGCACGGCCTCCAGGTGCTCGCGCACAGCGCTCAACGCCCGGTGAACGACCCGCGCGGCCACCACATCGCCCGTCTTCGACACCTTCGCGATCGCCACCGACAACGCCGCGATATCTCCCTTGCTCGCGCCCACCGTCCAGTCGGCGAGCTGACGCGGTCCCGCCGCGCCCGTCTCGGAGAGCAGCGCGTCGGTGAGATCCGTTTCCGGCTCCCGCCCGTCGGCCGAGCGCAGCACGGCGCGAATCCCGTCCAGACCGATGCCGTAGCCCCCACCTTCGTCGCCCAGCAGCGCGCCCCACCCCCCCACCGTCACCACCTCGCCCCGCGGGTCCACCGCGCGCACCGCGGAACCGGTGCCCGCCACCAGGAGCACGCCGGGGCCCTCGCCGAAGGCGTCCGCGTGCGCCGCTTCCAGATCGGAGCCGACGACCACCCGCCGTGTCAGGAATGTGCGCTGCAGCGCCCTTTCGACGATCGCCCGTGCCCGCTCATTGCCCGCGCCCGCCAGTCCGGCCCACAGGGCGCGCACGGGGAGCGCCACCTCAGCCCGTCGGACCGCCGCGTAAGCCACAAGCGTCACGTGGACCGTCGTGGCCTGGGTCCGAGCGGGATCGATCAGCCCCGGAGCTCCATCCGCCGCACCCACCTCCCGCCCCTCGCGGTCACCCACCAGCGCCCGCGAGCGCGTCCCCCCACCGTCCACCCCGATCCAGAAGTCCCCGCGTCGACGCCACGGACGCTCCATCCTGATAGTCCCGGCCACCGTCTTCAGCGCCTCGTCCTGACTGCCGACCCGACGACCATCGTCACCACCAGCCCGATCAACACGAACCACGGCCACGCGACCGCGCTCCTTGCCGTCGCCCAGATCACCACCACCGTCCCCACGCCCACCGTCATCCCGACAATCGCACCCGTCTGGCCAACCCGCCGCGTAAGCACGCCCAGCGCAAACGCGCCCAGCAGCCCCCCGTACGCCATCGAGGCCGCCGCCAGCGCCACCTCCACCGCCGCCGTACCCTCCGACAGCGGGATGAACACGATGGCGCCCACAATCAGCAGGCCGGCCCACACCAGCGTGAAGACCTTGCCCGCGATCATGATGTCGCGGTCGGCCTCGGCAACGATGGCCGCGGCCACGTCACCGCCCGTCTCCGTGCTCCCGGCACCTCCGCGCCGCCGCCGGAGCGGCCCCCAGAAGTCGTACGCGCTCGCCGACGCCAGCGAGTTGATCGACGACGACAGCGACGACATCGCGGCCGCGAACACCCCCGCGATCAGCAGCCCGCGCACGCCCGCCGGCATCTCCTCGATGATGAAGCGCGCGAATATCTCGTCCGAGCCCGCGAACTCGCGTCCCTCGAAGAAGACCCACAGCCCGAGCCCCACGAAGAGGAAGAGCGCGAACTGCACGATGACCGCGAACCCGCTCCCGATCAGCGCCCGCCGGCTCTGCACCACGTCGCGGCAGGTCAGCAGGCGCTGCACGATGAGCTGGTCGGTCCCGTGCGAGGCCATGGACAGGAAGCCGCCGCCGATCAGGCCCGCCCAGAAGGTGTAGGCCACCGCGGGCGAGGCGGTGAAGTCGAGCACCTGCATCTTTCCGGCCGAACCCGCGCTGGCGAGGATCGCGGACCAGCCCCCGTCGACCGCCATGTGCAGGAGCAGGAGCGCGATCAGCCCGCCACCGACGTAGAGCGCCATCTGCAGCGCGTCGACCCACACGACCGCCCTGATGCCGCCGTAGTAGGTGTACGCCAGCGTCGCCGCGCCGATCACCAGGATCGACACCGGGTACGACCACCCCGTGATGATCGCCAGCGGGATCGCGGTCGCGAAGAGGCGCACCGAGTCGGCCAGGAGACGCGTGACCATGAAGATCCCCGAGGCGTAGCGCCGCGCCGAACCGCCGAATCGGGTCTCGAGGAGGGCGTAGGCGGTGGAGAGCTCGCCGCGGTAGTAGGCCGGCAGCAGGATCCACGAGACGACCGCGCGGCCCGCCAGGTAGCCGATGGCAAGCTGCAGGAACGCCAGCGTGCCGAGGTACGCGACGCCCGGGATCGACAGGAAGGTGAGCGTGCTGGTCTCGGTCGCCACCACCGAGAGCATGACCGCCCACCAGGGAAGGTTGCGGTTGCCGAGGAAGTAGTCGGTCCCGCCGCGGTTCGCGCGCCCGAGCCAGGCGCCCCAGGCGGTCACGCCGGCCATGTAGAGGACGAGGACCGCGAAGTCGAGGCCGCCGAAGTTCATGATGGGGATTGGGTCGTGTGAGTCGATCAGGGGGGACCGGGCGCGCCCGGCCGCAGCCGCGGAGACGTGTCCATGATCGCACGCGCGACCCGATCGTGCACCCCCCGCCGCAGCGGGATGTGCCTGCCGTTGTCGCGCGTGGGGTTCACGCGGTTGGTGAGCAGGACGACCGCAAGCTGTTGCACGGGGTCGATCCAGAGCGAGGTGCCGGTGTAGCCGGTGTGGCCGAAGGAGCGGGCCGAGAAGTAGTCGCCGGCGGAGGAACGGTCGGACGGCGTGTCCCAGCCGAGGGCGCGCGAGGACTCGGGGGACTGCCGGCGGGTGATGCGGCCGGCCCAACCCTGCGCGAAGATCGAGACGGGGGCGAAGCGGGGACGGTGGCAGGGAAGCCCGGAGGACGCGTCGGCCCGGCAGGGGGGTGCGACGCCGCGGTCGAGCATCATCTGGGCGAAGACGGCCAGGTCGCGGGCCGAGCTGAAGAGGCCGGCGTGCCCCGCGACGCCGCCGATCGCGTAGGCGTTCTCGTCGTGCGCGACGCCGTGGACGTGGAGGCCGCGATAGTCCTCGTCCAGTTCGGTCGTGGCGACCCGGTCCCAGAGCGCGGGATCGGGGGTGAAATCGGTGTCGGCCATGCCGAGGGGGCGCCAGACTTCGGCGCGCAGGAAGTCGTCGAGCGCCATTCCGGTGACGGCCTCGACGATGAAGGCCGCGGTCATGAGGCCGATGTCGGAGTAGACGGTGCGCTCGCCGGGGGGATGGTCGAGTGGGAGGCCGCCGATCGCGTCTTCGTAGGCCGCGCGGCCCTCCATCTCCAGGAAGAAGCGGCGGAAGGGCGGCAGGCCGGCGCGATGCACGAGGAGCTGGCGGATGGTGACCCGCGACTTGGCCGGGTCGCCGTCGTCCCACCAGGGGAGATGGTCGATGACCAGGTCGTCGAGCGCGATCAGGCCGCGCTGGATGAGGATGACGACGGCCGTGGTCGTGCCGACCACCTTGGTGAGCGAAGCCATGTCGAAGATCGAGGCCGGGGTGACGGGGGGCGCGCCGGGGTCCCAGTCGAGGTGGCCGTAGCCGCGCAGGCGTACGAGCCGGCCCCGCCGCACCACGGCCAGGGCCGCCCCGGAGGCGGCCGAATCGGCGAGGGCGGCCAGGATGAATGCGTCGAGCGCGGCGAGGGAGTCGGCGCTCATGGCGGCGCGCGCGGGGTCGACTTCGCGTGGGGAGACGATCACGCCGCCGGAGCGGCAGAAGGCATCGGCAAGGTCCGTGGCGGCCCGGTCCGGCTGGGTCATGCACTCCGGATACACCACCCCGCCCCGCCACCGCCCAGGCCCTCCCGTCGCGTGATCGCCAGAGGAAGTCCCAGCCCCACGATCCCCCTCCTCCTCCCCCCTCCCCGGCACGAACCCCGCCTCACGCAGCGGATCCGGACGCGCCTCGCCTGCCTGCTCCCCCCCGGCCACCCTCTCCACGACACCCCGGTCCAGCCCCTCCCCCACACCGTGCAGCGGCGGAATCGAGATCGGCAGCCGACCCGTCACCGGCGCCGCCCCCGTCACCGCCCTCGCGGCGGCGCGTTGTGACACCTCCCAACCGCCCCACGCCACCATGTACGTGCCCGCGTCCGGGAAAGCCGCCAGCAGGTACGGACTGCCGAACGAGACGATCGCCACGCGCGGCCCGCCGAGCCCGTGCAACCGGTCCACGAAGGCGCGGAAGGCGGCGGGGACGCCCACCGAACCCACCCCCGAGCGAGGCGGCACATACGCGCCCACCACCACGGCGTCCGCGGTGCCTGCGGCGTGCAGAAGCGAGTCGTACACGGCCCACGGGGTGTCCGGGCCGACTCGCGCGGCGGACATGCGGGCGGCGAAGGGGCGCAGCGTCGCATCGAAGGTCCGGCCTGCGAGCAGAGCATCCGGCCGCGCGTAGGTCACGCTCAGGATGCTCGACCCGGGCCGCAGCGGCAGCACGCCATCGTGGTCGCGCACAAGTGTGAGCGAGGCGGCCGCCGCCCGTTCAGCCATCGCCCGGTGCTCGGTCGTGCCAACCCGGACCGCCACCGCAGCGGGATCCACCCGGGCGCCGCGGTGCAGACGCAGCCGGGCCTTCGCCTCCAGCAGCCGGCGCACCGACTCGTCGATCCGCTCCCTGGTGACGCGCCCCGACTCCACCGCGGCGGCCACCGCGTCGATGGTCACCCCGATGCCGTCCGGCGCGAGCAGCACATCCGACCCGGCCTCGAGCGCGAGCACCGCGGCCTCGCCGGCTCCGTACCCGTCGGTGATGGCGCCCATTCGGAGCGCATCGGTGAAGAGGACACCGTCGAAACCCATTTCACCGCGCAACAGCTCCGTCATGAGCTCGGGCGACATCGTCGCGGGGCGGTCGTCGCCGAGCACGCCCGGCACCGCCACGTGCGCGGTCATCACCGCATCCACGCCGGCGGCGACCGCCGTGCGGAAGGGGACGAGCTCCACCCGGTCGAGGCGCCCCCGGTCCGCCCCGATGACCGGCAGCTCGATGTGCGAGTCGGTGCGGGTGTCGCCGTGGCCGGGGAAGTGCTTGGCGGTCGTGAGCGCTCCGCCCAGCCGCGCGCCCCGGATGAAGGCGGCGCCCAGGCGGCCCACCGCCTCGGGGTCCTCGCCCAGGGAGCGGGTGTTGATGACCGGGTTTTCGGGGTTGCTGTTCACGTCGAGGACGGGCGCGAAGAGCCAGTGCACGCCCACCGCGCGCGCCTCGACGGCGGTGATGCGCCCGTACTCGAAGGCCAGCTTCTCGTCGCCCGCGGCCCCGAATGCCATCGTCGGGGGAAAGCTCGTGCCCCCGCCCTGCGCCAGGAGCGACGGGATGGCGTAGCTGTGGTTGATCCGCATCCCCGGGCCGCCGTTCTCGAAGTCCGAGGTGACCAGGAGCGGGATCCGGGCGCGGGACTGGAGCCGGTTGAGCTTGGCCACGTAGGCGTCCGGCACGCCGATCGAGATCGAGACGCCGCCGAGGCCGCGTTCGACCCACCCGAGGAGCTCCTGGAACTCCGGATCGCTCTCCGAGGCGTAGCCGCCGGGGATCCAGGGGATGACGAGCTGGGCAATAGCCTGACGTAACGTCAGGGTTGCGAGCGTCTCGTCGACCCAGCGGCGGGCGTCGTCGTCCAGGGTGGGGGTGGGCGGCGCGGGAGCGGGTGCAGTGGCAGGTGGCGAGGTCGCCGCGCCCGTGCACGATCCCAGGGCGGCCAGCGCGACCAGGGCTGTGAGCCTCACCTCCCGTTGTCCCCCTTCGCCTCGATCCTCAGCCCGTCCCCGATCTCGAACCCCGCGATGCGGGTCGGCGCCTTCCCGGTCACCGCGATCCGGCCCAGAATCGCGTCCGCGGCGGCTCGCTCCGCCACCGGGATCCCCGACCACGCGGTCAGGTACGTCCCCACCTCCGGAAACTCCGACAGCAGGTACGGATTGCCGAAGGCCACCACGATCGACGGGCGCGGCGACCGGGCCAGCTTCTTCACGAACTCGACGGCCTCCTCCGGCAGCGCGACCGACCCCGACGCGGTTCGCACGCCCACGTGCAGCGACACGACGGTGAGGTTCATGTTGCGGGCGCGCGTGAGGATGGTGTTGTACTCATCCCTCGTCGTCTCCGGTTCGACGTACGCGGTCCGCAGCCGCCGGTAGGTCTGCCGCAGCCCCGCGTTGAAGGCCCGGCCCGCGCGCAGGTCGTTCGGCCGGCGGTACGTCACCGAATACACGTTGGCGGTCGGCGTCCCCAGGAGGGGGATCAGCTCGCGCTCGTCCTTGAGGAGCGTGACGGAGCGGTTTGCGACGGCCTGAGCGACGGCCAGGTGCGCCCGCACTCCCACGGTGGCACGCATGCGGTCCAGGTCGACGGTCCGCTCGCGCTGCAGCCCCAGCTTCTCCTTCGCGTGGAGGATGCGCAGCACCGAACGGTCCACACGCTCCTCGCTCAGGCGCCCGGACCGCACCGCCTCCACGATCCCGTCCCGGGCAGCCGCCAGGTCGGGCGGCATGAGGATCACGTCCGCTCCCGCCTCCAACGCCCGCACCGCCGCCTCGCCGCGCTCGTAGAGGCGGTCGACCGCGGCCATGTCCATCGCGTCGGTGAAGACCAGGCCGCCGAACCCCATCTCGTCGCGAAGCAGCCCGGTCAGCACGGCGGGCGCCAGCGTCGCGGGCGTGCGCGCGCCGGTCATCTCGGGCACGGTGATGTGCGCGGTCATGATCGCGCCCAGCCCCGCCTCGACCGCGCGGCGGAAGGGTGGCAGCTCCACCGAGTCCATGCGCTCGCGGCTCACCCGGATGACCGGCAGCGCGATGTGCGAGTCGACCCCGGTGTCGCCGTGGCCGGGGAAGTGCTTCGCCGTGGCGATCGCGCCGTGGTCCTGGAGCCCCCGCACGAAGGCCGCTCCGAGCATCCCCACCTGCTCCGGGTCCTCGCCGAAGGAACGCACGTTGATGACCGGGTTCTCGGGGTTGTTGTTGACGTCCAGCACCGGCGCGAAGGGGACGTGCACCCCGATCGCGCGTGCCTCGAGCGCGGTGACCCGGCCCATCTCGTAGGCCAGCCCGGGATCGCCGGCTGCGCCGACCGCCATGAGCGCCGGGAACCGCGTCGCCCCGCCGAGCCAGATGTTGGTCGGCGCGTGCACCACCCCGTCGAAGCGGAAGCCCGCCCCC
Organism: Gemmatimonadota bacterium; assembly: GCA_028873845.1. Lineage (GTDB taxonomy): Bacteria > Gemmatimonadota > Gemmatimonadetes > Longimicrobiales > Gaopeijiaceae > Bin94. The sequence continues at coordinate 23,262 of JAPPNO010000128.1, read as the reverse complement.
GCCTCCAGGTCGGCGCTCACCAGCAGGGGCAGATCGGAGAGCGATTGCAGCCAGTTCAGCTTTGCCGCCACCTCCGTAGGTGATCCGACGGAGATGATGATGCCGCCGACCTGGTGTTCCTCGACCATCGCGCGCGCCCGCTCGCCGGCCGCGGATCCTTCCGGGGCGAAGTCGCCCAGGAGCCAGGGCATCATGAGCTGGCCGGCCTTCTCCTCCAGGGTGAGGTCGTCCAGGGTGCGCGCGGCCCAGGGGCGGGCGTCGTACAGGGGGTCGGTGGGGGCCGGTGGGTGGGCGGAGGGTGCTGGTGGGATGGCGGAGTATGCGTTTTGTGGTGTCTGTGTGGTGTCCGGGGTGGGCGGGGGTGGGTCGGGGGGGGATGGGGTGTCGGAGCGGGGCGTGCGTCCGGATGAGTGGCACGAGGAGAGAAGGAGGGTGAGGAGCGCCAGGGAGACCGGAGAGCGAGAACGCGCGAAAAGGGGCCGCGGGAGGGAGGGGCGCCGGGGGCGGCGACGCGCGGACCGCAGGGTCACCGGGTCAGTCGGCACCGGCCACGTCGGTTGAGCGCGTCCATTGAACAAGATAGCGCGAAACGGCCGGAATGGCGTAACGGATGCCGGCACCGGGAGCGAGGGCCGTATGGACGGTGGCGTTTCGCCTACTTGTTCCCGGTGTTCCTGTTCCGATTGGCACGGTCCCTGGACCAGAAGAGGATCGCGCCGCAATCGTTGACGCCAGCGACGCCAGGGCCACAGGTGCCGAGGGGATCGGCGGCGGCATTCTCCGCGCGGCCCGGCTGATCAAGCGCATCATCGTTCCCGGAACGTAGTCCCCGGCATACGGGCTGTTCCTCCCCGAAACCGGATGATGAATCGTACCTTTACTCTACAATACTCCACTCACCCCGGCACCCGTTCCCACGTTGACCTCATCCCGGACGATTCCGATTCATCGCGGCGCGCGCGACCCGCTCAGGTCCCCCCTTCTCCCCACCCTCCTTCTCGCCGCCGCCGCTTGCTCGCCCGGCGGCGACTCCGACCCGAATCCCGCCCCGCTCGCATCCACCGACAACTCCGCCGCCACCCGGTCCCCACCCACCGTCCGCCCCGGCATCGAAGTCCTCCTCAACGACTCCCTCGCCCTCGTCCGCAACCGCCGCGTCGGCCTCATCACCAACCACACCGGCCGCGACCGCGCCGGCACTCCCTCGATCGACCTGCTGGCGGACCACCCCGACGTCGACCTTGTCGCGCTCTTCTCCCCCGAGCACGGCATCCGTGGCAGCGCCGAGGCCGGGGTCCGCGTCGAGAGCGGCGTGGACGAGCGCACCGGCCTGCCCGTCCACTCGCTCTACGGCTCGATCCGGGCACCCACGGCCGAGATGCTCGACGGCATCGAGGTCCTCCTCTTCGACATCCAGGACATCGGCACCCGCTACTACACCTACCTCTCCACCATGGCGCTCTCGATGGAGGCCGCGGGCGAACACGGCATCCCCTTCGTGGTCCTCGACCGTCCCAACCCGATCGGCGGGGACCCCGTGCAGGGCAACGTCCTCGACCCCGCCTTCGCGAGCTTCGTGGGCCTCTACCCGGTCCCGATGCGCCATGGCCTCACGGCCGGCGAGTTCGCGCGCATGGCGGTGGGCGAATTCGGCGTGGCGGTCGGGTTGAGCGTCGCGGTCGCGGACGGCTGGACGCGGACGATGCCGTACGGGGAGACCGGCATCCCGTGGATCGCGCCGTCGCCGAACATGCCGTCGGTGGAGAGCGCGCTGCACTACCCCGGAACCTGTCTCTTCGAGGGGACGCCGATCTCGGTGGGACGGGGGACGGAGATTGCCTTTCAGCAGGTGGGGGCGCCGTGGATCGACGGGGAGGAGTTGGCGGCACGGCTGACGGTGCTGGGGGTGCCGGATGTGCGGTTCGTGCCGGTTCGGTTCACGCCGCGCGAGCCCGGGGACGGGAAGTTCGGGGGGACGGAGGTCGGGGGTGTGCGTGTGGTGGCCGAGGGTGCCGCCTACGACCCGACGCTCGCGGTGCTGGCGCTGCTGGTCGAGATCCGGGCCATGTCGGGGGAACGGTGGAGCTGGCGTGAGGGCCACTTCGACCGGCTGGCGGGGACGGATGGGCTGCGCGCCGCGCTCGATGCGGGGGCGTCGTATCAGGAGCTGGCGGGGGGGTGGGGGGAGGGGCTGGGGGACTACCTGGAGCGGCGGGAGGGGTATCTGCTGTACCGGTGAGGGGGAAAGTCCCCTACTTCCAAAGCCGAACCGTGAACCGGTATTCGTCCTCGATCAGGTCCGGTTCGGTTCCGTTGTGCTCCAGCATTCCCGGAATGATCTTGATTCGCACCCCCATTCCGCGTGCATCAACGTATCCGTAGTCCCGCATGACGTTTACCAGGGTCTGGTTGCGGGCGTAGCGCATGCCCGACTTCATTCCCTGTGGCGTTACCGTGTTGGGCAACCGTCCAGGGCTGCTGATCTCCAACCGATTCAAAAAGATGGTCAGCGTAATGTCGGTGCCGGCTATACTGTAGTCGCGGTGGACAAGGGCGTTGGTCACAGTCTCCCGTATCACGCTCTGCGGGTACGCCCAGCGGTCCGCGCGGCGAGGGCCCTCCAAGCGAGCAGTTGGAGTGGTGTTCCGCCGCACAAAGTCCCAGGCTTGATCGACGAGGCCTGGTTCCAACAAGGCTCCACCACGGTCGCGTAGGGGTACGAGCGGGCCCCTCAGGTCCTCGTCCGCGCGGGTCGCATAGTCGGGCTCTTCCCCCGCGTAGCAGATGGCCCGAATCCCGGATTGTGGAACCAGGCGCTTCGGATTGTTGCCAAAAAGCAGCACTCCGTTCACGGTGGGCGCGGTTCGCCGGTGTCTCCTGACCGCCAGGTCCAGATTGACCAGCTGGGTCATCCATTCCTCGGACTCCGGATCGCCGGATGTGCCCCAACCCGGCACATGCTCGAAATAGTCCCGCAGCCGGCGGTGATCGAGAGTCGTGGCTTCGGCACCCTGCCCGGGCTTCAGGCCATACTCGATGCGTCCGGACTGTTGATAAAGACGAGCTTCCTCCTCGCGGGTCGCGTCACGCGTGGTCGTGCCCACTCTCACTTCGGTGACCCACGCCGAACCCTTTTTCACCTTGTACGGCTTGTCAGACGCATCCTCGGACAGCGACACGATGCCCACGACCCTGCCGGGATCCCATCGAACGGTCTCCCAGTACGGAATGGTCGCCGGCTGAATGTGGATGCGGGCGGGCTCCATGACCCATTCCTCGGCCTTCCTCGGATCTCGATTCAGGCCGCTCACGGTGCCATCCTCCTCGACGCCCAGAAGAATGTGGCCGCCTCTCAGATTGAGGAGCGCGACCATCTCGGAAGCCAGCTTGGTCGCCGAAACATCGTCCCCCTTGAATGCGACCCCGGAGTTCTCGCCGTTACGGATCAGCTCGATCAGTTCGGCCCTGGTCATTCGCGCGCCGCCTCACCCCCCGGTCACCCTCAGAAACGCATCGAACAACCCTCTCGCCACCGGCCCCACCCTTCCATCCCCGATCCTCCTCCCGTCCACCTCCACCGACGGCCGCACCTCGGTCGTGGTACCCGTGAAGAACACCTCGTCGGCGCCGTAGAGCTCGGCCACCGGAATCGCCCGCTCCTCGACCGGCAGGCCCAGCTCCCCCGCCAGCTCGATCATCAGGTCGCGCGTGACCCCGTGCAGGATGTAGTTCGACTTCGGCGCCGTCGTGACCACCCCGTCGAAGACCGCGAAGAGGTTGTTGTGCGAGCCCTCCAGCGCGATGCCGTCCCGCACGAAGATCGCGTCGCTCACGCCCGCATCCACCGCGGCCTGCTGCGCGAGGCAGTTGGGGAGCAGCGCGATAGCCTTGATCTCGGCGAGGGCCCACCGCTGGTCGGGGACGGTGATCGCCCGGTGGCCGCGCTCCCACACCTCGCGCTCGGGGCGGACGTACCGGTTGGCGAAGCCGTAGACGGAGGGCGGGACGGGGGGGTTGGGAAAGGCGTGGGTCCGGGGCGCGACGCCGCGGGTCACCTGCACGTAGACGTACGCCACGGGCACGTCATCCAGACCGTTCCGGGCCAGCAGTCCCTGCTTCACCTCCTCCAGCGCGGCCGCGTCGAAGTCGATCCCGAGCGCGGCCAGCCCCTTCCGCATTCGCGCCAGGTGCTGCCCCCAGCGGAAGAGGCGGCCACGGTAGGCCGGAGTCACCTCGTAGACGCCGTCGCCGAAGAGGAATCCCCGGTCGTTGACGGAGATCTTCGCCTCGCCGGCGCGGAGGTACTCGCCGTTCAGGTAGACGACGCTCACCGACGCCTCCCTGCCCTCACTTGCTCTCGAGCTTCTCGAATTCCTCCAGCAGCTCGGCTTCGCGGATCGGGGCCTCCTCGGCCGGCGCCGCGTCTCCCTCGTCCGCCTCCCCGTCGTCGTCCTCACCGGATTCGAGCTGCTTCGGGGCCTCGGCGGCGCCGGCGGGAAGCAGTCCCATCTCGGCCTTGAGCGCGTGCAGCCGGTGGTCGACATCCGCGTCGTCGGACCCCGATTCCAGTCGCAGGAACTCGGTCTCGAGGGTGTCGCCGGCGAGCGCCTCGCTGACTTCGGCGTGGGCCAGGCTGCGGCGCTCCTCCTCGTCGATCTTGTCGGCCATGCGGTTGAAGGCCTCGAAGGCGGAGGTGTCCGACAGGCCCGACATCGTCTCGTGGATGCGGCGCTGCGCCTGGGCGCGCTTCTGCTTGGCGATGAGCAGGTTCCGCTTGCGCTTCGCCTCTTCGATCTTGTCGTTGAGCTGGCGCAGAGAGCCCTTGAGCTTCTCGGTCTCGGCCGACTGCGTGCGCCAGGTCTGGTCCAGCGCCGTGGCGCGCTCCGCGTGCTCCTGCTGGCGTACCAGCGCCTGCTTGGCCAGGTCGTCCCTCCCCTGCTTCACGGCCAGCATGGCCCGCTTCTCCCACTCGCGCGACTGCTTGACTTCGTCGTCCAGCTGGCCGCGCAGCTTGCGCTCGTCGGCGATCGCGGCCGCCACCTCGCGCTTGGCCTTCGCGAGCTGGTCCCGCATGTCGAGAATGATCTGGTTCAACATCTTCTCCGGGTTTTCGGCCCGGTTGATCAGATCGTTGATGTTGGACTTGATCAGCGTCGAGAACTTGCTGAAGATGCCCATTTCTATTCGCCCCCTCCGGTGCCGGCCAGCGTCCTGATCCGCGCCAGGTGCGACGACGCGGCCAACTGCACGCTGTCCAGCGACGCCCGCAGTTCCCCGAAGTCGAGGGTGGCAAGCTGGAGCGTGTCGCTGATGATCAGTTCCTGCTCCTCGAGCCCGTACGCGCCGTGGATAATGTCCGACACGTTGAGCCGGAGCAGCGTCTCGTAGAGATCGCCGAGGTTGCCGGAGTCCGCCGGCAGATCCATCACCTTCATGCGGACCACCAGCACCGGGTCCGAGTGGTGGACCACGATCGGTGCGCCGCCGTTTTCGGGGCGGACGAGGAACATGCCGTCGTCCACCTCCTCGAATTCCGCATCCATGCGGATCAGATAGCTTTCCAGGTCTTCTCTGGTGACCATGGCCTTCTCCTTCCCGTTTTTCGTCGAAGGTTGCGCCGGAACCTAACATGCACCGGCCTTTCGGTCCAAGGGATTACGGGTGCGGCGGCTGGATGGCTTCACGGCGGGGCGCGGTGGGGGGCCGCCTTCCCGTGCGCCGCGTTCCGGTGCCTGCCCGGGTCACTCGCTTCCATGCCTGGTGGAGACTGATCCGTTTGACGGACATCCAACTACTGGTTGAGAAAGAAGGACTATGCTAATCTCCGGATACCCAATACGACGTCAGGATGGTTTCCATAATCCTATTGATGAGAAATGTCCCGCTCTCCTGTTGGCTCCTCGCGTCCGCGAAAGCGATCGTGTCCGGCACCGGGTCTTGCCGGGCTGGCGGGCGTTCTCGTGGGCGTCCTGCTGCTCGAAGCCTGCGCCGACGACACCCCGACCACTCCCGGCGGAGCGGATCCGGCCATCGTGGCCGGCGTGGGGGTGAACGCGAACGGCAGGCGCATCGTGATCGAGCCTCATTGGCTGACACTCGACACGGCCGGGGTGACAGGCACGTTTTCCGCCACGGTGATCGACGCCGAGGGAGACACGGTGGACGCGGCGGTGACGTGGGGGAGCGCCGATACCGCGATCGCGACGGTCGATACCGCGGGGGTGGTCACGGCTGCCGCGTTCGGCAAGACGCAGATCACGGCGACGTATGATTCCGCGGCCGCGGAGGCGACGGTGGAGGTGGCGCCAACGCTCACCGACCGCGAGATCCTGGAGATCCTGTACGAGGCCACGGGGGGCGACGGCTGGACCGACAACGCGAACTGGCTGAGTGACGCGGATCTGTCGGAGTGGCACGGGGTGGATACACGGGAGGGGCGGGTAGACTACCTGTTTCTGAGAACAAACAACCTGGTTGGGACGATTCCGCCGGAACTCGGGGGACTGGACAGGCTGTTCATCCTCGACCTGTCGGAAAACAACCTGTCCGGCCCCATCCCGGCCGAACTTTCGAAATTCCACAACCTCAGAGACCTGTATTTGAGCCGCAACCCAGGGATCAGCGGCCGGATACCGCCTGAACTGGGGTACACGGGGGGTCTCCAGTACCTGTCAATCGGCGGGACAGGCCTTGTTGGTCCCATCCCCTTGACCTTCGCCAACCTGGACCTGGCTCGCTTCCACTTCGGCAATGACGGTGTGTGTGTTCCGGCCGCCCTGGAAACATGGCTGAACGCGCTTCCGGAGACGGAAAACCAGTACGAATTGTGCACCGACAAGGTCTACATCGACCCACTGTCGCTGTACATGGAGGGACCACCGCTCGGCGACACCGCCAGACTGACGGCCACGCTGCTCAACGCCGCAGGCGACACCGTGCACGTCGCGACGATCGCCTGGACGAGCGCCGACACGACCATAGTGACGGTCGACTCCACAGGGCTGGTGACCTCGGTCGACTACGGCGCCACGCAGGTCAGGGCGACCTCCGGTTCGCTCACGGCCACCGCGGAGGTGGAGATCGAATTCAAGCTCAACGATCGGCAGGTCCTCGACAGCATCTACCGGATGATGGGCGGCGAGGGCTGGACGGACACGACCAATTGGCTGAGCCACGAGCCGCTCTCAGAGTGGTTCGGGGTCGAGACCGATCAGGCGGGGAAGGTGGTTGTCCTGTCGCTCGGTGACAACAACCTGACCGGCGAAATCCCTGGTCTCCTGGCGGAGCTGGACGACCTGGTCACACTGGACCTGAGCGGGAACGCCCTCTCCGGGGAGATTCCATGGGACTTGCGGGAGCTGCAGCAACTCCGGGACCTGGTCCTCAACGACAACGCGATCGAGGGTCTTCTGCCCGGGGGCCTCGGGTCCATGGCGGAACTTCGGTACCTGCACATCGGCGACAACACTCTCGCCGGAGTGGTTCCGGGCTCGTTCGGGAGGCTGGAGCTGGATACCCTCTACGCCGCCGGCTCCGGGGTGTGTGTCCCACCCTCGCTGAACGAATGGTTCGGGGGGATCGGGCAGACGGATGATGTGGACCGATGCGTGGCCCACATCACCATCGAGGTGGTCGATCTGCGTTCGCTGGCCTTCTACGCGGTCGGGGAAACCGGCACACTGTCCGCAACATTGGTAAGCGCCGAGGGGGACACGACCCGGGAGGCATCGGTCACCTGGTCGAGCGGGGATGACGAGGTTGCGACGGTCGACGCCCGGGGCAGGGTGACCGCGGTCGCGGACGGCACGACCGAGGTGACGGCCACCTACGACTCCACGACCGCGTCCATCCAGGTGGAGGTGGCCCTGCCGGAAGACGACCGGGACGTGCTGGAGATTCTCTACGACCGGGCGCGCGGGACCGGGTGGACGGACGCGTCCAACTGGGGTACCGACGAACCGCTCTCGGAGTGGGCCGGGGTGGAGGCCGATGACAGCGGCCGGGTGGTGGGGTTGTCACTCTCGGACAACAATCTCCGGGGGCCGTTGCATTCGTCCATGGGGTTGCTGGACCAGCTGGTCGCGCTGGACCTCAGCCGGAACTGGATCACCGGCTCGATCCCGGCCGATCTGGGGGATCTGAGCCTGCTTCGGGACCTGGCGCTGAGTGTGAACGGGTTCTCGGGCAGGCTGCCTTGGGAGCTGGGACAGCTGGACAGCCTGCGAAACCTCAACGTGGCGGCCACGAGCCTGTCAGCCCTGATCCCCGCGTACTTCGAACGCCTCGAGCTCGAGAGCTTCCTGGTGGGAGGCACCGACCTGTGCCTGCCCCCTTCGCTCTCCGCGTGGCACGACTCGATCCCGGAAGCCGACAGTCCGGCGGAGTGCGCCGGGCGTGTCTCGATCGAGCCTTCGGCGTTGACCTTCGACGCGGTTGGCGACACGGCCCGGCTCTCGGTCAGGGTGGTCGATGCCGAGGGGCGTGCGGTGGAGTCGCCGGAGATTGTCTGGGCGAGCGCCGACACGGGGGTCGCAAGGGTCGACACGACGGGGCTGGTGACGGCGCGGTATAGTGGGATCACGACCATCACCGCCACCTACGATTCGGTGACGGCCGGTGCCGCCGAGGTGGCGGTGAGGCTTCCCGGCAGCGACAGGGCCGCCCTCGAGGCCCTGTACCGTGCGACCGGCGGCGACGACTGGACGAACAACACCAACTGGCTGAGCGACGCGCCGATAGGCGAATGGTACGGAGTCGATGCCACCACCGACGGCCGCGTGGACAATCTTTCTCTGGACGCCAACAACCTCACGGGACACATCCCCGCGGCGATCGGACTCCTGGACACCCTGTTCATCCTCGACCTGTCCAGGAACTCGCTCTCCGGTCCGGTACCGCGTTCGATCAGAAGGCTGGACCGCCTGCGCGATCTCAGCTTGAGAGACAACCGGGAACTCGATGGTCCGCTTCCTCCCGAGATGGGCGACATGGCGGGGCTGGAGTACCTGAACGTGACCAACACCGGGTTTTCCGGCCCACTGCCCGAGACCTTCGCCAGACTCACGGTGGAGAGCTTCTACCACTCGGGTACGAACCTGTGCGTGCCCAGATCCCTCGCGGAGTGGTACGAGTCGGTCGGGAACAGGGATCCCCTTCCCTGCATCCCGGAGACCGCGGACCGCGAGGTGCTCGTCACCCTGTACAACGAGACCGGCGGACCGGATTGGTATAGGAACGGGAACTGGCTGACGGAAAAGAGTCTCAACACGTGGGACGGCATCGCCACCGACGCCGAGGGCTACGTAACCGAGATCTTCCTCCCGTGGAACGAACTCTCGGACAGCATCCCTCCGGAGTTGGGTAATCTGGCGCGTCTCGAGGTGCTGGCTCTCTACGGGAACAACTTGGCCGGGAGAATCCCCCCGGAACTCGGCAAGCTGTCGAAAGTCCGCGATCTGTCGCTTTCCAGCAATAAGCTGGAGGGCCCGATCCCCCCCGAAATCGGCGGCATGGTGAGCGTCGACACCATGTACCTCTCGGGGAACAACCTGTCGGGACCGGTCCCCGCCGAGTTCGGCAACCTCGTCAACCTCGAGCACCTGGCGCTCTTCGAGAACGAGTTGAGCGGGCCGCTGCCGGCGGAATTCGGCAAGCTCAAGAAGCTGAAGACGATGTGGATGGTCGACAACAAGTTCGAAGGGCCGCTGCCGCCGGAGTTGGGCGATATGACCTCGCTCGAGGATCTCAGCCTTTCGAGGAACAGGATCACGGGCTCGCTCCCCCCCGAGATGGGCAAGCTCCAGAACCTGATTGATCTCGGGCTCAACGACAACCTGCTCACAGGACCCATCCCCCCCGAATTCGGGAACTTGGCCTCACTCAAGGAAGTGTACTTGATGAGGAATCAGTTGTCGGGCAGCCTTCCGCCGGAACTTGGCAACCTGTCGAACCTGGAATGGATGTGGCTCTTCGACAACAGATTCACCGGCCCGATACCGCCGGAGCTTGGCAACCTTTCCAAGCTCGTGAACCTGTCTCTCGGAACCAACCGGCTCACCGGATCCATACCGCCCGAGCTCGCGCAGCTGGACTCGCTGCAGGGCCTGTACTTTCCTCGCACCAATCTCAGCGGACCGATTCCCCCGGAGCTGGGCAACCTGTCGTCGCTGACCACTCTGTGGCTTTTCCAGAGCAACCTGTCGGGAGCGATTCCGGCCGAGCTCGGCAACCTCGCCACGCTGGAAGACCTGAGTCTGGGAGACAACCAATTCACGGGCTCGATACCGCCGGAACTCGGACGGCTTTCGTCGCTCGTGTCGCTGCGCGCCCGGAACAACAACCTCAGCGGCGCTATTCCGCCGGAACTCGGCCAGCTGACCTCGCTGACCGCCCTGTCGTTCCGCAACAACAACCTCTCCGGTCAGCTCCCCCCCGACCTCGGCAATCTCACCGAACTGGCGCATCTCGACCTCTACGGCAACCAGGATCTCTCGGGCCTCATGCCCAGGAGCATGATGAACCTCCCCCTCGGCCGCCTGGACATCTCCAGCACGTGGATATGTCCCCACCTCGACGACGAGTTCCAGGAATGGCTCGACGGCATCCCGGACGCATACGGACTGTCGTGTCCCTCAGACGTGACCGAGCGGTTTGTGCTGATGGAGCTCTACGACAGCACGGGCGGGGACTCCTGGACCAGCCGCGGCGGCTGGGACACCGATTCCGAACTGGACGACTGGCATGGCGTGACCGTGGAGGACTCGCTCATACGGGACCTCAGGCTGCCCGGCAACGGTCTGGAGGGGCCCCTCCCGCCCGCACTCGGCAGCCTGCTCGGACTGGAGACCCTCGACCTGGCCGGCAACGACCTCACCGGAGGGATCGTCGGCGCGATCACGTCCATCGACCCGCTGGACACGATCAGGATCAGCGGGAACGAGGACATGGAGGGCGCGCTTCCCTTCCGCCTGATCGACCTGGAGAACCTCAGGGCGCTCGAGTACGAGGACACCGAAATGTGCGCGTCTCCGGCGCCCACCTTCCAGGATTGGATCGGGTCGCTCGACGTGGCGGACGGTGCCACCTGCGACAACCCGGCCGCCGTCAGACTGTCGCTGCCGGTCGTCTACCTGACCCAGGCCATCCAGAGTCCCGAAGGCGCCGTGCCGCTCATCTCGAACCGGAAGGCACTGCTCAGGGTCTTCCTGGTCGGCGATCAGGAGAACGCCTTCTTCGAGCCCGAGGTCGTCGCGACCTTCTCGCGCGACGGCAGGGAGGTCCACCGCGTGGAGATGTCGAGCAGCGAGGACCGGCTGGCCACCTCCGCGGACGAGGGCAGCCTCCTGAGGTCCTACAACGCCGTGATCCCCGCCGAGCACATCGTGGACGGCACCGAGTTCGTGGTCGTGGCCGACTCCGCCGGGGTGATCCCGCGCGCCGAGGGCAGCCGGACACGCTACCCGGAGACCGGGTCGGCGGCGCTCGACGTGATCGAAGTGCCGCCGCTGGAGCTGACCGTGGTGCCGGTCCTCAACGCCGACAAACCCGACTCGTCGATCTTCGAGTGGACCGACAACGTCGACGACGACAGCCCCGAGGTGGGCCTGTTCAGGTACTCCTTCCCGTTCGGGGAGTTCACGGCGACGAGCCGGGAGCCCTACGTCACGTCGCTCGACCTGACGAACGAGGACAACACCTGGGAAATGATCCTCGAACTGGAACCGGTGTACCGCGCCGAGAAGGCCACGGGCTACTGGTACGCCGTCGCCGACGCGGAAGACGGCTACGTGCGCGGGATCGCGCGGCTGAACGGGCTGGTGAGCTTCGGCAAGCCCTGGGACACCGAACTCGCGCACGAGGTGGGCCACAACCTGGATCTCCGGCACGCCCCGTGCGGGGGCGCTCTCGGCACCGACCCGGACTTCCCCTATTCGAACGGGAGCATCGGGGTGTGGGGCTACGACTTCCGCGACGGCTCGGTGGTTTCGCCCGAACGCCGCCGCGACATCATGGGATACTGCTACGAGCTGGGCTGGCTCAGCGACTACTACTACGAGAAGGTCATCCGGGTACGGGCGAACAAGGACGAGACCTGGACCAACGGGGACTTGTCCGGTGCCGGGCCGGAGGGCGAGATGCTGGTGCTGTGGGGCGGCGTGCTGAACGGCGAATTGAAGATCGAGCCGGTGCACTCGATGTTTACTGCTCCGAAGCTTCCCGCGGAGGGGGGCGCGTACCGGATCGAGGGGTTCGGGCGCGGCGGCCAGGCCGAGTTCTCGCTCTCCTTCACCCCCGGCGAGGACAAGTACGGGAACAAGTACTTCTTCTTCGCCGTCCCCATCGAGGCCGACTGGGAGGGGGCGCTGGAACGCATCACGCTGGCAGGGCCCGAGGGGGAGGTGACGGTGGACCGGAACGACCCCCGCTCGCTTACGATCGTCACGGATCCGGCGACCGGGCGGATCCGGGCGATTCTGCGCGACTGGGACCGGGCGTTGCCGGCGGCGCTTGGCGATACGAGTGGGCTGGAGGTGGTCACGACCCGTGGGATCGTGGACGCGGTGCGGCTGAGATAGCCGTGCGCGGTGCCGCTGCCCGCCGGAGCGACGGTTGCCGAGTGGGATTCGCTCCCACCAGGAATGGGCGCCTTCCACGGTGCACTGGAATGTGCGGCATGCATCTTGCTTCGTGAGATTCAATCTGACCGGTCATCATGACTGGTCAGAAGCGGTGCCAGGTATTCCCCCGTGTGGGACCCCCCCACCCCCGCCACCTCCTCCGGCGTCCCGGCCACCACAACCCGTCCCCCCCCGTCCCCCCCCTCCGGCCCCAGGTCGATCACCCAGTCGGCCGTCTTCACCACGTGCAGGTTGTGCTCGATGACCACCACCGTATTCCCCCGCTCCACCAGGCTGTGCAGCACGCGCAGCAGAATCCGCACGTCCTCGAAATGCAGCCCTGTCGTGGGCTCGTCCAGGATGTACAGGGTACGCCCCGTGGATATCTTCGACAGCTCGGAAGACAGCTTCACCCGCTGCGCCTCGCCCCCCGAGAGCGTGGTCGCGCTCTGGCCCAGGTGGATGTAGCCGAGCCCCACGTCGTTCAGCGTCTGCAGGCGCCGCTTGATCTGCGGCACCGCGTCGAAGAAGTCGAGCGCGTCGCGCACGGTCATCTCGAGCACGTCCGCGATGTTCTTCCCCTTGTAGTAGATGTCCAGGGTTTCGCGGTTGTAGCGGCGGCCGCGGCACACGTCGCACGACACGTAGACATCGGGCAGGAAGTGCATCTCGATCTTGACCAGCCCGTCGCCCTTGCAGGACTCGCAGCGGCCGCCCTTCACGTTGAAGGAAAAGCGCCCCGCCTGGTAGCCGCGGATCTGCGCCTCGGGGACGCCGGCGAAAAGTTGGCGGATCGGGGTGAAGAGGCCGGTGTAGGTGGCGGGATTCGAGCGCGGCGTGCGGCCGATGGGCGACTGGTCCACCTCGATCACCTTGTCCACGCCCGCGAGCCCGTCGATCCGGTCGTGGGCGCCGGCCACCGAGCGGCTGCGGTAGAAGTGGCGTGACAGCGCGCGGTACAGAGTTCCGTTGACGAGCGTCGACTTCCCCGACCCGCTCACGCCGGTCACGGTGATGAACAGGCCGAGCGGGAACGACACGTCGATGCGCTTCAGGTTGTGCTGGGACGCCCCCCGCACGGTCAGCCAGCGCTCCGGATCCGGCCGCCGCCGCCGCTCCGGCACGCCGATCTCCATGTCGCCGCGCAGGTACGCCCCCGTCACGGACGCCGGCTCGCCCATCACTTCCTCCAGCGACCCCGCCACCACCACCTCCCCCCCCGCCCGCCCCGCCCCCGGCCCCAGGTCCACCACGAAGTCCGCCTCCCGGATCGTGTCCTCGTCGTGCTCGACGACCAGCACCGAGTTGCCCAGGTCGCGCAGGTCCTTGAGCGTGCCGAGCAGGCGGTGGTTGTCGCGCTGGTGCAGCCCGATCGACGGCTCGTCGAGGATGTAGAGGACCCCCACCAGCCGGCTCCCGATCTGGGTCGCCAACCGGATGCGCTGCGATTCGCCCCCCGAAAGCGTCGCCGCGGAACGGCTCAGCGTCAGGTAGTCGAGGCCCACGTTGCGCAGGAAGCCCAGCCGCTCGCGCACCTCGCGCAGGATGGGTCCCGCGACCTCGCCGGGAAGCGGATCTCCCGGGGCGGCCTCCACGCCGCCGGGCAACTCCTCCCCTGTTACCGGCAGCGACCTCATGAAGGCCAGGATCTCGCCGATGGGCCGCTCCACCACGGCGCTGATCGGCTGGCCCCCTATCCGCACCGCCCGCCCGAAGGGCCCGAGCCGCGCCCCCCCGCACTCCGCGCACGGCTGGCTCGACATGTACCGGTCGAGCTGTGAGCGCACATGTTCCGAACTCGTCTCCCGGTAACGGCGCTCGATGTTGGCCACCACCCCTTCCCAGTAGTCCTCGTAGTGCCCCCTCATCTTCCCGGCGTTGTACGGGAAGCGGATCTTCATCGTGCCCGAACCGTGCAGGAGCGCGTCGCGGGCGTCGGCGGGCAGATCCTGCCACGGCTCGCGCGGATCGAACTCGTAGGCCTTCGCCAGCCCCGGAATCACCGACCCGCGCAGGTGTCCGCCCGGCTCGCCCCAGGGCAGAAGCGCCCCCTCCAGGATCGACAGCGACGGCCCGCCCACCAGAAGCGCGCCCACCACCTCCTTCGTCGTGCCCAGACCGCCGCACTCCGCGCAGGCTCCATGCGGCGAGTTGAACGAAAAGACGCGCGGCTCCAGCTCGGGGAAGCTGGTGCCGCAGTCGGCGCATGCGTAATGCTCGCTGAAGAGGTGGGAGACGTCGCGGCCGTCCTTGCGCTCCAGGACCTGCACCACCCCTTCCGCGGCGCGCAACGCGGTCTCCACCGAGTCCGAGAGCCGCACCCGGTCCTCCTCGCGGATCACCAGCCGGTCCACGATGATCCCGATGTCGTGGTTCTCGTAGCGGCTGAGGCGGGGAATCTCGCGCAGGTCGTAGACCCTGCCGTCGACCAGCGCGCGCACGAATCCCTCGCGGCGGGCCCGGTCGAAGACGTCACGGAACTCGCCCTTCCGGCCGCGCACCAGGGGGGCCAGCACCTGGATGCGCGTGCCTTCCTCCATCTTCAGCAGCTGCTCGACGATCTGCGTGGCGGGCTGTCGCTGGATGGGGAGGTCGCAGGTGGGGCAGTAGGGGGTGCCGACGCGCGCGTAGAGCAGCCGCAGGTAGTCGTAGATCTCGGTCACCGTGCCCACGGTGGAGCGCGGGTTGCGCGACACGGTCTTCTGTTCGATCGAGATCGCCGGCGACAGCCCCTCGATGGAGTCGACATCCGGCTTCTCCATGAGCCCCAGGAACTGGCGCGCGTACGCCGAGAGCGACTCGATGTAGCGGCGCTGCCCCTCGGCGTAGATGGTGTCGAAGGCCAGCGACGACTTTCCCGAACCCGAGAGCCCCGTCACCACGACCAGGCGCTCCCGGGGGATTGCGAGGGAGATGTCGCGCAGGTTGTGCTCCCGCGCGCCGCGGACTACGAGGGCGTTGATCAATACCCCCACTCGCGAAAGAGCGAGAACCCCCATATGCGCGACAGCTTCAGCGACAGGTCGCCCAGTCCCCGGTACCGCTCCCGCGTGCACCTGCCCTCCAGGAAGCCCTCCAGCTTCACGTCCCGCGGCATTCCGACCTCGACCCGCACCCCGCCGCTGCCCACGGGCAACGTGGGGTCGGCGCAGAAGGCCCGCTGATAAACCCCTGTCAGGAAGACATTATCTCCAACGTACCAGCCCACTTCCACCTGCAGCGACGACGCCCCGAAGGCCACGTTGGCCTGGCTTTGCTCGGCCTGCGACACCGACAGGTGGTCCACGTCCAGCTCACGCGCGAGCAGGTACCCGAACTGGTTGATCACCTGTCCCAGAAGCAGGTTGCTGCCCACCCCGACCGAGGCCGCCCCACCCTCGCCGATCAGTGCCGAGGCAGGGCGGCCGAAGACGATGTAGCTGGGCAGATCGGCGTCCGAAATCGCTTCCGCGTCACTCGAGAGCGAAAGGTGGGGCGACAGGAGCGTCCCCGAGATGTCGGCCGTGATCACCAGCGGCTCGCCCTCGCGGGTGTGCATGCGGTTCTCGGCGGCCAGCGAGATGCCGGGGTTGAAGCCCGGCGTGCCCACGAACTGGAAGGTCCCGGCGGTCATGCGGAACGTCCGCGGGCCCAGGCTGTAGGTGCCGCGAACGACGTCGATTCCGCCATGCAGGATGAGCTGGTTGCCCTGGCGGTCGAAGGTGACCGACAGGTCGCCGGCGGTTTCCACGTTCATTTCGCGGGATCTGAGCCGGTTGCCCGGACCCACATGAAGGTCGACCAGGACGCGCAGGTTCTGGAGGAACGGGTTCCGGGGCGCAACCGTGCCGTCGTCGCTCTCCTCTCCGGCGGCCCCGATCGCACGGGTCGCGGCCGTGAAGAGCACCGGATCGTAGAAGTCGATCGTTTCCGCCGCGCGCTGGAACTCCTCGAGGAAGACGGTGCCGTCGTTGACCTCCAGCCGGCCCTGAACGAGAGGGGAATTGAAGGACCCGCTCAGCGTGACCGAGTCACCGGAAACGGCGACTTCCATGTCGCGGCGGCTCACGACCCGGAACTCCCGCGGCCAGAAGGCCAGGTCCAGGGGGAGTGAATCGGGGTGGCTGACGTCCACGGTCCCGGTCAATCGCATCGTTCCCTCTCCCGACATTCCCGTGCCATCGACGGCCACAATACCGTCGGAAGTCAGCCGGGCGCCGACGTCCACCGACGAAAGACGGACGCCGAGGGCCTCGATGAAGCCCGACGCGTTCTCCAGAGCGAGATGCCCGTCCGGTTGAGGACTCGAGCGGGTGCCCGCGACCGTTACGACCCCGGAGATCGTACCGTCCACCTCCTCGAGACCGGTCAGACCGGGCAGGACCATGGCGGCGGGGAAGCCGTCCGCCGCGATCTCGATGTGGCGGGGTCCGTCCGGAAGCCGGTCGTCCACCGCCGCGAGACGAAGGTCCATGGGCACCCTGCCGTCGATCCGCAGGGACCGCCGGCCGGCGGACCAGGACTCGATCTCGCCGGCCAGGGTGCCGGCGGCGAGGCTGCCCGTGGCGGTAACGCTGTCGAAGTGGAGGGTCCGGTACACGGCCTCGTCCACCCGGATTCCACCGCCCCAGGCGGGGTCCGCGGCGGTTCCGGCAGCGGTCAGCTCGGCCGAGGCGATCCCCTCCAGCCGCTCGTCGAGCTGCAGCACCCTCGCCACCACGCCGAGGTCGAGATCGGCGACCGAAAGGTCGAAGGCGGACTGGCCCTCGCCGCGCACCAGACGCCCGTCGGCGAAGAGCCGCAGGCCCGGAGCTCCGGGCCGGATGAGACCGAAATCGTTGACGTCCACGAAATCCGCGTTCCACTCCACGCTCGTGGGGCCCTGCAAACTCCAGCGCCGTTCGGGGAGGACCAGGGTAAGCCGGTCCAGATCGACCCGGCCCCCGCCATCCTCCAGACCGAACACCGCCTGGGCCTCGTACGACTCGTCCCGCGAACGCCTCACCAGGGCGTGCAGACGCCCGCCCTCTCCCGGGACGAAGCGGCCTTCGATCCGGCCGGAACGAAACCGGCGCCCCTCGACCGCGATCGAGTCGCCCGTGACGACGCCCTCCAGCTGGAGCGGGGGAGACGGCGCGTCGCCCGAATCCGCGGGCAGAAGGCCGAGGCCGCTGGCGGTGAGGTCGACCTGAACCGCGGCGGCGGAGCTGGGGCCGTACTCGAATCCGGCAAGGGCGACGGACGCCGACGCCTCGAGGCCGCCGACCCAGCCCTGCAGGAGCACGTCGCCCTCCACCGCGCCGTCGAAGCGGACATCGCGCGCCCTGGGGAAGGTATCGGGATCCACGCCGTCGAACTCGATCATCACATCCTGCTCGATCGAGGAAAGCTCGTCCCAGACGATGAGGTTCTCGCCCATGAAGAGGGGACGCAGCGGCCGGACGGAAGGTGAGGAAACCGACAGCGTCACCCCTTCACCGGCGACGCCGGCCGCGGTTCCGACGCTCCCCGGCCGCCCTCGCACCACCACCCCGCCCGCCTCCGCGTATAGCGTCTCGACGTGCATGAGACCGCCCTCGTCCACCCGCAGGTTCACGCTCGCCGTGTCCACGCTCAGGCCGCCGACGACGGACCGGCCGGCCTCCGCGACCAGGGATCCACGCAGTGAACCCAGATCCAGTCCCTGTCCGTTCAGTCGCGCCGTCGCCGACACCACCGTCGAATCGGGCAGGTTGCCGAACCACTCCGAAAGCCGGAAGTCGTCGGCCGAGACCGTCACCTGATAGCCGGCGGCCGGGTCGCGCGCATTGAAGTGCCCCTCCGCCGACACCCGGCCCGCCTCCGTTTCAAGGTCGGCGGCCACCCCGAGACGCTCGAGGGGGCCGGCCAGCGACACGGATCCGTCGACCGGACCCGTCAGCGGGAAGTCGGGCTGGAGCTCGCGGATGACCGCAAGGTCGAGAGGGCTCACGGTCGCGTCCACGTCAACCATCGAGATCGCCGAGTCTCCGTACAGCGTTCCGTCCAGTGCGACGAAACTCCGCGGTCCGCCGTTCAGGGACCGGTCCGCCGCGATGCGCAGCTCCATCCCGTTCGCCAGGTCCCCGTTCACCTCCAGGTCGAGGCTTCCCCGCCCTTCCCACCACACCCAGGGCAGGACGTCGGCCACCAGGCCGTAGTCCAGGGACGTGAACTCGACCGCGGTCTCCTCGAAGGAACCGGGATCGAGCACGGTGCCACTGCCGACTGCGGCGGCCAGAGTGTCGCGGGTGACGCCATCGAGCAGCGCCAGCCGCCCCGACACGCCCAGCCGCCCCGGCACGCCATCGAAGACCACGTCGCCCGACAGCAGTCCGGCCACGGGGAGCGTGTCCGGCAACCAGGGCTCGAGCTCCGCCGTGGACAGCATGTCGGGCACGGCCCGGAGGGAGCGGAAGCGTGTCGTGCCGGTCACGGACAGGCCGCCCGAGAAGGCGAAGGCGCCACCCTTCATCTCGACCTGCGCCTCTGCCACGTCGACGAACACGTCCGCACCGTCGACCAGGATGCGCATGGATCCGCGGCCCGTGCCGCGCCCGAGGCGCTCGTCCAGCCAGCTCAGGTCCTCCAGCGCGGCCCGGGAGATGTCCAGGTCGAAGACGGTCGGCCAGTCGTCGGCCCGCATGTCGATGCGCATGCTCCCGCCGGCCTCCGATCCCGGCAACCGGAACCGCTCCGCCCGCACCACGATGTCGTCGGAGCCGATCTCGATCCCGCCCCGCAGGCCGGACAGCTCCAGCCGGCCGTACCCGAGCGGATACGACAACGCGACTTCGTCCGCGTCGGCGACCAGGTCCAGATCCTCGCTCGGTCCGATGTCGACACGTGAAAAGTCCGCCTCGATTCCCTCGACCCTCTCCTCGGCCCCGGTCTCGTCGCGCATGATCACCACGCCGTCGGTGATCGTGGCGCCGCGGATGCGGAAGAGCGGAGACCCGGTCTCCTCGCCCGAAGAGGCCGGCGCGCCCGCGTCCTCCCCGGCTTCGGCCAGGAGCCCCGAGAGACTCACCGGTTCGCCCGGCTCGGGCTCCAGGTGCACGATCGGCGACCAGACGCGCAGGTCGGCGATCGAAGGCGGTCCCCCGAAAAAATCCGCGATCGAGTAGCGCGCCCGGACCGAATCGGCGACCAGGACGCGCCGGCCGGCGCTGTCGGCGAGCTCGACTTCGTACAGGGTGGCGCCTGCCAGGAGTCCGCTGGGACCCACCCCGCCGACGGTCAGCGTCCCGTTGAGTGCCGGACGCACCCGCTCGAGGGCCAGCTCGAGGGCGAAACCCCGCCCCGTGGTGGTGTGGTTGATGACCACGGCGGCGGCGACCCCCAGCGACACGAACGCGGTGGCCGCGATGATGACGACCCGCAGCAGGATCGTCCCCCAGGGGCGGCGCCGGTTCCGGGACTCCCCGGCGGTCGGTTTGCGGGTATCCGTTCCGCTCATCGATCAGAAGGCCTGTCCGATGGAGAAGTGGAGCCGGAAGCGCCGGAGCGAGAAGCCCGGTTCGTCACCGAAGAGCACCTGGGGACCCAGCAGGGCCAGATTCTCCGACACGACCCAGTCGATGTACTCGGCCGGCCTGTTCCCGGGCGCGATGTCGATCCTGTCCGACTCGGCGTCGTTCGCGGGATCGTAGGGACGGATCTGGGAAGTGACGACCTGCAGTGCCTCACGGTCCCGGAACGAGTACGCGACATCCAGGCGGACGGGCCCGAAGAGCGTATTGTAGCGGATGCCGACGCCGGGACTGAACTCCAGGTCGCCGAGCGACATCGTGCGCCGCCATACCTGCCCGACATCGACGAAGGCCACACCTCCCAGGAGTCCGTCGGCAAGCCGGAAGCGAAGTTCGGCGTTTGCCTCCAGCGTCGCCTGGCCGCCGATCGGTCTCAGCTGGTAGAGATCGGACCCTGCCAGTTGCGAGCCGTCGCAGGTAAGGTCCCTGACCGATGCGGGACTGCAGGTGGGGTCGTCGGACACGCCATGCCGGCGCAGGAGCTCCTCGACGGGGATCGAAAGGCTCCGCGGCCCCAGGGAGCTCTGGGCGAAGCCCCGGAGACTGTTCGCGCCGCCACCGTAGAAGCGCTTCTCCGACGGCACGATTTCGGCGAGTCCCCCCTCCATGGGAGACAATGTGCCCGCGAAGCTCCCCGGCCTGATCCTGCCTGCCCGGACGCGCATCGCGAGCACCGTGCGGGGATCGATCTCCCGGTACAGGCTCGCGTCCGCGAAGGCTCGGAGGTACGTGTAGTCCGAGCCCATGAACGAATCGGCCCACTCGAGGTCGACGAGGGTCCTGAACCCGCGTGTCGGATTGAAGATGTCGTCGGTTCCGTCCCGGTTCAGGGACAGGGCGACCGGGGCCAGCCACCGGGAGCCGGAGAGCACCTCGATGTCCTCGGGGGAGCAGGCCAGGAACGTGGCGCAGAGCGTCACCTCGGCGGCGTCGAGCTGGTTCAGTTGCGGGCGGAACCTGACGTTCATGAAGGAATTGCCGCCCAGCGTGCGGCTCAGGCCGACATCCACGCCCAACCCCCGGCGCACGAAGATGTTCTTGAGGGACTCGCGCTCCGCGAAGATGCCGACGAGCAGATTCATGCGGGGCGACAGAAGCGAAGGCTGGTTGAAGTCGATCCCGGCAAGCCAGTTGACGCGGCCGTAGTCTCCCTCGCCCGCCTGGGAGCACAGGAAGGTGGACTGCAGGGTCGATGCCAGCAGGTTGGACACGCGGGCCCGGGCCTGAAGCGTGCGCCCTCCGCCGAAGAAGTTCCGGCTCGTCCACCGGCTCTCGAAGTTGAAGCACTCGGCACTGTTGCCGCCACCCTCCATGCGCACCCGGTGCGCGTCCCCTTCAACCACCTCCACAATGATCGGCATGACCGAGTCCGATTCGATGCGGGCCGTGTCGCGCCGCACCACGGCACGCGCCACGATATCCAGTTCGTGCAGACTCCGCTGCGCATCCCGAATCCTGCTCTCGCGAAAAAGGTCGCCCTCGCGGAAGGGCAGCCGGTCGAGGATCAGGCTGCTCGCGAGCAGTTCGTTGCCCGTCACCCGCACCGGCCCGAAGGTGGTCAGGGCCCCGAGTTCCACGCGGTAGGTCACCGCTGCGCTGTCGCTCCCGGCGGCCCGGAAGAAGCGGTTGAAGACTTCGGCGGACGCGTACCCCTGGTCCCTCAGACGAAGCGTCAGGCTCTCCGTGGTCTGCTGCAGCAACAGGAAGCTCAGGGGATCCCCGACGTGGATCGGAAACGCTCCTTCGAGGTCCAGCCCGAGGGGCAGCGAGTCGCCGTCAAGCTCGATCGACCCCACCCGGAAGGGGATGCCCTCGTCGACGTGGAAGGTGACGGCCACGTTGCCGTCTCCGCGCTGCTCCACCTCCGAGCGGATGGCGACGGCGCGATAGCCATGCGCCCGGTACAGGGTGGTCAGGCCCTCCACATCGACCCCCACGGTGCGCGGACTGAAGTACGAGCGGTCGCGTCCCCACTCGATTCCCAGCGCGCAGGTGGTGACCGCCAGGATGAACGGGCACCCCGACGCCCGGGTGAGGACCGCCCGCTGGAGCTCGTTGTCGGAGAAGGCGTCGTTGCCCACGAAGTCGACCGAGGCGATTTCCTCGCGTGGAGACTGCGCGCCGAGCGGCCCGGACGGGGGGAAGGCGCACAGGGCCGTCGTCAGGGCGGCGGCCGCGACCGCGGCCGCGCGCGTGTCACCGAGCTGGATCGTTTTCACCGCCTGAGAATTCCCCTGACTCCCGATCCGTTCGTGGAGCGGTTACCGTATCGCGCCGGGGTATCGGCGGCTTCGCGCCGGCTGAAAAGCCCCGGCATCCCGGGAATAAAGATACACCGTGACTTCGATCCCCGATCCTTCGACCCGGATCAGGTTGAAGGAGTTTCGCCCCCGCTCCCGTCCGCGGCCCCGGTTCGACGAAGCCGTGCCCGCCAGAATCACGGGTACGCCCCCGGACGGCTTCACCCCCTCGTCGCCACCGCCGAGGTACGCACGGTGAATATGACCCGACAGAACCAGGTCGGCACCCCAGCGCGGCAACCGGTCCAGGATGCGGGCCGTGCCTCGCAGCGGCGGTGCCCTGGGACCGTCGCCCGGGTCGACCAGGTTGTGGTGGACGACCAGGACGCGAAGCGCACCGGCCGGCGCCGCGGCGAAGGACCTGTCCGCGAAGTCGAGCTGCCGGGCAGTGACGCGGCCGTTCACAATGGCCCGCAGCGGCGAGGACGAGTCGAGGGCCACGAAACGGGCGCCGCCGGGGGGGGCAGGTCCGCCGTCGACGTCGAGAACCGCGTCCCGGTCCGGCCCGATGATCGACCGGTAGTTGCGATACGGCGCGAACACCCTCTCCCAGATCCGGTAGAGGGGGACATCGTGGTTCCCCGCGGTGGTGATGACGGGGTGGGGCGACAGCGCGTCCAGGAAGGCGCGCGCGGCCCGGTACTCCCCCGCCCTGGCCCGCTGGGTCAGGTCCCCCGAGATCACCGCCGCGTCCGGGGACACGTCGTGCGCGAAGCGGACCAGGGCCTCGGAGAGCTCCGGCAGGTGCGGTTTTCCGAAGTGGATATCCGACGCGTGCAGGATGATCACCGGGCCGCGGCGCCCCTGGCAGTCCGT
>JAPPNO010000048.1 GCA_028873845.1 Gemmatimonadota bacterium | reverse complement strand
GCCCGTCAACGACATGGAGAACGGGTGGGTCTACTGGTCCAACTGGGACGGCCTCGGCGACGCCGCCACCAGCATCCAGCTCCAGCGTGGACTGAGCGCGATCAACCTGGCCACGCCCTCCATCGGCGGCACGCTGAACGTGATCACCGACCCCAGCGCCAGGAATCCCGGCTACAACCTCAAGCAGGAGTTCGGCAGCGGCAACTTCCTGAAGACGACGATGACCGCCTCGACCGGCCCGGTGGGCGACTTCGCCCTGACCGCCTCGGTGGCCCGCAAGACCGGCGACGGGATCATCGACGGCACCTGGACCGACGCCTGGTCCTTCTATCTGGCCTCGCAGTACAGAATGGGCGACCGAAACCGCCTCGAATTCTACGCCCTCGGCGCCCCGCAGCGGCACGGCCACAACCTGTACAAGCTCAACATCGCCACCCTGAACCGGGAGTTCGCCGCGTCGCTGGACGACTATGACCCTGCCGCGCTGGACCGCTTCGCGAACGAGGCGGGCCGGTTCTGGAACCCGAATTTCAATGGGGTCGATCCGAGCTACAGCGGACGGCAGTTCACCAGCACCGGGCCCGGCAACGGGGTCTTCAGCCGCCACAGCCGGAACTTCATCAACGAACGTGAGAACTACTTCCACAAGCCGCAGGTGAACCTCAACTGGTACTCCAACCTGGGGAACGGCCTGACCGCGAACACGGTGGCCTACTACTCCGGCGGCAAAGGGGGTGGTACGGGGACGTTCGGTTCGCTGCGCTGGGACTACACATACGGCCAGCGATTCGCGGACTGGAACGCCACCATCGACCGCAACAGCGGCAGCAACACCGGATCGTTCGGCATCCTGCGCAACTCGGTCAACAACCAGGACACCTGGGGGTTCATCACGAGGCTCCACAAGGAGTTCGGCGGCGATTTGAACACCGAGCTCGGAATCGACTGGCGGACCGCGACCATCGAACACTACCGCGAGGTGCGCGACCTGCTGGGAGGCGACTACTTCAACGGGTGCTTCCGCGGCAACTGCCACTCCGACTTCTGGACCGATGCGGACGCCAACCGCGGGCTGGGCGACAAGATCCACTACCACAACGAGAACGACGTCAACTGGGTCGGCGTGCACCTGCAGGCCGAGAAGTCCTCTCCCGCCGGATCCTTCTACGGGATGGTCGGGTGGTCGCGGAACGCCTACAACTTCACCGACTTCTTCACCAAGGGCCCGGGCGGCGGCCCGCTCGAGCTGACCAGCGGTGGACTCACCGGCTATCAGATCAAGGGCGGCGCAGTCCGCAACATGGGACCCGAGTGGTCCGTCTACGGGAACGCCGGCGTGGTCTCCAAGGTCCCGATCTTCGACGGCGCGATCGACGACATCAACGGGCTCCTGATCGACAATCCACAGAACGAGACCTTCCTCTCGTTCGAGGCGGGGACGCGCTTCCGCTCGCTGGGCCGGCGGTTCTCGCTCGATGCCAACCTCTACTTCACCCAGTGGAACGACCGGACCGCCCGGCGGTTTGCCCGGGACTTCTTCGGAGAGGGTGACGATGCGGTGATCAGGATGCTCGGGATGGACGCGCGCCATATGGGCGTCGAGCTTGAGGCCGCCTTCCAGCCGTCGGACTTCATGCGCTTCGATGGCGCTCTCTCGCTGGGCGACTGGAAGCACACCGACAACATCCAGGGCAGCTACAGTGCCGAGGATCGGCAGTCCGAGACGCTGGACTACACCTTCTTTGTGAAGGACCTGCTGGTGGGTGATGCGCCTCAGTTCCAGATGGCCTACGCCCTGTCGCTCTTCCCGTCCGGAGGCCTCTACGTGCGGCTCCAGGGCAAGACCTTCGGGAAGCACTACGCCAACTTCGATCCCTTCTCGCGCACGACCGATGTCGATGCGGGCGTCCAGTCGTGGCGGCCGCCGGGGTATTCGGTCTTCGACTTCCACGTGTCGTACCGGCTTTCGGACGAGATGGCGGCGCCATTCGGCGGCAACGTCAGGCTCTTCATCCACGGCTACAACATGTTCGACGCGATCTACATCCAGGACGCCACCGACAATTCGCGCTTCAACGGGTATCGGGATTCGGCCGAACGCGAGCGCGGCAGCCTGAGCCACAAGGCCGACGACGCCGAGGTCTACCTGGGGTACCCGCGGAACTTCAACTTCGGGTTCCAGATCTATCACTAGGAAGGGGTGACGTAAGCGTGTCAGCCGCGCGCTGACCGGTCGGGCCCCCGCGCCGAGGTGATCGGCGCGGGGGCCCGCTTTCAGTCCTTAAACCGACCACCACCAAGGGGAGGGGATGACATGTTCTTCTACGTACTGGCGGGCTGGACGGCGATGACGCTGATTTCGCTGCCGTGGCTTACGCGGAAGCTGCCTGAACAGCAGCGCGCCGGAATCTTCGTCTTCAGCGCGGTCGAACTGGTTCTCTGCTTCGTGGGCCTGATCGTGCTGTGGAGGACCGGATGGGGCGGGGCGGTGACCGATACCACCTTCGCCTGGGTCTTCGCGTTGCTGTTGGTGGGTGCCGGCACGGTGTACATGGTGCTTCGGGACGCGGACTGAGACCCGGCGTCCTACACGTTGGCCACCAGCAACTCGTGGAGGGCTGCCGGATTCTCCGTGTTGAGCCAGTGTCCACCCTCGACTTCGTGCAGGAAGACCCGGCCCGTCCGCCGCCCCGCCCCCCGGATGCGCTTCACGTCGTCGTCGTCCAGCACGCTCGAGGCCGACGCCTTCACGAAGTGGATCGTCACGCCCGCGGGGGGCTCCTCGACCACATCCCACGCATCGCTCCGGAAGTAGTCGCGCAGGTACCCCTCCATCTCGTCCGGGTCGAGCCGCCACCGCCACCCCCCCACCCCGTCCCGCCCCACATTCGACGCCATCCACGCGGCCACCAGCCGCGAATACCCCTCGTCCTCGACCGCGGCCGCCGCCTCGGCCCTGCTCCCGAACGGGCCGGGATGACGCCGCAGCACCCCGAGCATCCGCCACGCGCCCCCCGCCGGCCGCCCCGTCCCCGGCGCCGAGTCGATGATCCAGAACTGGCGGGCCGCCCCCTCGGCCCGGCGCGCATGCACGAGCGCCACCTTGCCCCCGAAGGAATGACCTAGCACGGCGTCGGCGGGGGCACCCATATCCGCCTCCACACCCCTCAGGTCCGCCGCGCACGCCTCGATCGTGTGGGGTGCCAGCCGCGGCGACCGCCCGTGCGCACGCAGATCGACCAGCGTAACGCGCCAGCCGGGACGCGCGTTCACGAGCCGGCGCGCGACGGTGCGCCAGTTCCGCCCCGCGCCGTAGATGCCGTGCAGGAGCAGCATGTTGCGGGTTGGCGCGGCCCCGGGGGCCGTGAGGGTATCGAGGTGGAGCGGTGGCATCCCGTATCTTATCATCAAGGGTCGTGGGCGAATGTCGGCCCGCGACCGACCATCCATCATCCCGGGGGTGCCCAGGACACGTTCAACATGTCATGAGAAGTTTACTTAATGTCATGTGCAGTATACATCGCCTTCCAACCCTTCTTGCCGTCGCCCTGTTCGGAGGTCCCCTCGCTTTTCCGGCCCCTCTCCAGGCCCAGGACCCCGACCCGCTCCCCTCCCCCGTCACCATCCCCCGTCTCACGGGCCCAATCACACTGGACGGCATCGTCGACGAAGCCGCCTGGGACGAAATAACCCCCTTCCCCATGACCCTGTACACCCCGACCTTCGGCGGCCCCCTCACCGAGGCCACCGAGGTGCGCGTCGCCCACGACGACCGCTACCTGTACGTGTCCGGCCGCATGTACGACTCCGAGCCCCACCGGATCCGCACCGGCACCTTCTACCGCGACAGCTACAGCGGCGACGACATCCTGGCCGTGGTCATCGACAGCTACAACGACTATGAGACCGCGGTCTGGTTCGTCACCAACCCCGAAGGCGTGCGGCAGGACCGCACCGTCTCCAACGACGCGCAGTTCACGAGCGGCATGCCCATGAACTGGGACTGGAACGCCCACTGGGACGTGGCCACCACGAAGAACGACCGCGGCTGGTTCGCCGAGTTCCGCATCCCCTTCTCGACGCTCGGTTTCCAGACTGTCGACGGCGAGGTGACGATGGGGCTCATCACCTACCGCATGATCCCGCGCAAGAACGAGCGCCAGACCTATCCGGCCATGGACCCAAGCTCGGGCCGGCTCGGCTTCGCCCGCCCGTCGCGGGCCCAGCGGGTGGTACTCCGGGACGTGCGCCAGGCCACCCCGCTCTACGTGACCCCCTATGCCCTGGGCGGCGTCCAGCAGACGCCGGTGCTCGTCCGGCCGCCCGGCACGACCCGGTACGAATGGCGGACCGAACGCGACCCTACCACCGAGGCGGGTCTCGACGTCAAGTGGTCCCCCACCTCCAACCTCGCCCTGGACGTGACCGTCAACACGGACTTCGCACAGGTCGAGGCGGACGAGCAGCAGATCAACCTGACCCGCTTCTCGCTCTTCTTCCCCGAGAAGCGCCAGTTCTTCCAGGAGCGGGCGTCGACCTTCGACTTCAACACGGGCGGCTTCTTCAACCGCCTCTTCCACAGCCGCCGGATCGGCCTGGACGAGGGCGAACCGGTGCGCATCTACGGGGGCGTGCGCGCGGTCGGACGGCTGGCCGGCACCGACTTCGGCTTCCTGAGCATGCAGACCGCGGCCCGGGGCAACTTCCCGTCGGAGACCATGAGTGTGCTGCGCCTCAGGCAGCAGGTCTTCAACCCGTACTCCTCGGTGGGTGCCATGGCGACCACGCGGCTGGGGTCCTACACCTACGACCGGGACTCGCCCGCGGGCGCCAACGCCGCGTACGGGCTGGATGCGGTGCTGCGGCTGTTCGGCGACGAGTATCTCGTGGTGCAGTGGGCGCAGACCTTCGACGAATGGCAGCAGCGGTTCGCCGACGAGGAGCCGGGACCGGAGTCCGGGCTGCTGCGGGCCCGGCTGGAGCGGCGCCGGGACGACGGGCTCTTCTACTACGGAGAGATGATCCGGGTGGGCGCGCTCTACCGGCCCGGGCTCGGTTTCCAGTCGCGCAGGGACTTCAACTACGTAGCCGGGCAGCTGGGATACCGGCAGTATCGGGATGCCGACTCGCCCCTCCGGTCCAGGGCGGTGAGCGTGGAGACGGCGCACTACAACCGCAGGGGTGACGGATCGGCGGAATCGCGCGAAATCCGGCCCGAGTTCGAGTTCGACTTCAAGGGGGGATCGAACCTGACGATCGGGGCGCTGTCGAGCTTCGAGAGCGTGCGGTCAGGGTTTCGCGTCGCGGATTTGACCGTCCGGCCCGGCGAATACTGGTTCCACGAGGCCAACGTCATGCTTCGCCTTCCCCGCAGCGCGACCCTCCGGGGCGAATTCGAGGGGTCGGCGGGGACCTTCTACGGCGGCACCCGCCTCGGCCTTTCCCTTGGCCCCACCTGGACCGTCTCCAAATACCTGGAAGTGGAGGCCGGCTACGAGGTCAATCACATCCGGTTCCCGACCCCGTTCCCGCGCACGTCGGTGAACACCACCACCCAACTGGCGGTCCTGAAGCTCAACACGGCGCTCAACCCGCGCATCTCGATGAGCACCTTCGCCCAGTACAACAGCACCATCGACCAGACCAGCGTGAACGTGCGCTTCCGGTATCACTTCCGCGAAGGGACGGATCTGTGGGTGGTGTACAACGAAGGGCTGGACAACGACCGGGGC
This sequence comes from Gemmatimonadota bacterium, assembly GCA_028873845.1. GTDB lineage: Bacteria > Gemmatimonadota > Gemmatimonadetes > Longimicrobiales > Gaopeijiaceae > Bin94. The sequence goes on along the minus strand of JAPPNO010000048.1, from coordinate 34,272 downwards.
GTCGGGAGGGGGCGGGAGCCGCTGTCGACCGGGCGGGTGGTGATGGTGAAGTATTCGCACGCGTTTGTGCGGTGAAGGGGCTCCTCGCCATGTGTCACGCGGCCTGACGGCAGGGCTGAAAACCCGCGAAGGGGGGGGATGGGTGACGGGGGACGGGGGACGATGCACCACCGACCGCGCCGCTATACCGATCGGGATAATCCGGGCTTGCGGAGGTGCACGGAAGCGCTATTTTCCTGATCGGGAAAACATGATGATGACGACCAAAGAGATGGGACGGATCATTCGCGCCGCACGGCGTGCCCAGGGTCTGCGCCAGGATCAGTTGGCGGGGGCCGTGGGAGTCGGTGTGCGCTTCCTGTCCGAACTGGAGCGGGGGAAGGAGACGGCTCGGGTGGGCAAGGCGCTCGCCGTGCTGGACGCGCTGGGTTGCAAGGTACGGATCGATTCGCCCGGCGGCCCGGAAATGAACGCGCCCGGGCACGGGGAGCGGTGAGACTTCGGGCCGTGCGATGACGCGTGCACTGACGGTGTGGTGGGACGGGGTCGTCGTCGGGTCGCTGGGGCTGGACCGCCATGGGGCCATGCGTTTCGCGTACGGCGGCGACTGGATCGCGGAGCCGGCCGCACCGCCGGTGTCCTTTTCGCTGCCCAAGCGGCCGGAGTCGTTCAGCGCGCGCGCTTGTGCACCTTTCTTCGAGGGCCTTCTGCCGGAAGGCTCACAGCGTGACGCGGTCGCCGCGGCGCTCGGGGTCTCCTCGTCGAACACCTTTCGCCTGCTGGCGGCGCTGGGGGAGGAAGTGGCCGGCGCGCTCACCCTGTGTCCGGAGGGGGTGCGTCCGTCCGTGTCGGAGGTCGGCGGTGGACGGATGTTGTCGGACGATGGACTGGTCGAACTTCTCGACACCATCAGGACGCGGCCGTTTCTGGCGGGCCAGGAGGAGGGACTACGGCTCTCCCTCGCCGGTGCGCAGTCGAAACTGCCGGTCGTGGTCACCGGCCACGGGATTGCGGTTCCCTCGCCGGGGCAACCGACGACGCACATCCTGAAGCCTCCCATCCCCGGATTGGCCGCCACTACCGAGAACGAGGCCTTCGCGATGCGCCTCTCCGCCGAGCTTGGCCTCAGGGTGGCTCCCGTGGAGGTCAGGGTGGTGGGCGGCCGTCCGTTCCTGCTGGTGGAGCGCTATGACCGGCGGGTTGGGGCCGACGGAACGGTGCGGCGGCTGCACCAGGAGGACTTCTGCCAGGCCCTGGGAGTGCCGCCGGCCCGGAAGTATGCCTCCGACGGTGGACCGGGGTTCGCCCGCTGCTTCGACCTGTTGCGGCGGGTTTGCACGCGCCCGGCCGCCGCCGTGCTCGAACTCCTCGACGCGGCCATCACCCAGGTGCTGATCGGCAACGCGGACGCGCACGGCAAGAACTACAGCATCCTGCACGACCCGGCAGCCGCGGCCACGCTCGCCCCGCTCTACGACCTGATGTGCACGGTCGCGTATCCGCACCTCGCGGCCACCCTGGCCATGAAGATCGGCAGAAGGGGTGCGCTGAAGGAGTTTCGCCCCGGCACCTGGAACCGTTTCGCACGCGACTGCGGCCTCTCGGTTCCGTTCGTGCGGCGGCGCGTCCGCGAACTCTGCGAGGTGGCGCGCGAGCGTTGTGAGGGTGTCGCGGCGGAGCTGGAGCGACCGGGGCTCGACGAGGAGGCACTGTCCGGTTTCGCGGCTCGCATCATCGAGCGCGCCGGCCGGCTTGCCGGGACGACACGGGGGGAGACCACCGCGCGATGATTCGTACTCCCACACGCCGTCCACCCGTCCCCCGCCTCCTCATCGCTCTCCTCGCCCTGGTCGTTCTGAGCACCCTCTTCGCCACCCCACCGCTCCAAGACGCCGCCACCGCCACCCCCGTCCCCTCCACCCACCTCCACCAGTCGCTCGGCTACCTCCTCCTCGCCCCCCTCTTCGGCATCTGGGACACCCTGTCGCTGCTCACGGTCAGCCAGCACTACGCGGTCCTGGCGACCCTGATCCTCATCTACCTCTTTCGTCGCGTCCACACGGTTCGAACCGGACGCCGCGAGTTGGCCGCCGACCCCACCACCGCCGAAGATGCCGCCCACCCCGGGTTCAGCGTGATGCTGGCCGTGCTGGAACTCGGCGGCGCCGTCTTTTTCCTGATCGCGCTGGCCGCCTTCTACGCCGCCGCCGTCTTCTTCCCGCGCCCCATGGTGGCCATCCAGCTCGACGACCCCGACCTCCTCGCGGTCGACTTCCACTCGCACACCAACCACTCCCACGACGGGCGGTCCCGCTTCACGGCCGAGCGCAATCGCGCCTGGCACGAGGACGGCGGCTTTCACGCGGCGTACATCACCGATCACTACACGTGGGCCGGGGTGGACGACGCGGCGTCCGCCAACCCGGCGCGTGCGGGCGAGCGCGCCGTGATGCTGTCGGGGATGGAGGTCCGGCTCCGCGACCGGCACGTCAACCTGCTCGGGGGCCGGCAGCGGTATGTGTTCGCACTGGACAGCACCCGGCACCACCTCGCCCCCGACTCGATCGCGGCCGCGCGGGAGCGGGGGGCGCCGCCCGTGACGATGCTGTACACGATCCCCGGCCCTCTGGACCAGGTTGTGCCGTTTGGGCCGGGGTCGCCGGCGGGGGTGGTCGGGGTCGAGTTGAGCGACGGGGCGCCGAGGGGGCTCGAGCAGGGGAAGGCCGAGCGCGCGCAGATCCTGGCGATCGCCGACAGCATGGATCTGGCGGTTGTTGCGGGGTCGAACCTGCATGGGTGGGGGCGCACCGTCGCGGCCTGGAGCGTGATGAGGGTGCCGGGATGGCGTGAGATGTCGCCGGACGAGCTCGGGGGCGCGATCGAGGGGGCGCTGCACCGGGATCGGCGCAGGGCGGCGACGGTGGTCGAGCGGCGGATGCCGTACCACGATGGCACCTGGGTGGGGGTCGCCCTGACCGTGCCGTGGCTGCTCTGGGAGCATTTCCGCATGTTGACGGTGGCAGAGCGGGGGTCATGGATCGCCTGGATCGGGATTCTCGTCTTGGTCCGGACGGCCTGGCACCGCCTCAAGGCGAGGACGATTGCCCGGCACCGGGAGGCAGCAGGCGAGTCATGATCAGCACCTTCACGGTCTACCTCAGGCTCGGCTTCGAGCACCTCCTCGACCTGCAGGGTTACGACCACATCCTCTTTCTGGCGGTCCTCTGCGCCGCGTATTCGCTGAAGCGCTGGCGCGAGCTGCTCGTGCTTGTGACCGCGTTCACAATCGGCCATTCGGTCTCGCTCGCTGTGGCCACGCTCCGCCTGGTGCGCGTCGACACCGGGCTGGTCGAGTTCCTGATCCCCGTTACGATCGTGGCCACGGCGGTGACCAACCTGGTGGGGCTTCGGCGCGAGGATCCGGCCGAGCACAAGGTCGCCGCGCGTCCCCTCCGCTACGCGCTGGCCCTCGCTTTCGGAGTGGTGCACGGACTCGGCTTCTCCAACTTCCTGCGACTGGCGCTCGGCGAGGAGAGGAGCCTCTTCGTCCCCCTGCTGTCCTTCAACATCGGTCTTGAACTCGCCCAGATCGTCGTGGCGGTGGGGGTGCTGGTGGTGGCGCTGGTGGCCGTGCGCTTTCTCTCCCTCCCGGAGCGTGCGTGGACATTGCTGCTGTCGGCGCTGGCGGGTGGAGTCGCGGCCGTGATGGCGGTGCAGCGCTGGCCGGGGTGAGGGGTGGCCGGTGGGTGGGAAATCATTCGCCAGCCCTCCCCGGCGACACGTCAATATCCCAGACCCTCGATCAGCAGGTCCAGCTTCGCCTCGACTCCCGAAAGCCGAGAATCGAGCGCCGCCATCTCCTTACTCAGGTCGGCCCGGATCTCCGCGATCCGCCCACTGACCACCCACGTGGCTGTCACTGCCGAAGCCACGATAGCCGCTACCGGCACCCAGGTCTCAAAGTGTTTCTTCATCACTTCCCCCTTCCGTTTCCCGCGGAGCAGGGATTCGACCCGCTGCCCAGTTGTGGTTCTTCACATCAATACGAAGACCAACGGGTCAACGGCATGGCAGAATCGGCCACGTTTGTTTTCGGTGCGATTCGTAGCCCACGGACACCCCGGTGCTCCGGAATCGTAGGCCGCGGCGTTGGGGCTGGCAAGGTGCCCGCAACACCCCTGTCCGCAACCCCGCGCCGTTGCCCTTCCGGTAGAATCCCACCCATTTCCGCCACGACTCTTCCGTCACCGCCTCGCTCGCCTCGAGCCACCGGTGGATGACATCGCAGGCGCCACGACCGGCATCGGGGCACCGGGTGTCCCAGCTACCCGTCCGCGCCGATTGCCCCCCGCCCGAACCCCACCGTAGCTTTCTCCCCACCCGGAGCCCACCCACCGCCCCGACATGGAGAGTCCCCATGCCACCCAAAGCCTTCCGCACGGCCACCCCGGCCCTCGCCGCATTCCTCCTCCTCGCCGCCGTTGCGGCCCATCCCGCCCACGCCCAGTGGACCGCCTCCAAGCCCGGCAGCGACAACATCGACATCCTCGGCCACATCCCCCTCGGCCCGCGCCTTTCCGTAGCCGACCTCGACCTCGAGCAGGAGATGGACCGCCCCTACGCCTACATTGCCCGCATGGTCTACGGCGACGTCGGCCCCAAGGGCCTCGACATCATCTCGATCGCCGACCCGGAGCACCCCGAGCTCCTCTACGAGTGGCGCATCGAGAACCAGGACCTGCACATGCGCACCGGCGGCATGGACGTGAAGCACTTCAAGCTGGGTGACCGCTACTACGTGGTGCAGTCGCTCCAGTTCGGGCAGGGCGGCCCCAACACCGACCTGGGCGCTGTGGTCCTCGACGTGACCGGGCTCCCCGACGCCTCGACCGTGCGCGAGGTGGCCCGCATCCGCGAGCCGGAACTCCCCGGCGGCTTCCACAACATCTTCATCTACAAGCACTCCGACGGCCGGGTCCTGCTCTTCACGACTGTCCGCGGCCCCTTCGCGCACGTCTACGACATGGCCCGGGTGGTGGGCGGCGACCTGGAGAACGCGCTCGTCGGCCGCGTCCCCGTCCCCGAGACCGAGTTCAGCCGCGGCGGGCGGGGCTACCACGACTTCTACGTCGGCTACCACCCCGACACCGGCGAGGACCGCTTCTACGGCGGCGGCACCGGCGGCTACTACATCTACGACGTCACCAACCTCGACGACCCCCGGCTGCGGATCACGCTGGCCGGCGTCAGCGGCGTGCGCGGCGGGCACACCTTCACCCCCAGCCCCGACGGCCGCTACGCCGTCGCCGAGACCGAGTACCAATACGCCCCCATCCGCATCTTCGACCTCCAGCCCGCACTCGAAAGCGAAGAGGTCACCAACATCCGCCGCCCCATCTCGGCCTGGACCGCCGACTGGCAGAACCTGGTGCACAACCACGAGGTCCGCTGGCCCTACGTCTTCGCGTCGGGCTACCTGGACGGCCTCCAGATCTTCTCGCTGATGGATCCCGAGAACCCGGTGACGGTCGGCTTCTACGACACCTACGTCGGGCCGCCCAACAAGGACCGCACGGCCGTCTTCAACGGTGCGTTCGGGGTCGACATCCGCAACGCCGACGGCCTGATCGTGGTGAGCGACATGACGACGGGCTTCTGGACCTTCCGCATGGACGGGTTCAGCGGCTGGAACGGGGAGCAGTGGGGCGTGCCGAACATCTCGTCGGCGCAGGACTGGGACAACGGGCCGGTCAAGCGGCCGATCAGCTGAGCGGACGAAGGAGGAGAGGAGAATGAGGGTTACTGGATGGGTGCAACCGGGGGGTTGGATGGTGGTGGCGGCGGTGTTGTTGGGCGCGGCGCCGGTCCGGAACGCCGCGGATGGCGGGCGGGTGGCCGGCTTGCGGTCCGAGGTGGCAGGGTTGGTCGGCGGATGCGGCATGGGGCCCGGCGCGGTTGTAGGCGCGGCGGGCTCGGTTTCCGGCCCCGAGTACTACCGGTTCCCGATGGTGTCGACCAGGCGGGTCCCGGGAACCGGCAACGCGACCGGGGTGGGCGAGGTGGCCTTCGAGCAGTCGCCCTTCGGCGTGGCCCTCGCGGAGGACGGCAGCTACCAATACGACTTCACGGTGCGCTTCGAGCGGTTGCGACCGGCGCGCAGCGGCACCTACGTGGTGTGGGCCACGACCCCGGAGCTCGACCAGGTGGTGTTGGCCGGCGAACTGACCGACCCGGTTTCGTTCGCCGGCAAGGTGGCGTGGAACAAGTTCCTCGTGGTGGTCACGCTGGAGCCGGCCTTCGATCCGGACGCGACGATGTGGACCGGTCCCATCGTGATCCGCGGCATGTCGCGCAGCGGCATGATGCACACCATGGCCGGGCACGGGCCCTTCGAAGAGGAGAACTGCGCGGCGTACGGGTATGAGTAGGCCGCCACGGTAGCGGAACTGGCGCCCGCGGCGACTGTTCCCGCCGCCCGCCGCCGTCACGTCACTCCTCGCGGATGGCGGCGCCCGTTCAGCTGCTTCCCGATGAACGTCGCGCGCACGAAGTAGTGGTACGTCACCAGGATCAGGCAGATCGCCATGACCGAGACGAGCGCGAGCTTCAGGATCCCGGGAAGGGGCACGCTCGCCAGGAGAAGGGGGAGCAGCATGACGAACGGCACGTGGACGATGTAGATCCAGTACGAGGCGTCCGCCATGTACCGCCAGCGCGGACTCGGCCTGTCCATGTAGCGCAGGAAGAGACCGATCAGGCCGTACGCCATGCACCACATGGTCAGCGCGAGGAAGACGACCGCCGCCAGGTGCCCCTCGCCGGCCACCGGGCACGTTCTGTCCGGCCTGGGAGGGCAGCCGATCTCGAAGAAGTGCCGGTACGCGAGGAAGCACAGGAATCCGCCGGCGAGCAGTGTCCACGCGGGCCGCTTGAAGCCCTCGAGCGCCCCGCGTCTGCGAAACAGCATCCACCCGAATCCGAAGAACAGCCCGTACAGCGCCAGCTGGCGCGGGGCGGGAAACGGGCCGGCGTAGTAGTCGATCGCCCACGACTGCATCCGGTACAGTACGAGGCCCGTGGCCGGAATCAGCACGGCCATGCCTCCGCGGTGCACGCAGCGCTCGAAGAGGTCCATCGCCCGGGCGCGCACGGCTGCGGGAATCCGGGCGGCGAGCGGGCGCAGTGCGCACGCGGCCACGCACAGGATCATGAGGTGGTAGAGGAACCACAGATGCATGAACAGGTGGTCCAGGGCCCTGGACGAAGTCAGCTCCGCAAGGCTGTAGGCGGCGTTCGGCGGCGTGGTGCTGAAGCGGGCGGCGAACGGCACGATGAAGAACATCGTGACCCCGAGGAGGGGCCATGCCACCAGGAACGGCACCCCGATCCGGCTCCACCGGTGCCGCAGGAATCCCTGCGCGCCCCGCGTCTCGACCAGGTATGCGGCAAAGAACCCCGCGATCGCGAAGAAGACGGGCAGGTTGAACACGCGGATGAAGATGACCACCCAGTAGGAGAGCATGTCGGCCTGAGCATCCCGGTACGGCCATTCGAAGAAGACGACGGGCACGTAGCTGACCGCGGCGTGACGGACGACCCCGAGCAGCATCATGGATGCACGCAGCCTGTCGAGGGCGTGGTACCGTGGAAGGTTCGCCGGTGGCCGGACCCCGGGCACGCGGCCTACGCCGTCGCCGGCACGTCGTGTGTCCGTTCCCCGAGAACGCGGATTCTGAAGCCCACGGGCTGCATGGTCGGGAAGGATCTCACGCGCAGCACATGGTCGGGCGCGAGCGGCTCCACAGCGAGCTCCCTCAATATCGTGGCCATTGTGAGCGCGAGCTGGACCGGCACGAGACCGCTGCCGAGGCACCGGTGGTTGCCGGCACCGAACGGGGCGTAGGCTCCGCGCTGCCGGTGTTCGCCCCGAGCCGGCGTGTACCGGTCGATGTCGAAGCGCTCCGGATCCGGAAAATACTCCTCGAGCGTGTGTCCTACCGCCGTACCGATCATGACCTGGGTGCCCGCGGCAACACGATGACCCGCGAAATCGAACGAGTTGGCGGTGGTCCGCAGCACGGCGGGCGAGACCGGGTGAAGCCGCAGGGTCTCCATCGCGACGCGGCGCGCGAGGTCGAGCTCCCGCAGGCCGTCGCCGCTCACCGGGCCCCGGTCGAACAGGGCGTCCGCCTCGGCGGTCATGCGCTCCATGAGCTCCGGGCGTTTCAGGACGTTGTAGATCATGAACGAACATGTGCTCGCCGTGGTGTCCAGTCCGACCATGTAGGGCGCGAGCACCGTCAGGGGCAGGTTGGTCTCGGGAAGGAGCTGGGGGTCGGCCCGGCGCAGCTCGAGCATCAGGTCGATGAAGTCCGGCGTCGTTCTACGCGGACCCACCTTGCTCTTGTGTGCGAGGACCGCCCGGGCCAGCTCGCGGGCCCGTTCTCTCGCGCGGCGGAAGCGCGCGAGCTTCATGACGTGCGGAACCGTCGCGGCGCCGAGCAGCAGACCTCCCAGCAGCGTGGACAGATCGCGCGTGTAGCCCTCCGGAGAGTAGCCCGCCATCATGTGGCCCATCTGCTCGGCGATCAGGTGCTGGAATGCGGGCAACACCTCGAACGGCTTCCCCACCGGCCACTTGCCGATCTCGTCCCGGGTGATGTCGACGACCTCCCGCGACCGGTCCCGCATGACCCGGACGGCGTATCCGTTGGCCTGGGCCTTCCGCGTCGTGACATGATCGATCCCGTCCATCGTCAGGATCGAGCGCGATGAGTCCATCTGGTTGTGGAAGCTCGCCATCGGTTCCAGCGACCGGAAAACGGTCTTTCCGTGCGAGGTCAGGAAGTTGGCCGCCTCCGGCCCCGCCATGCACACGAACCGGCGTCCCGGAGCGCGGATCCTGAAGATCGGACCCAGTTCGCGGTACTGGCGGGCGAGGAAAGTCACCAGTCCCTTCCGCATGGCCAGGCCGTTGCCCAGCAGCGGAAGGCCCGGCACCGCCGGGATCTCCTTCGGTCGCCGGGGCTCCGGGGAGGGTTCGTCGGGCGCCTCGAGACCTTCGATCGCCAGGCTCATCGTCCGGCCGATCAGATCGAGATTCTTGAGCAGATCGATGCGATCCCGAACCTGCGTGTGCTCCTCCGACGTCAGAATGGTGCGGAACAGGCCGCAGGCGTCGGCCAGCGCGATCATCGCGATGTCCCGCGGGTCGGGCACATCGTCGCTGAACAGCACGCGCATGATCCGCAGTCTCGCTTCTTCGTCCGACTGCCCGTCAGCGGTGGGATAGCGCCGCGACCGTGACACCGACGGGACCAGGGACAGGACTCCGTGCGCCTCGGATCTCACGATGCCGCGCCCGATCAGGCGGGCGATCGCGGCCCGTCGGATCCGGTCCCCCCGTCCGGCGATCCGTGCGAGCCAGTAGCCGGTGTCGCGCGAGCGGCCGTCCTTCGCGATCTCGCCGAGCGCCGGATCGAGGATGTCGTCGCCGAGCGGGGTGCGGTCCACGAGCATCAGCCGCTCGGGATCGGTGTCGATGCGGTCTTCGAGCGCGAGATCCATCAGCACCGCCCCGGCCAGCGCCAGATCGAGCGAGCGGGCGGGCAGGCTGGGGGCGAGTTCCCCGCGCCCTTCGTCCAGGACGAGAACGAGAATCTCCTCCGCGAACCTCAGCATGGCGGTTCGTCCGAGGTCGGTGCCGGGTGACTGCCCGATTTCATATTCATCTGCCTCGCAACAAGAGTGCTACAATGACCGCAATCGCATCCGGGTCGCGTCCGGCGTTCCGCCCAGAGTAGACTTTCCGCTCGAATCTGGCGCGCAAATTCGTTGGGCTCCCGCAGTGTACGGAAAAGCGTAGTCCAGCCGCAACTGAAGATGCCGCCTGAAGATGCCGCCTCATACGCGGCCGCCCACCGTCGTGATCCGCGGCATGTCGCGCAGCGGGATGACGCACACCATGGCCGGCCACGGACCCTTCGAAGAGGAGAACTGCGCGGCGTACGGGTACGAGCAGGTGAGTATGTGATCAGGTTGGTATGCGGCAGGACGGACGCGGAGGACCTTGACGGCCCCGGTACGATCACTGCCCTTTCGAAAGGCCACGCTGACCAGGGCGAGATGGGATATGAGCAAGACCTTGGCCGCTGATAGAGCCTATCTGAACAAGAACCGGGAACGGCTCCGCCCAACTCGGCTTGCCCGGCCCTCTTGCTGACCGTCGCTCGCCCCGAAAGGATGCCCCGAATGTATCGAGTCCGATCCCTGCTTCTCGCGTCGACCGCGGGCCTCGCTGCCGCCTGCGCCCCGGATGACGAGCCGCGACCCGGCGACTCCGCCACCAGCTTCGATACCATCGGCGGCATCGTCCACGTCACCAACACCGGCTCCCCGCCACCGGCGCGCCTCGTTCCGGTCGTCTCGATCGGGCCGAAGACACTGACCGCCACCGGCTCGCCGGACGAATTCGGCGGCGTGACCAGCGTGGCGCTGGGGCCGGACGGCGAAGTCTACGTGGCCGACGGCCGCAACTACGAGGTGAGGGTCTTCGGGCTGGATGGCGCGCACCGACGCACCTTCGGTCGCGAGGGCGAGGGGCCGGGCGAATTCGAGGCCCTCTCTTCGCTGGCGTGGGCGGGGGACGTGCTCCTCACGCTGGATCCCATGCTGGGCCGCGTCGGCGAGTGGTCGGGAGAAGGCGAATGGCTCGGGCAGCGGCGGACGCGGGGGCGCATCACGGGCTGGCCGGGCCCTCAATTCTACCCCGTCGGCCCGGACGAGCTGTACCGACTTGCGCTGGGTGCCGCGTACGAAACCAGTTTCGGCTCCGCGCTCCGGTCGCTGTACGTGGGCCTGAACAGCCGGGGCGCAACGGGCGACACGCTGCCGGAGCTGCCGGACGCGTCCACGTCGGCGATCTTCTGCGAGTCTGGCGGGGGTATCAGAGGCTTCACGATTCCCTTCGCTCCGAGTCTCATGGAGCACCCGGGGCGCGGCGGCGTCATGTACTCCGCGCTCACGAGCGACTACCGGATCGCGGTTACCCGGAACCACGGCGCCGACACCTTGCGTTTGATACAGCGTCCGCTGCCCGCCGAACCGGTCACGGACGCCGAGTGGGAGGAGCGCACCCGGGATTTCGAGGAGTGGCGCGCGGAGAACAGAAGCGCGGAGTGCGAACCCTCCGGCCCCACCCGGTACCCGACAAAACCGATCCTGGGCCCCTTGTACATTGCGACCGACGGCAAGCTCTGGGTCCTGGTGCGCCGCGCGAGCGGCGACCTCTGGGAGGTCTTCGACGCCGACGGACGGCTCCTGGCCGGCGTACCGGCGCCTCCGCACGTCGCAAACGGCGTGGCCCCGGCCTTTGGCCCTTCCGATCACCTGCTGACGATCCGCCGTGACAGCCTCGACCTGGACCACGTGGACGTCTGGCGCCTCGAACGGGGAAGCTCGTAGCGCGAAGTCCGGCAGGTCTTCCACATGACGACCGCCGACCGCATCGATGTGTGGCGCGTCCTGCACGAACGACGCGATATTCCGGCATGGTTGCGCGCCCCATGACCACGGCGGGTCGGACTGTCCTGTCGGCTGCCGCCGCCCTCCTCGCCATTGCTCCGCCCGCCGCCCCTCAGGAGATGGACCACGCCGCCCACATGATGGGCGACATGGCTGGCGGCTGGCGCATGCCCCCCATGGACCCCAACATGCCCATGATCCCGGGCCTGGAGATGGCGCTCCCCCCGGTCGAGCCGTTCCTCGCCGCGGCCGGCATCGACCTCATGACGCTCCCCGAAGCGCGGCCCAGCGAAGTCGTCCACCTGGAACCCGGCGACACCTTCGACGTGGACGTCACGATCGTGCGGCGTACCCTGAACGGCCACATGTCGGCCATGTACGGCTACAACGGGCAGTACCCCGGCCCCCTCATCCAGGCGCCGCAGGGGTCGACCGTCGTGGTGCGCGTGATCAACCGGATCGAGTTCCCCACGACCGTGCACTGGCACGGCCTCCGCCTCGAGAACCGTTTCGACGGCGTGCCCGGCGTGACCCAGGACCCGATCGAGGTCGGCGAGTCGTTCGTCTACGAACTGCGCGTCCCCGACGCGGGGATGTTCTGGTACCACCCGCACGTGCGTGAGGACGTGCAGATGGATCTGGGCCTCTACGGCAACCTCCTCGTGTCGTCCCCCGACCCGGACTACTATGGCCCCGCCCACCGCGAGGAGATGCTCGTGCTCGACGACATCCTCATGGACGGCCAGGGCTTCATCCCGTGGGGGAAGGAGGCGCCCACCCACGCGCTCATGGGGCGTTTCGGCAACGTGATGCTCGTCAATGGCGTGACGGGACACGCGCTCGAGGTCCGCGCGGGCGAGGTCGTGCGCTTCTTCATGACCAACGTCGCCAACACGCGCACCTTCAACGTCACCTTCGGCGACGCGCGGGTGAAGCTGGTCGCGTCGGACGTGGGCCGCTTCGAGCGCGAGATGTGGGTGCCCAGCGTGGTCATCGCGCCCGCCGAGCGGTACGTGGTCGACGTGGTCTTCCCGGAGTCGGGCGAGGTGGCGATCGCGAACACGATCCAGGCCATCAACCACTTCCGGGGCGAGTTCTACCCGCATGTGGACACCCTGGTGCGGGTCACCGTCGCGGGTCCCCCCGTCGACGACGAACTCACCCAAGCCTACGCCACTCTGCGCGCCCACGACGCCGAGGCCGCCGAAGCCTCAGCCCTGCGCGCCCACCTGAACCGCCCCCCCGACCACACCCTCGAGGCCACCGTGCGCGTTCACGGCCTGCCCCTCCCGATCGTGCGCTCGATGGAGATGGACACGCTCTACATCCCCCCCATCGAGTGGAACGACGCCATGCCCATGATGAACTGGCTCTCGGCGGGGACCCAGGTCACATGGATTCTGCGGGATGCCGACACGGGGCGCGAAAACGACGAAATCGAGTGGACCTTCCGGGTGGGCGACCTGGTGAAGATCCGCGTCTTCAATTCACCCGATTCGTTCCACCCCATGAACCACCCCATTCACGTCCACGGGCAGCGGTTCCTGGTGCTGGCCCGTGACGATGTCCCGAGCGACAACATGGCGTGGAAGGACACCGCGATCGTGCCGGTGGGGTCGACGATGGACATCCTGGTGGAGATGTCGAATCCGGGGGAGTGGATGGTGCACTGTCACATCGCCGAGCATCTGCACGCGGGGATGATGTTCGGGTTCAGGGTGGAGGGGTGAGGGGGTATTCCTTATCAGAATGTAAACTACACTTGACTAATTGTAATGTGTAGTTTACGGCGGCTACTGATGCGGGGAGGATGTTCCACGACACGGTGGAATCCTAGTCGACGCTTCAGGTCTCCCCCGACGGTTTCCAGCCGGTACGCTTCTTGACGATGATCACGACCGCGACCACGAGGAGCAGGAACGCGTACTTGATCCAGATCGGCCCGAGCACCCACCACCAGGACCAGTCGATGTGATCGGTCAGCTTGAGGCCGATCAACATCAGGCTGAGGAGCGTCCAGAAGCCCGGATTCCCGCGGTTCCAAGCCTTTGCCACGGATTCAAGTGACCGCCAGAAGGGGTCCTTGCTGGTGTCGTCGCCGTCGCAGCTATCGTCGGTGTCGTCGCTGTCTTTCACCTGTGGTCCTCCGAATGGCGTGTGCCGGGCGAGGGAGCCGGCGAGGTCGGCCCGCCTGCGTCCCGTTGAATCGAAGTGAACTTCGGAGAATACGGATTCGGGGATGGGAGACCTTCAACCCGGGGTCGCACCGAGAGTCGGTCCGGGCGGGTGCGGTGTGGGCGAAGGATGATATCACTCGATTCACGAATTCGAGACGGACACGGTATCAGGCCAGAACCTTGCCGCATATCGATACGCGATATACCGTAGGGGATGATTCGGAGCTTCCGTTGCAAGGACACTGAGCGCCTGGCGGCCGGATACCGGGTCCGCCGCTTCCAGGCGTTCGAACGGGTTGCCCAGCGGAAGCTCGCGCAACTGGACGCGGCCGCGACGCTCGACTTTCTGAGAGTGCCGCCGGGCAACCGGCTGGAGGCTCTCAAGGGCGACCGTCAGGGCTTCTACAGCATTCGGGTCAACGACCGATGGCGACTTTGTTTCCGCTACGAATCGGGCGATGCCTACGAGGCGGAGATCGTCGACTACCACTAGGAGAAACACCGTGACGAGACTCGATCCAGTGCATCCTGGCGAGGTGTTGAAGCGCGACTTCATGGCACCGTTCGCGCTGTCATCCAACGCGCTGGCCAGGGCAATCGGCGTGACCCCGGCGAGGATCAACGAGATCGTGCGCTGCCGGCGCGGCATTACGCCAGAGACCGCGCTGCGTCTGGCCAGGTATTACGGCACCGATGCCCAGAGCTGGATGAACCTGCAGGATCGCTACGAACTCGCGCTGGCGGAACGTCGGCTGGGTGATGCCCTCGCAGCCATCCGGCCCCGCGGCGCGGCGTAGCCGTCCACTCACCCCCCGGGCAGCGCCCGCAACGTCCCGACCAGTTCCCTCGCCGGCAGCGCCCGCACTCCCTCCGCCAGCCGGTACCGCTCCGTCCCGGCGTGCACCACATCCAGCCGGTCGAGCGCCAAAGTCTCCAGCGCCGACCGCATGGACTTCGTCAATCGCGGGGCCTCTGCCCGCTTCACCTCGAAGCCGTAGCGCCGCACACCGGCCATCACCAGAAGGTCCAGCTCCGCGCCCGCGTGAGTCGACCAGTGGAAGCACTGCGATGCCGGCGCCCGCAACAGCTGGACGATCTGCTGGATCACGAATCCCTCCCAGGAGGCCCCGACCTTGGGGTGCGATACGACATCGATCCGGTCGGCCAGACCGAGCAGGGCGTGGAGAACCCCCGAGTCGGCGATGTACACCTTCGGGGAGCGCACCTGCCGCTTCCGGATGTTCTCGAACCACGGTTGGAGCTGTCGGACCACGAACACGGAGGTCAGCAGGTCCAGGTACCGCCGCACGGTGGTGTGGGAGACGCCGAAGGCCCGACCGAACTCGGCGCCGTTCCAGAGCTGACCGTGCCAGTGCGCGAGCATCGTCCAGAAGCGGCGCAGCGTCTCGCGGGGAATGGTGCTTCCCAGGTCCGGCAGGTCCCGGGCGAGGAGCGTCTGGACGAATCCGTCGCGCCAGCGTCGGCTCGCCGCGTCCGACCGCGCCAGGTAGGATCGGGGAAAGCCGCCGCGCAGCCAGAGACGCTCTCCGTCGTCCACTTCCGTGAGTTCAAAGCCGTCGAGGTGATGGAAGGCGACGCGCCCGGCGAGCGACTCGGAGGTCTGCCGGAGCAAATCGGTGGAGGCGCTGCCGAGGACGAGGAAGCGGGCCGGAAGGCCGGGACGATCGGCGAGGACGCGCAGCAATTGAAAGATGCCGGGCAGCCTGTGGATCTCGTCCAGGACCACCAGGCCGTGCAGGGGCCGGAGTTCGAGGCCGGGATCTTCCAGCCGGGCAAGATCCGCCGGGTCCTCGAGGTCGAACCAGGCCACGGGGCTGTGGTGGGCGGCTGCGAGCTGGCGGGCGAGGGTGGTCTTGCCGACCTGGCGTGCGCCCAGGAGTGCGACGACGGGGAACTCGTCCAGCAGGAGGCGGACTCGGGCCAAGTGGTGCTTTCGGGGTATTGACATTATTGAAATATGAACGACTCATATTCATATTTCAAGGATTGTTTCCTATCGGGAATGCGGGACGTGCCCTCAAACAATCTGTCAGCAGCCGCCTTCGCTGGCCCGCGCAACCACCCGACCCCGGTCGCCGTCGATCCGGATGATCATGTAACCTCTGCCCTCGTAGTAGTCTCCCTGCAGGACGCCGAGGATAGCGGTGCCCGGCCCGCCCTCGTCGAAGCGGAAGAGGCCCAGCCAGTGGAAGCGCCTGTAGCCTTCGCCGTCCCTGAGGCGGTCGACAAAGCCCAGGTCCTCCGTGATCCTGTCGAGGGCCGGAATGTCGCCTTCGGAGAGCACTGCCGACGGCGGACGTGAGAACACGATCCCGGAGATGTTCTCGAAGCGGTCGTCGTCGAACGCGGGCAGCGTGTCAAGGTTCGTCCTGATGCCCCAGCGCTCGTCGCAATGAGCCATCACGACCCTCAGTCCGGTGGTGAACAGCGGCAGTCCCCGGTTCCTCGGCGAATGCAGGACCCACGATGCCGGCACTCCCGTCGCGATGACCTCGGGAGCGCGGCCCAAGGTGTCCGAGTCCCTCGCCGAGTGGTCCCAGAGCATACTGGCGTCGGGCCAGCTCCAGACCCCGTCGCCGCTGCGGCTGGCCGCGAGCCGCTCCACCGGGAACAGGCCGGTCCAGGGCGGGTTGTCCCAGGAGTCATCCTGGTAGCGCGCGACCGGCACCAGGATCCCCTGTAGGCGGTCGGCGATGGCGATCCACAGGGCGTCCGGGGCGGGTGAGGCCTGGTCACCCGCGACCTGGGAGGGTGCTTGCGGCGTGGGTTCGGGTTCGGAGGAACACCGCTCGCGGCGCCGGACCGTGAGGACGACGCGGGGCTGGTCGCTGTGCAGCTCGACCACCGCGTACATCACGCCTGTAGTGGGCCCGACGTGGCCCAGCACTCCGACGCGCATGTCCTCGAACCGGTATGTCCCAAGCCATCGAAACCTGGCAGATGGAGATACTCCTCCCGGGTCTTCCCTCCGAAGTTGCTCCTGGATCTGTCGAGGATCGGGGGCGTCGGCAGCGGACAGGACTGCCGTTGGCGGGCGGCTAAGGGCGAGGCCAACGGGGGCATCGAAGGCGGCGGCATAGGCCGGCCGCTCCGGGTCCCGCGTGCGCACGGCCCAGCTGATCGTCCTCTTCAGCCCTGTCGATCGGCGCTCGCCGATGTAGCAACTCCCCCTGACGATGCTGAGTCCGAGTGTCGTGAGCGTCGGGTCCGGCTCCGTGCCGGAGTAGGTGTGCCATGTGTCCGGGACGCCCACCGCAACGGCATGCCCGGGTTGCCCGATGGTGTCCCACGCTCTTCCCGGGTGGTGCCATGTCCGGCGTCCGTCGGGCCATCGCCAGCCTGTTCCACCGGCGGGCGATGCGGCAATGCGGTCCATGTCGACCGTGCCGGCCCAGGGGGGGCGGTCCCAGGTGCCGTCGGCGTACCGCGCGATCGGGATGAGGACGCCGCGTTCGGTGACGGTGGCGATGACGAGCAGGTCGTCCGGTGGGGAGAGGGGGGCGGGCGGGCCGCAGGTGAGGGTGGGGGGTCGAAGAGCAGCTGCCGATTCCGACGGGTGGGACCGAGGCTCCCGGCAAGCCGATCGGGGATTCCGAGCCGGGCAGACAGCGTTGTTGAAGCAGCGGAGTTCCAAGGCGGTGGTCGGGTGAGGGTTTGGGGTTGAATCGAGTCTCAAACCTACCTGGCCGGCGATCGACGGGGCCACGGCGGGTGCGGCCTGATGTTGCAATCTTGTCTTTGTCAATATTGCAGTATTGTCGTCAATAATCTTGCGATCTTGTTGTTGAAGAGCTATCATGGTGCCCCCTGGCACATTCACCCCCGCACCCCGTGACTCCACAGCCGACCCGCCATCCCGACATCCCCTCGCGCCACCTCGTGAGCGAACCCCCTCCGAAGGCGTCCTACGGCCCCGTCCTTCGGAAGTATCGGCCCCGCGTGGCGGACGCCGAGTTGAATGATCGCCTCGCCCGTTCCGGGGCGGTCCTGATCGAAGGGCCCCGGGCGTGCGGGAAGACGGTCACGGCCAGGCAGATCGCGGCCAGCAGCGTCATGCTCGACGCCGAGCCGTCGGCACGCCGGGCGGCCGCGGTCGATCCCGGATTCCTGCTGGAGGGGAAGAACCCGCGGCTGATCGACGAATGGCAACTGGTACCCGAAGTCTGGAACCAGGTTCGGCACGCGGTCGACGAGCGCCCGGGGCGGGGTCATTTCATCCTCACGGGGTCGGCGGTTCCGCCCGACGACATCACGCGGCATACCGGGGCGGGGAGGATCGGAAGACTGCGCTTGCGGCCCATGTCGCTCTTCGAACTGGAGCGTTCGACGGGAGCGGTTTCGCTCATGCGGCTGCTGGCGGGCGACCCGGTGCCGAGCTTGGCGGCCAAGCTGTCCGTCCGTCAACTGGCGGACTTCGTGTGCGTCGGGGGATGGCCGGGGCACCTGGGTTCATCGGAGGAGGACCCGCCACTCTCCGTCGAGGACGCGATGGCCGAGAACCGGGACTACCTGGGCGAGGTCTGCCGGACCGACATCCGGCGGGTGGACGGGTCGGACAGGGACCCGGCCAGGGTCGGGCGCTTCCTGCAGTCCCTGGGCCGCAACGTCGCCACCTGCGCGAGCATGTCCACCCTGGCCCGGGACACCGGTGGACCGGACCGTCACCTCACCAACCACACCGCCCGCTCCTACATGACCGCCCTGGAGCGCCTCATGATCGTGGAAGACCAGCCGCCGTGGGCTCCGCACCTGAGGTCGCGGTCGCGGCTGCGGACTGCGGCAAGACGGCACTTCACGGATCCGTCGCTTGCCGTTGCGGCCCTGAGCGCCACCCCGGAACACCTGCTGAGCGACTTCGAGTGGTTCGGCTTCCTCTTCGAGTCGATGGTCGTGCGGGATCTCCGCGTCTACGCCCGGGCGAGTGGCGCCGACGTGTACCACTACCGCGACAACACGGGGCTGGAGGTGGACGCCGTCGTGGACGCCGGGCCCGGCCAGTGGGCGGCGTTCGAGATCAAGCTCGGGGCGAGCCGGGTCGACGAAGCCGCGAAGGCGTTGCTGAAGCTTGCCGACCGGGTGGACACGGACCGGTGCGGGAAGCCGGCGGCGCTGGGGGTGATCGTGGGAAGCGGGTACGGGTACGCGCGGCCGGATGGCGTTGGGGTGATTCCGGTGGGGGGGCTGGGGGTGTGAGCGGACGTTTGCGTTGTGGGCCAGGGGTGTCTATCTCGGATGCGGTGACGAGGAACTTCGCGAAAGTGAGAGGAAAGGCCGGACCGAAGCTGACTTCCCTCTGGAGGACAAGGTTTGCCGCCGGGTTGCTGGCGGCGGTTCTCGCTGAAGCCGATCCCGCCGCCGGGCAGAGCTGGGCCGCGGTTGTCTCAACCGAGACCGTCTGCCGCGCCGAGCCCTCGCTTTCGGCGGACGCGGTGGGAAGGTTCGAGATCGGCAAGGTGGTCCTGGTCAACCGACGCGCATCCGCGGTGCCCGGTCAGTGGATGCATGTCGCGCCGAGCCGGTCCGGCGGCTACGGGATTCCCGGTGGCTGCTGGGTGCCCTCCTCGAGGGTGGCTCGAACGACGGACATCGGCCACTTCGTGCAACTGGTCGAGGGGCTGTTGTCAGCGAGCGTCCGGCCAGCCCTCGACGAACTGCTCGCCGTGCACAACCTGTTGGAGAGTTCCGCCTGGTACCGGGATCGGTTGGAGGCGTCGGCCGTCCTCACCGAGCGGCGCACGGCCTTGCTGGCCATGGCGGTCGAGGTAGCACAGGACCCTGACCCCTGGTCCGAGGCGTATCTGAACCTGTACGAGAGGCACCGGCCGGACCCGTTCGCAGAGGATATCCTGTGGGAGTACGCGAGCGAATCGGTCCGCCGCGACTGTGAGGGGGTGTTCGTTTGCGACGTGGAGGAGAGCGTCATCAACAGGTTGGCCAGGTACTGGATCGACTTCCCGAACGGCCGTCACCTTGCCGAGGCAGTTGAGCAGGGGCTGACCGTGCTCGGCTACGGCCTGGAGTCGTGCGAGGCCGCGCGGGGGCCCGAGCCGGATTCGTGGGAGGGGCGAATGTGGCAATGGTCGGGGTGGGAGAAGGGGGGTGAGGAGATCACGCGGGAGCTTCTGGCGACGCTGGAAGCGGTGAGCGAGGAGGACAAGGCGCCTCTGCTGGAGATGCTGGGGGAGTTGGAGAGGTGTGCGGAGGCGGGGTGACCGCCGTCACACCCGTCCGCTGAGCCGCAGCCACCTCAGGTGATTCCGCACGTTGTCGTGCTCGAAATAGGCGTCCTGCAGGTGGCGTCGGCCGTCGGAGCGCAGGGCCGTGCGGCCGTGCAGCACCCGGTGCCCGTCGCAGAGCAGGATCTGCCCGCCCTCCAGCCGGAAGGTGACCTGGGAGCCGGGGGAATTGACGCGTGTGGACAGCTCATGGTAGGCGGCGTAGAAGTCGGCCAGGCGGGGCTCCGAGAGGGGAACGGCCTGCATCTGCGCGGTGTTGAAGCGCAACAGCCTGACCGCGCCGCCGCCGTCCACCTCGACCATCGGTTTGACCGCGTAGCACTCGCACTCCTTGCTGAAGATCCGGAACGGCACCGGCACCGTGCAAAGCATGTCGAACTTCCCGGGGTGATCGTCGCGTAGCCGGTTGAGCAGGCCGAACCCGTCCACAACGCAGGATTCGCCCCCCTCGCACTCGTTGACCAGCATGTGCAGCGCCTGCACGTTCGGCGGCCAGCTGTAGCTCGTGAAGTCGTTGTGCGGTGCGACGGCCAGGCCCGTGTGCGCGATGTTGTACCCCTTCGGATCGACCTTGACGTTGTGAATGCGCTCGAACAGCAGCTCGCGGATCGGCCCCAGGCGGGCAGCCAGCTGCTCGGACGAATCCGGTTCGGTGGGGGCGTCGACCAGCACGCAGACCCCGGTCCGCAGAAACTCCTCGATCAGCTCCGCCGCCGCGTGGTCGCTCGCCAGGAATCGCCCATGGTCGAACCGCCGCGGCTGGAACCCGCCGTCCCAGTAGTGCAGCTCGAGACGGGGCAGGCTCAGGTGGCCGCGGAGCTCGCTCGACGGGTAGCTGGTGCGGTGCCCGTCCGGCCAGTCGATGGAGAGCGCTTCTTCGTCCGACCCGGTGTGTTCGATGGCGATCCGCCGCGGCTGCAGGTTGCCGGGGACGCGGAAGAGGTGGAACCGCTTCTCGGTGGTCTGCACGACGCGGCACTCGCTGCAACCGCAGTTGTCCCGCAGCCAGAGGTGGGGGATGTCGGTGCGTTTGCCGTCGCTCCAGACTGCGGTCACGGCGTCGTCATTGCCGGCGATGCTGCTGATCGAATGACGCATGGTCGACCTCCTCGGTATCCGTGGGCGGGCCCCATCCGGCGACGCGTCCGCTGCGCAGGGCCCGGCGGGTGCGCGGCCGCAGATGGCGACGGGCAGCCGCGCTGGGTCCCCAATCGCAACGCGCGCAACCGCATACCCGGTATCTGGGCCGGTTGTCTCCGGCGTGTCAAGCACCCGGCCCCGGTGGACACGCCGGCCGAGATCGGCTTCGTGCATCGGCCCTTGACATGGCGCTTCGCTTCCGGGCACGCTGCCTGACGGGAAACACTCAGCCAGGAGAATGACGAGCATGCCCGATGGCGAGTCACCACCGACGTGTCAGACGGTGAGCTTCACCCGCATGGAGGACGGTACCCGCGAGGACTACGAGCTGCTCGATCGCCTCGAGGAGGAGTTCACCGCCGGCACCGCCGACCGGGTGCTGGCGCATCTGCGTGAGCTGTCCGGCTCGATGGGCGGCTACCGGGTCGACCGGCTGGAGCATTCCCTCCAGACCGCGACCCGAGCCCATCGCGACGGCGCGGAAGAGGAGTTGGTGGTGGCGGCGCTCCTTCACGACATCGACGACCTGCTGGCCCCGCACAGCCACGGCGAGCTGGCCGCCCTGCTTCTCCGCCCCTTCGTGAGCGAGCGGACGCACTGGATCGTCAGGCACCACGGGCTGTTCCAGTACTACTACTACGGCCACCACGTGGGCGGCGACCGCAACGCGCGCGACAAGTTCCTCGACCATCCGTGGTATCGGGACGCCGTGGACTTCTGTCACCGGTGGGACCAGTGTGCGTTCGATCCCGACTACGAGTCGCTGCCGCTGGAGTTCTTCGAGCCGATGGTGCGTCGCGTGTTCGCGCGCGAACCCTACAGTCTGGCGCCGAGAACGGCTGGCCCGCCGGGGTGAGGGCACGACGACACACGTCCCTCGACCCGGCGCCTTCCCGGGCCGCCGCTCCCCCGCTCTCGACGCTCGCGTGGGTCTATGCGAGGACCCTTCGACACCGGTCCCAAGGTACTCCTGGGCCGCAAGTTGTAACCCCCGGTCCCGCCGGTTTAGCTTTGGGGGTGCTGGTTGCCCGCCAATACAGGCGATTGTGACACATACTTGAAGAGAAGGAGCAGGTCCCATGCGCAAGCGTTTCATCTGTATCGTTTTTTCCGTTGCGACCCTGGCCGCCGTTGTCCTGACGGCGGGGTGCACCGAGACGGAGACGACCAGGCCGACACGGTTCGAGCCCGGTCCGCTCGGCGCGGTCACACTCGAAGCGGACGAACCGATACGGATCCGCACGCTGCTTTCGGTCACGGTCGCGCCCACGCTGGGGGCCGTGTCTCAACGTGGGGCCGAGTTCGCCGTCGAGGACATGGGCCTCATCCACGGGCGCCGGGTCCGGCTGGGCGACCCCGTCGACACGAGCTGCTCGCCGGCGGGCGGGCGGGCGGGTGCGGGCGGCATCGTCGGGGACCCGCAGGTGGCCGGAGTCATCGGAACCAACTGCTCGGCCGCGGCCGTGGCGGCGTCCCCCGTCATCAGCGAGGCGGGTCTGCTCATGATTTCGCCGAGCAACACCTCGCCGCGCCTCACCTCGGATCTGTCCGGGAACGCGAATCCCGACTATCACCCCGGCTACTTCCGCGTGTCGTCCAACGACCTTCACCAGGCGCGCGCCCTCTCGGACTTCGTGTACAACGAGCTGGAGCTGAGGAGCGTGGCCACCCTTCACGATGGCGACGCGTACACCTCCGCCCTCGTCGAGGCGTTCGCCGACGCGTTTGCCGAGGTCGGGGGCGAAGTGCCGGTCCAGGCCGAAATCGCGAAGGGCGAGACCGACATGACGGAGGTTCTCACCGAGTTCGCGGCCGCCGGCCCCGACGCCGTCTTCTTCCCGCTGTTCGTGAACGAGGGAACGGCCTTTGCCGCCCAGGCACGGGCCTTCGACGGGCTCGAAGGGACGACCCTGATTTCAGCGGCCGCACTGCTGGTCTCCTCGTTCCTGGCGACGCCGCAGTCGGAGGGGATGTACTTCGCGGGACCGGAGGCGGACTTCAGCTCGAACGTGAACGAGTTGACGGGGCGGAGCGGGCAGCAGGTTCTGGACGCGTTCGCCGACAGACACGGCGGTTTCCCCGAGTCACCCTATTGGGCGCACGCCTACGACGCGACCACCATGCTGCTCGCGGCCATCAGGTCCGTGGCCGTGGAGGTGGGGGACAGGTTGTATATCGACCGGGCGAGACTGCGCCGGGCGGTGAGAGCAACCGACATCAGCGGTCTGGTCGGGACGGCATCGTGCGACGATTTCGGCGATTGTGGCACGGGAAGGATGAACATCTACCATCATACCGATACGAGCATCACGGACGTTTCCAGGCTGCGGGTGGTGTACGTGTACAGTCCGTCATGAGGGGGCGCGGGCGGTTCTGACGTTGCAGGCGTGGGGATGGTGGGATGGTGCGCGGGTGAGCCGGCTGGGGACGGCAGCGTGTCCAGGGTGAGCATGGGAAGCGGTATTCGCGTCAGAAACGACGCATAGGCTCCTATTTTGACAGTTATACGTCATATATGTCGCTGTGGAAAACGTCTTCGACGGGGTCTCGGCGGACGCGGCAGGCCAGCGCATGCGCCACGCCCGAAACCCCGGACCCTGGGGACGCATCGAGTACGCCTACTCGCGCATGGCGAGGAATGCCGGGATCGACATGCCCGACACGTATCTGCTTCGCGACGGACGGTTCGCGCACTTCATGACCAGGCGCTTCGACCGGGTCCGCGACGACACCAAGGGGACCTTCGGCAGGCTTCATTTCCACAGCCTGGGGGGTCTGCAGCATATCGACTTCAACGACCGGTACGTGTTCAGCTACGAGGGGTACTTCGACACCATCCGCGCCATCGGACTCGGCCAGCGCTCGGTCAACGAGGCGCACCGGCGGATGGTCTTCAGCGTGGCCACCGTCAACTTCGACGACCACGTAAAGAACTTCGGCTTACTCATGGATCCGGCGGGGCAATGGCGCCTGGCGCCGGCGTATGACGTGACCTACGCGGAGAGCGATGCGTGGACACGCCAGCACCAGATGTCGGTGAGAGGGAAGTTTCGCGAGATCACGCGGGGCGACCTGCTGGAGGTGGGGGAGATGTTCGATGTGCCGGGGGGGAGGGCGTGAGGTGGTGGGGGCGGTGGAGGAGGCGGTGGGTGGGTGGCGGGAGCAGGCGCGTGCGGCAGGCGTGCCGGATGAGATGGTGGAGTGGGTGGCCGGGCGGATCCGGGGGTGATGCGAATGTCATGACCTGGCGGCTGGCGGGCCGCCGCCGGATGGGGACCCGGGACGCGACTTGTGTCCGCCGGCCGTTCACCGGCAAGCTCCACCCGATACCGCGACCCGCCAGCCGGGAGTCCGTTGATGAATCCCCAGTCCAATGCCGGGCGCTTCCGGCCACGACCACCCAGGCCCGACCCGCAACCCCGGGAGACCCCCCGAATGCGACACACTCCTCCGTTTCCGGAACGTATCGAACGGCTGATCCTCGTTGTCATCGGCATCGACCTGCTGCTCCAGTGCGTTGAGACCGTGGACGCCTTCGCCCACGCGGAGACGTTCTTCTTCTGGGCCGGCGTGGGCATCTGGGCTCTCTACACCGCCGAGTGGATCGTCCGCATCCGCCGCGCCGAGGACTGGAGGAAGTACGCCTTCAGCTTCATCGGGATCGTGGACTTCCTGGCGATCATGCCGCTGTGGGCGTTCACGGGATTCGACCTGCGAGCGCTTCGTGCCTTTCGCCTGTTTCGCCTCTTCGTCACCACGGCGAAGCTGGCCAGCCGCACCAGCGCGGTGGCCAAGCTCGCCAGGGCGTTCCGTTTCGCATTGGACGAGGCCGGGGCGCTCTTCGCCGGGACGGGGATCATCGTGATCACGGCCGGCTTCGGCATGTACCATCTGGAGCACGGGGTGCAGCCCGACATCTTCGGCTCGGTGTACGACGGGCTGTGGTGGGCGGTGATCACGCTGACAACGGTGGGCTACGGAGATATCCAGCCCATAACGGCCGGCGGAAAGATCCTGGCCACGGTCGCGATGTTCGCCGGAATCGGAGTCATCGGGTCCGCTTGCGGGATCATGGCGGATGCGCTGCGGGAGGCGAGTGCGGGGGAGCAGGAGGGATAGCGGCGGGTGGACCGACCAGGGCGGGAGCGGGACGGCCCGGGTGGCTGGTCGCGTTCACCTCCGCCGCAGCGGCCTGAGGGAAAACCCCCCGGCATTCGTGCGGCTCTTGTCCGCAAACTGGCGCTCCGATTCCTATGGCACCCACAACATTTGTTCCCTTCCAGTCCCCCGTCCCCGCCCCCGTGCGCCGCCATCTCCCTAACGCTATTCTCCCCCCTTGAACATCCGCCCTCCCGATTGCAGGTTCCCACTATAGCCCTGCCGTTCACGACACCCGGCCGCCCCCGCTCCACTCTCGCGCGGCGCGCGCCGACGCAACCCAAAGGACAGCCCACAGATGAGCACCCAGAGACGTTTCGATTCCGTCAGCGCCGCCAAGACCTGGAGCCGGAGACAGGAATCCCGATCGGGGGACCGCGACCTCCTTCCGCGCGTCTTCGGAGAGGACACCTTCGGCATGCGCGAGATGCAGTCGCGGCTGCCCGACAACGTCTTCAAACAGCTCGTCAGCACCATCGAACACGGCGAGGAACTCGATCCCGAGATCGCGGACACCGTTGCCGCGGCCATGAAGGACTGGGCGCTCTCGCGGGGCGCCACCCACTACACGCACTGGTTCCAGCCGCTGACCGGGAGCACCGCCGAAAAGCACGACTCCTTCCTCAAGGTCGGCCGCGATGGCCGCGCCATCACCGATTTCGGGGGTGACGAGCTCGTCCAGGGCGAACCGGACGCCTCCTCGTTCCCGTCGGGGGGCCTGCGCGCCACCTTCGAGGCACGCGGCTACACCGCCTGGGACCCGACTTCGCCCGCCTTCATCATGGGCGGCGAGTCGGCCACCTACCTCTGCATCCCCACCGCCTTTTCGAGCTGGGCCGGGGAGAGCCTGGATGCCAAGATTCCCCTGCTGCGCTCCATGGACGCCCTCGACAGGGTCACGCGCCGGGCACTCAGGCTCTTCGGCGTGGAGGCCGGGCGCGTCAATGCCAGCCTGGGACCCGAGCAGGAGTTTTTCCTTCTCGACCGCGAGTTCTACTACCGCCGTCCCGACCTGATGACCTCGGGCCGCACCCTCTTCGGGGCCAAGCCGCCCCGGGGACAGGAGCTCGACGACCACTACTTCGGCTCGATCCACGAGCGGGTGCTCGCGTGCATCCAGTCCGTCGAGATGGATCTCTACCGGCTGGGCGTCCCCATGAAGACCCGCCACAACGAGGTGGCCCCGGGCCAGTACGAGATGGCACCCGTCTACGAGAACGCGAACGTGGCGTCGGATCACCAGCAACTGACCATGCGTGTTCTGGAAAGGAACGCGCGCCAGTACGGCTTCATCTGCCTCCTGCACGAGAAGCCCTTTGCGGGGATCAACGGAAGCGGCAAGCACGTCAACTGGTCGTTCGGCACCAGGGATCGCAACCTGGTGGACCCGGGCGACACGCCGCATGACAACCTGATGTTCCTCTTCTTCTGCACGGCGGTGATGAGCGCGGTGGAGAAGCACCAGGATCTGCTTCTGGCCTCCGTCTCGACCGCCGGGAACGATCACCGCCTCGGCGCCAACGAGGCGCCGCCGTCGATCATTTCGGTGTTCCTGGGGCGCCAGCTCGAGGACATCTTCGACCAGCTGGAGGAGTCGGGCCGCGCGAGGGAGAGGGAGCGCGAGGGCCTGCTCGGCCTGGGCGTCAACGTGCTTCCGGATCTGCCGCGCCACTCGGGCGACCGCAACCGCACCTCGCCCTTCGCCTTCACCGGGAACAAGTTCGAGTTCCGCGCGGTGGGCTCGTCGGCCAGCATCTCGCTGCCGGCCACGGTGCTGAACACCATCGTGGCCGAGGCGATCGACCAGTGGACGGACGTGCTGGAGCCGATCGTCGAAGCCGGCACCTCGATCGAGGACGCGCTCTGGACGCTGCTGGCCAACGAGATCCCTTCCTTCAAGCGCATCATCTTCAACGGCGACAACTACTCGGACGAGTGGGTCGAGGAGGCGGCGCGCCGCGGGCTGCTCAACACCGGTTCGGCGGTCGACGCACTGCCGGCACTGGCCGACCACAAGAACGAGGTGCTCTTCGACAAGTACGGGGTGATGTCCCCGCGTGAGCTGGAGGCCCGCCTCGAGGTGCTCACCGAGCAGTACTTCATCAAGATCAACATCGAGGGCGAGACGGCGGCTCGCATCGCCCGCTGCATGATTCTGCCGGCGGCGGTGAACTACCTGAACCAGCTCGGGTCTGCGCGGAAGGGTGCGAAGAAGGCGGGCTCGACGTTGGGCCTGGACAGCAACATCGCGCGGATCTCCGGGCTCATCGACGAGCTGAGCGCCGCGCTGGACGAGCTCGACGCGCAGAACGAGGAGCTGGGCGGCGACGAGGTGTCGTCGAAGGTGATCCACATGAAGAACAACGTGATCCCCGCAATGAACGCGGTGCGCGAGGTCGCGGACCGGATGGAGAAGGTGATTCCGGACGATCTGTGGCCGCTGCCGACGTACCGCGACATGCTGTTCGTCAAGTAGCCGGGCCGCCATGGGAGAGGTCGCCGTGAAACTCGGTGTCGGCGCCGCGGTGATCGCGTGCGCATTGGGTGGGTGCGATCGTGGTGCGCCCGGTGCCGACGGGCAGCCCGACGGCGTACAGCTCGGTGAACCGGAGGCGGTCTACCCGGAGCCGTTCGCGGTGGTGTCCACGGTGCGCGAGTTCGAGGATGGACGCGTTCTGGTGGCCGATCCGCTGGGGCAGGTGCTGGTGCGCCTCGACCTGGACGCGGGCACGGCCGACACCATCGGCGCCGTCGGCGAGGGCCCCGACGAATACCGCCAGCCAGACGCGGTGTGGCCGCTCCCCGGCGGCAGGACGCTGCTCGTCGACCTCGGCAACGGCCGCCTCACCGAACTGAGCCCCGAGTTGAGGTTCGGCGAGACGCGCCCCTATGCCATGGTCGACCCGGAGCAGGGCACGCTGCTCATGGTGCTGCCGCAGGCGGTGGACGACCGGGGTCGCCTCTACTTCCCCGATATCGGCGGGATGGGCGGGGGTGCCGATTCGGCGGGGATTCTGCGAATCGACCTGGAAACCGGCGTCGTGGACTCGCTCGGCTTGTTCAAGATGCCGGACATGACGCGGCGAGAGACCGGAGACGGAGGCAACCGGAACGTCCAGGTGAGCGCCATCCCCCTGTCGCCTGCCGACGCGTGGGGCGTATCCCGCGATGGGCAGGTGGTGGTGGCTCGTTCCGGGGACTATCACCTGGACTGGATCGGGGGGGAAGACGGTTCGGTGACGAGTGGGCCGGCGGTCCCATACGACCCCGTGGCCATCGGGCGGGCCGAGCGGGAGGAATGGCGGGACGCGCGGTCCGAGGTGGGCGGCGGCTTCGGCATCGAGCAAATGAACGTCAACGGCGTGCTCACCATCCGGGCCAGCCGGGGCGGGACCTCCGACGATGACGACCTGGACCGCTACGCATGGCCCGAGGTGAAGCCGGCCTTCTACAGCCGACCCGTGCCGGTGGACGGCCGCGGGCGGGCCTGGATCAGGCGGCATCGTGAGGCGGGCGAGGCCACGGTCTA
Organism: Gemmatimonadota bacterium; assembly: GCA_028873845.1. Taxonomy (GTDB): domain Bacteria; phylum Gemmatimonadota; class Gemmatimonadetes; order Longimicrobiales; family Gaopeijiaceae; genus Bin94. The sequence goes on along the minus strand of JAPPNO010000048.1, from coordinate 5,488 downwards.
CGATGTCTTCGACGGTTCAGGTGAGGTGGAGATGACGGTCGTAGTGGGGGAGGGGCGGCGCGTGGTCAGCTTCGGCGACGGGAAGCTGTACGCGGTGCGGATGGACGAGTACGGGCTTCAGGTCCTGGAGCGGTACGCGCTGCCGTAGCAGCCCGTGGACAAAATCCCCCGGTGCTCGGGCGGCTTTATCCACGGACTCCTAGCGGGTCATCCGACACCGCCGGGCCGTTCCACTCGCAACCTCCCGTTGCGAAGCATTGCGTGGCACCCGCCCACCCCGGTCAACCTGCCGATCCCCCCTGCTCCCACGCGCAGCAGCGGAATCGTGGGATACCCGAGTTCACCGGCCACCAGGATCCCCAGCACCAGGATCGCGTCCGGTTCGGCGACGACGATTGCCGCCGGAGCGACATTGTTCCGCAGGAGCTCCAGCATGATCGCACTCGAGGAACTCGACCCGATCACGCGCTCCATGACGAGGATGCGTCCGCCGGTTCCCTCGCCGTACTGCGGGTGGCGCGGATCGGCGATTTCCCCGGTCAGCGGATCCACGCCGCCCCAGAAGCTGAGCGGTTTTCGCAGCACCAGGAGACGGCCCTCGGCGGAACCGTCGCAGACCGGGGTTCCTGTCAGCTCCATGGGCTGTTCTCGGCGTGGCCGCCGCAGGCCGGTACTCTCTTCAGCTCCACAGGCTCTCGTCCCGCCTGACTCGGCCCCGGATCGCGGAGCGGACGCAGTCCTCGAGGCTTCCGTAGACCACCCCATAGCCGGTGTTGGAGGGCGTGTAGTGGGCGAACTTGCCGGAATTGGTCATGAGCACGCCGTTCTTCGGGGGCAGGATCGGGGTGACGACGACACAGGTGTCCACCACGATCTCGACGCCGGCTTCAACGAACCGCGCGAGACGTCCGTCCGCGTCGAGTCGAGCGTACTCCGACCGGCCCGTGCAGATGTAGAAGGGAACCGCGAAGGACGTCGCCGGGAGGAGCGCTTCGAGCTGGGCGAACTCGCCAAGTGAAAAATGGGGGCTCCCCACGGCCACCGCGTCAATGCGGTCGGCGGCCGCCGTGCTGAGGGTGTCGCGCGCGGCCCGCAGGACATCCGGCCTGAGCGCGATCACCTCCTCGGGCCGGTGGCCACCCAGCGCGGTTGCCCGGTCGGGCGCTTCCGGGGTCACCCCCGCGACGTGGAAGAGCCCGACCGCCCCCGAGGAGGCCGCCGCGGCCCCCATGGCCTTCAACTGGTCCTCGCCGACGCTCGCGGGCAGGCCCGTCACCACGGCCACGCGGTCCCCCACCACCCTCCCCAGCCACGTCCCCAGCACGGGATAGAACACGTCGCGCCCCTTCAGAGCGGCCGCAACGGCCTCCGTGTCCACCACCACGGTCGCGCGCCGCCGTTCGCCCAGGTGCAGGCCCGTGCGCGGCGCCCTCCCCGTGAGCGCGCAGCAGATGTCCATGAAGTCGCCGTAGCGGTTCGTGCGCGCCCCGAGGACGGAGTTCGCGAAGGCGACCGCGTTGCTCTCACCCCACGCCACGTGATCGCCGGCCGCCGGCCTGTGCCCGGCCTGATACGGCGCGCACGTCCAGGTGGGCGTGCAGCCCAGCGCCCGGTACGCGTTCATCTGGCGCAGAGCCATCGCGCGCCGCCGGTCCGAGGCGCGCACACGTGCCGGGTTGAGGAGGTCGAGGGCGCCCACGTTCAGGGTGGCGGGGATCGAAACGCGGCCACCCAGTTCCACCAGCCGCTCCGCGAACTCCACGCCGCCGTCGCCGTGGTATAGGCAGCCGTCGATGTGTGCGGAGGTGATCCGGACCAGCTCCCGGGCGCCGAGGATCTCGCCCATGCGCACGACGATCCGCATGGCGAGGCGGATGGCGGCGCCGGCTTCTCCGCCGAGAAGGCGTTTCTCGTGCGTGGTGAGGCGCAACCTGGTGTCGGTCATTGAATTGGGGAAATCGTCACTGTGGGGACGCGGGGCAAGTACACGGGCGACTCGACCTGCGCTAAGTTAGGTGAGTTGAGACCCGTTGTCGGGAACTTCCGTTTGGAGCGGGTAGTAGAATCATCTGGCAACATGTGGTTGGGTCACGCGCCCGGGAGCATCGGCTGCCGTGGCTTGCGACCCACCAGGAGACAGGAGATGAAGAAGATGCTCTCACGACGACTGCTGCCCGGACTCGGGCTTGTCATTGCCGTTGCAGCCTGCGAGGACGAAACCGAGCCCGGCAACGAGCTCACTGTGGAGGAGTCGATTGCGCTGGTCAAGGGGGTTGGCGCGCTGTTGGCGGATACGACGATTATCCCGATCCACGTGTCCGAGGACAGCATCGTGGTCGCCTGTCCGGCGGGCGGACGGGCGAAACTGGTCGGGGCGGTCATCGAGGAACCGGGGGATACGGCGGTTTTGGGGTTGGACTACCTGATCACGCCGACCGGGTGCGTGGTGACGGGAGACGCGTTGGAGTTCACACTGGGGGGCGATCCGGCCTTGCGATACCAACTGCGCGTCGAAATCGTCGGCTTGTTAGAGCATTTCGACGTTTCCGGCATGATAACGGGAGGACTGAGTTGGCAGCTCGAGGACCGGTCCGGCGGTTGTGAGATCGCGCTGACGCTCGCGGCGGTGCCCGACCTCGCCACGCAGACGCTGGTTGGCACCTACAGCGGCACGTTGTGCGGACACGAGGTGGAGATTGATGCTGCCGACCTCCTTGTAGTGGACCTGTGACCGGACCGCGGTGACGCGGCACCCATTCGGGCCGGTCGAGTCACCGCCCGGCCACCCCACACCCCGCAAGATCGGCCGCTCGCGCGACGGGCGGCCGATCTTCGCGTACCGGCTCGGCGCAGGCCCGCTCCGGGTGAGCCTCGTCGGAGGCTGCCACGCCGACGAGCCCGTCGGTCCGCGCTTCCTCGGACGGCTGGTACGCTTTCTGGCGAGCCCCGGCGGCTCGGCGCTCCACGAAGCGGCCACCTGGTTCATCATCCCCCACCTCAACCCGGACGGCGCGGACGCAAACGCCGCTTGGCAGCCGCCGGGCGCCGACCGGTATGATTTCGCCGCATACCTGAAACACCGCGTCCGCGAACTCCCCGGCGACGACATCGAGTTCGGGTTTCCGCGCGACCAGGACGACACAGGCGCCCGCCCCGAGAACCGCGCCGCCCGGGATTTCTGGCGTGCCCATGCACCCTTCGACCTGCATGTCAGCATGCACGGCATGGGCATGGCGGCAGGGCCGTATTTCCTTGTCGAGCGGTCGTGGTGGCCGTCCTTCGGCAAGGCGGCGGCCGCCCTCGTGCGCGACGTGGAGGCCGCCGGATACACGCTGCACGATGTCGAGCGCAACGGGGAGAAGGGGTTTCACCGCCTGGCGAAGGGGTTCTGCAGCCGCCCCGATTCCCGCGCGATGAGGCGGCATTTTCTCGACCTCGGGGACCCGGACACGGCGGCGCGATTCCGTCCCAGTTCGATGGAAGCGGTGCGGGCGCTGGGTGGCGATCCGCTCACCCTCGTGACCGAGATGCCGCTCTTCATCACGCCGGGGGTGGGGGACGAGTTGGGGCCGCCGGATCCGGTGCTGGAGAGGTGGCGGGAGCGGATCGCGGTGTGGGAGGGTCGGTTGCGGGGGGTGGTGGGGGAGGATGGCGGGCCGGGAGGGGGCGAGGAGGTGGCCGATCGGCCTGGCTCGAAGGTGCGAGCGGAAGCGGGCGACGGCGGGGCCGCCGAGCGGGTGGAGACGGAGGTGCGCGAGGAGATGGCGCGGGCGGGACTCGGGGCGATGCCGGTGGAGGACCAGATGCGCTTCCAGTGGGCGTTCATTCGGGCGGGGCTGGGGGCGGTGGGGGCGCGGCGGGACTGAAATCGCCCCGGGCCGAACCTCACGCAAACGGATTGCGCGTCTTCAATTCGGGGAAGAGACCGAAGTCCCGATCCCGTGTCAGCAGTTCCTCGATCCCGTGCGCGAGGCAGATCGCGGCCACACGCGCGTCGTGGACGACGGGACCGCGCACGCGGGGCCTGAGCAGCAACCCTTCCAGAATGCCCATGAAGTCGCTCGTCTCGGCGAGTAGCCGGTTCGAGGGCGAATCGATCCAGACCCTCAACTGGCTCCATGCCTGGTCCGGAGTCGACTGGGCGCCCCGCCAGATCTGGCGGTTCGTGACGACGCTGAAAAACTCGTAGCAGCAGGGCCAGGGAATCGCCCATGGCCGAGTCCCCTCGGCCAGCTCCCGGAGGGTCGCACGCGCCGGCTCGTGCACCCGCGATTCCCGGCGATGGGCATAGACGAGCACATTCGTGTCGACCGCAATCACGATTCGTCATCTCCCGGGTGCTCGTAGATGATCTCTGAGAGATCCTGCCAGGAGTACGCCTCCAGGGGATCGTCATCGGTCGGATCGCCGGCGCTCAGGTCGGGCAGCCGGTAGGACCGCGCGGATTCAGGCGTGGAAAGCACGAGCCGAAGCCCTTCCTCCACGACGGCTCGCAAAGGGCGGCCGGTATCGCGCGCATGTCGCTTCGCGCGGACCAGCAACTGATCGTGGATGTCGATGGTGGTCTTCATGACCCATACTACCCATATCGACCAGTATGGGCAACCCATACCACCTCGAAAGTAGCTGCGGCCCATCCTTCCCGGAGCCGCCAGGGGCGTTTGGCGCCCGGCGACGCGGCACGGATCGCCGGTATATCGTGGCCCGCCGAAGTTCCTTCGCCTATCTTTGGCGCAGTCGCCGGGGGTATCCCGCTGCGTGCGCAGTGCGCGCCAACGGGATTGAGACTGCACCCCAGAACCTGATCCGGCTGATACCGGCGTAGGAAGCGCGGCTTGCGTGGGGTGCGATCCCGCCGCCCGCCCGCTTCCCCTCCGGCGACGACGCCGCAGCCGGGGGAAAGCCTATCCGCCATGATCGAGCCAGCCGGTCCACCTGCGCCATCCGTCCCCCCGACGCCGGGTGCGACCCTCCCGCCGACCGCCCCCCCACCCCCCCCCGCCTACCCCGACGCTTTCCCCAACTCCACCCGCGTCCACATGGACGGCCCCTCCGGCATCCGCGTCCCCATGCGGGAGATCTCCCTCTCCGGCGGCGAGCCCCCCCTGCGCGTCTACGACACCAGCGGCCCGCCCGGCCACGATGTCCGCGAAGGCCTGCCCCCACTCCGCGAACCCTGGATCGCCGCCCGGGACGTCCGCGTCACCGGCCGCTCCGCCCCCCTCATCCCCGGCAAGCGCGACGACCCCCTCGAATTCCCCCCCGCGCTGCGCCGCACCACCCGCCGCGGCAACGGCCCCGTCACCCAGATGCACTACGCGCGCCGTGGCGAGGTCACCCCCGAGATGGAGTTCATCGCGATCCGGGAGGGGCTCGACCCGCGCTTCGTCCGGGACGAGGTGGCGCGCGGGCGCGCGATCATCCCCGCCAACATCAACCACCCGGAGCTCGAGCCGATGATCATCGGGCGCGGCTTCAAGGTGAAGAT
>JAPPNO010000056.1 GCA_028873845.1 Gemmatimonadota bacterium | reverse complement strand
GAGCGCTGCCCTCCGGAGGCAGAGGCCAGAGGTTCGAATCCTCTCGGGCGTACTGCTCCAGGACCCCCGCACCCGGGTGTATCGCCCGCGCTTCCGCTACCCCTCCCGGGGCGCCTCGGCCATCTTCGGCTTTCGCGGCGGCCGCCGCAAACGGATGGGCTCCCCTGCCCGGGCCCGCAGATTCAACGCCTCGACGAAGATCGAGAACCCCATCGCGAAGTAGATGTATCCCTTGGCGATATGCTGGCCGAACCCTTCGGCCACCAGCGTCATCCCGAGGAGCAGCAGGAAGCTCAGGGCCAGCATCTTCACGGTGGGATGGTCGTTGACGAAGCGCGACACGGCGGTCGCGGACACCATCATCACGGCCACGGCCAGCACGATCGCAATGGCCATGACCGCGAAGTCCTCCGCCAGCCCCACCGCGGTGATCACCGAGTCCAGCGAGAACACCATGTCCATCACCGCGATCTGGAGAAGGATGGCCCCGTAGCCCGCGGTCCGCGCCTTGCCCGCGTGTTCGTCGTCCCCTTCCAGGCGATGGTGGATTTCGCGCGTGCTCTTGGTGAGCAGGAACAGCCCCCCGACAATCAGGATCAGATCGCGTCCCGAGAAGGCGTGTCCGACCAGGCTGAAGAGCGGTTCGGTCAGCCGCATGATCATGTTGATGGTGCCGAGCAGGGCCAGCCGGGTCGCCATCGCGAGCAGGAGCCCCAGGCGCCGGGCGCTCGCCTGTTGCTCAACGGGCAGCTTGTCCGCCAGGATCGAGATGAAGATGATGTTGTCGATTCCAAGTACGATCTCCAGCACGGCCAGTGTGGCCAGCGCGATCCAGGCTTCCGGGGTTGCGATCCATTCCATGGCGGTACCCTTCCGGTTTGTCGGGGAATGAAGGGGAACGGGGGATTGCCGGGCGGCGGACCGGCGCCCCAGGGTGTTCAGGGCAAACGGAGCGGCGAGAACGGAAGCTATATCTTCACAATGGCGGTGGCAGCCCTCGAAGAGGTCCCCGGAGGCCGGGGCTCGCGCATCGGTGGCCTGCGAATGCGCCGGCTTCGGCCGGACACACACAACATGACGGGAGAGTCAATGGCGGGATACTCGGGTACGCCGCTGGCGAAGAAGCTGGGCATCCGGGCGGGACACCGCATCGGGTGGGACGGCGCGCCCCCGGGGTTCGCCGAACTGGTGGACGCGGGTCCTTCCGTGATCGTCGATCCCGCAATGTCGAAGCCGCGAAGCTACGATGTCATCGTGGCGTTCCTTCCGGTCCGTGGCGCGCTCCCGGGACTGGTCGACCGCCTCGCCCCGCTGTTGAGGTGGAGCGGTGGGTTGTGGCTGGCGTGGCCGAAGCTGAGCGGTGCCCTGAGGAGCGATATCCGCGAGGCGGACGTCCGCCGGGCGGGCCTGGAGAGCGGTCTGGTCGACAACAGGATCTGCGCCATCGACCAAAACTGGTCGGGGCTGCGTTTCGTATACCGCAAGGCCGACCGACCTTCATGACCGCTGGTGATCACCCGGCGGTCCCCGCACCGTCGGACACGAGCGTTTGAACCATGCACCTAAAGGATCGATTCATGGAACGTGGGCTGGAATCTCTGATCGAGGAGTGGAACGGGCTGGGTGTGGTTATGTCCCACCATCGGGAGACCGGTAGCTGGATCTTCATCGCGCTGCACGATGCCACCCTGGGACGGCCCACGGGAGGCTGCCGGCTCGCAACGTATCGTTCTCCGGCAGCAGGGCTTCGCGACGCCATGCGGCTGGCGGAGGGTATGACCTGGAAGTGGGCCGCCATGGACTTCCGCTACGGAGGCGGCAAGTCGGTGCTCGCGGTTCCGGGGCCGCTGGAGGGCGAGGCCCGGCGGGGTCTCTTCGCCCGTCTCGGCCACCTCATGAACGCCCTGAACGGGGGTTACGGCGTGGGAGAGGATATGGGAACCACCCCGGAGGACATGGCCTTTCTGGCCACGGTCACCCCCTACGTGGCCTGTACGAGCCACGGCGACTCGGCTCCCGATCCCGGACCATTCACCGCCGCGGGTGTGCACGCGGGGATCGAGGCCGCGGTGGCCCACCTCGACGGCACCCCGGAGCTGGCCGGGAAATCGGTGCTGATCGAGGGGGTGGGAGACGTCGGGGAGCCGTTGGCGCGGCTGCTCGGCCGCGCGGGGGCCAGCGTGCTCGTTGCCGACCTCGACGAGGACCGGGCCCGAAGGGTGGCTGCGGAGTGTCGTGGAGTCACGGTCCCCTGCGCGGATGTCTACGACACCGACTGTGACGTGTACGCTCCGTGCGCCGTCGGCGCCACGGTCAACGCCCGCACCGTGCCTCGTCTCCGCTGCCGGATCGTGGCCGGGTCGGCCAACAATCAGCTCGAGGTCCCCGAGGACGCGGACCGGCTCCTGGAGCGCGGCATTCTCTACGCGCCGGACTACGTCATCAATGGCGGCGGCGCAATGGCCTTCGGGCTTATGGAGCAGGGGATCCGCGACAGTGGCGAGCTGGACGCGAGGGTTCGCAGGATCGGGAGGTCGCTTGCAGAGATCTTCGGCGAGGCCGGAGCCGGGGCCGGGGACGAATCACCCGTCCTGGCGGCGCGGAAACGGGCGCGCCGGGTGTTGCGGCAGGCAGGAGGGTAGTTCCTTCAGGGAACCCGGTCCGGCGCCTTGCCGTGCTCGGTGCCGGCCGGCTTCGGTCACGCACCGTCGGCGCCCCGACTGGCGGACAACTGCCGATGCGGTGACATTTCCAAAGCCATTGGAGGCACTTTCATGCGGTTCGAAACATGATTTCCCGGTACAACGGGACCCACGCTCTCGCCGGCATCCTGCTCTGCCTGGCGGCTCCCACCGCCCTCGAGGCGCAGCGCGGAGGCGGGGACGAAGCGAACAGGGCGGCGTTTCTGAGCGCCGTCGGCGAGCACTTCGGCACGCCCCGGAGCGAGGTGCGGGTATTGACGCGCTGGAGCCTCTCCGCCGGGGAGATCGCCGTTGTGCTGCGGCTCGCGAAGCGGGCGGGGGTGTCGCCCGATGTGGTGGTGGCGCGGCGGCGCCACGGCGCCAGCTGGATGGAGATTGCGCGCGGGTACTCCGTGCACGCCGGCGACTTCCACGTCCCGATCGACGGCTCCGCCGGGTTCCTCAACGCGGCCTACGAGCGTTTCGGCGCCCGTCCGGCCTCGCAGTGGCGCGACATCTCCCTCTCCGACGCCGAGGTCGTCGGGCTCGTCAACATCCGGTTTCTCTCCCGCGCCCTGGACTTGCGCCCGGAGCATGTGGTCGAGGTCATGGGCGACGGCAAGGATATCGTGGGTGCATTCGCCCGGCTGAGGAGCGGCGGCTGACCGCCACGCCCGGAGCAAATCGATGAGCGACCCTCGATTCGTCCCCCTGGACACCCATGTCGAGTATGCGCCGGAGGAGATGCTTCGCCGCGCCGCCGCCTTCCGGAAGCGCGCGGCCCGTCGCCGCACGGTGCGCGAGTACAGCGACCGGCCGGTGCCGCGGGCCGTGATCGAGGAGTGCGTCCGGGCGGCCGGCACGGCCCCCAGCGGGGCAAACCATCAGCCCTGGCACTTCGTCGTCGTGTCCGACCCCGGGGTGAAGGCCCGGATCCGCGTCGCGGCCGAGCAGGAGGAGCGGGCCTTCTACGGTGGCGGCGCCCCGCAGGAGTGGCTGGACGCGCTCGCGGCGCTGGGAACCGACGAGCACAAGCCGTTTCTGGAGACCGCGCCGTACCTGATCGCGATCTTCGCCGAGCGGTACATGCTGCGCCCGGACGGCGGGAAGGTGAAGAACTACTACGTCCAGGAGAGCGTCGGCATCGCCACGGGCATTCTCATCACCGGCCTCCACAACGCCGGGCTGGCGACGCTGACCCACACCCCCTCGCCGATGAATTTTCTGAACAAAATCCTCGACAGGCCGCCGAGCGAGCGGCCCTTCCTGCTCCTGGTCGCCGGCTATCCCGCGGAGGGTGCCAGGGTGCCCGCCATCCACAGGAAGCCGCTCGAGGAGATCGCGACCTTTCGCTAGACGAGGGCTGGCGGAAACCGCGCTCCGCCGGCCCGGCAGTCGGTCGTGGATTCGCATCTGCTCATGGAGGTTGAACTTAC
>JAPPNO010000061.1 GCA_028873845.1 Gemmatimonadota bacterium | reverse complement strand
TACTTGGTAGACCTTGGTGGATTACACTGGAAGATGTGTGCCGAGTTCGGGCGGAATCGGGCCAGACAAGCCGTTTGAGCCGAGCTGCAACCGGGTCATGCTGGCAAGTTTGCCCAGCTCAGGCGGGATTGGACCCGAAAGGTCGTTGTAGTAGACATCCAGTGACCGCAGGTGGGAGAGCCTGCCCAGCTCGGGCGGGATCGGACCCGAAAGGTTGTTGGACCAGAGCAGCAGGGATCTCAGGTTCGCCAGATCGCCGAGCTCGGACGGAATCGGGCCCGTGAGTTGATTGCCCGAGAGGTTCAACCACTCCAGGTTGGCGAGGCCGGACATTTCAGGCGGAATCGGGCCCGAGAGGCCATGAACTATGGTACGTCGCGCCTGCGTGTCCCACGTGCCGCTGAGATCCAACCGGACGACTCGGCCGAGAGCATCTGTATCCACCCCGTACCACTCGCCCAGCGGCACGTCGGTCAACCAGTTGGTGTTGTCGAGCCAGTTCGGCCCGTCCGTGGTCTCGTAGAGCGCCTCCAGCGCCGCCCGGTCCGGATTCTCGACGGTGATCTCAGCTGTTCCGCGGACGGCTCCCGCCGTCACGGTGATCGTCGCCGTCCCCTCGGCGACGGCGGTAACCAGTCCCGATCCGTCCACCTGGGCCACTGAGACGACGCTCGACGACCATTCGAACTGAGCGCCTTCGACCCGGTGCCCGTTCTCGTCGAACGCTTCCGCCGCCAGCCGTAGCGTGTCGCCGATCGCGACCGTGTCCGCAGCCGGCGACACGACGACCGAACCCGCCGACTGCATCACCGTCACCAACGCCTCGCCCGATGCTTCCCCCGCTGTCGCGGTGATCGTCGTTTCGCCAACACCCACCGCCGTGACCAGCCCTGCCGAATCGACCGCCACAACGGTCGTGTCGGCACTCGACCAGCTAACCCGGATGCCCTCCATCGCGCGCCCGATCTGGTCGCGCACCTCGGCGCTCAGTTGCGCGGTCTGTCCCAGAGCCGCCAGCGCCACAGTGTCGGGGGTGACCACAATGGTCGTCGGCGCGGGAGCCACGACCGTGAGGTCCGCGCGGCCCGTGACGCCGGCCACAGTGGCCGTGACCTCTGCTTGTCCCGGGCCGACCCCGGTCACCAAGCCCGCATCGCCCACTACCGCCACCGACGTATCGCTCGACGTCCACGAGAACTCGACCTCTTCCACGCGATGCGCGTTCGCGTCGACCGCCTCCGCCGAGAGCCGCACCGTGTCACCGAACGCAACCAGCGTGTCGATGGCCGGCGTCACCTTCACCGCTCCGACCTCCTGCGCCACCGTCACCGTCGCCGTCCCCGACACGCTCCCCGCCGTCGCCGTGACCGTCGCCGTCCCGTTGCCCGCCGCCGTCACCAGCCCCGAGGCGTCCACCGTCGCGACCGAAGCATCGCTGCTCGACCAAGTCACCGTCGCGCCCGCCATCGCCTGTCCGTTCTGGTCCCGGACCTCCGCGGAGAGCTGCACCGTCGCGCCCACCGCCGGCAACTCGGCCGCCGCAGGGCTCACTGTGACCGTCGTCGCGCGCGGCGGATCAATCGTCGGGGGTGCCGTGGGGCCGCCGCTGTCGCCGCCGCACGCCGAGGCCGCAGCCACACCCGCCGCCACTGTCCACACCCGCATCGTTCGGCTACAGCTCATGGGATCACCCAGTGGGTTCGCGTTGCCCGCGGTCCCAGTTGGAATCCGGACGCCCCTCCGTGACTGGCACCGTTGCAGGCAGCGGGACCTCGAGCGAGCGACTCGGGCGCTCGCTCGATATTCTCCTAGCCCGCTGGGTCCCGGCGGGTTGATGATGGTCCCGCCGGGCCGCCCGATGAGCTGTAGCCGCCTCGCGCACGCTGTCCCCGACCTGAGAAGAGGCCAGTCGGTCAGGGCTGAGACGGCTGTCGTCCGGTCTCACCTGACTGGAGCTGGGTTCGCGAGCCGGGCACCGGCTTGGAGCAAAAAGTTCGTCTGCCCCCGGACAACCTCCCGCTGCCAAGAGGCTGACAGCCGGGACAAGCGCGGGAGGTAGGGGGGGAAGGATCTGGAAGAATGGACGGGTTCCGGCCAGTCCGTGATTCGCATCTGTATGTCTTCCGTCCCCGGTAGTAGCACGTTTGCCCCTTGGACTATGGAGACTCGCGTGCCCCACCGCGTCATCGAAATTGATGAGGCCGGGAGATTCCTCGGAGCTGCACACCTGTCAGGCCCTCGGTTGGGTCGGTCCGCGCCTTTTGAGCCTCTGGCCCTGGCTGGCCTACGAAGCGACGCGCGGAGGAGCGCGGGAGGTCTGCCGAGACGTTGCGGGGGGTGTTTTTCCGCGCCACTGGCGGCGGCATCCGCCGAAGTTGAGACGTATGGCACGACCTGGAACGTTCTGGCACAGTGGAGTTTTCCGACGGGTTGACTTGCTTGCGGGCGGCTCTTCAGAGTTCGAGGCATGGAGACGCCGAAGCAGTTGTTCAGCACGCGGGCGACCGTGTTCCCCAGGGACACGGCCTCACCTTCCCCGGCGGCCTTCGCGGCGAGGCTCCTGAGCGCCTTGGACCGTCGCGTACGCGTGGGGCGGGACGGACATCGGGACGCGATTGGCAGCGCCCGGCAGGACCGCGATTACCCGGCGGGTTAAGCCGGTCCGTTCACGGGCGCCGCCCAAGGGCTCGTTTGGCACCGCTAATGCGGGGAAGCAGCATACTCCTTGGGGCCACGCTTCGCGCGTCCCCTGCGGAGGCTGGCGGGGGGCCGTGCCCCCTCTGACCCCCACAACCGCAACGGCGCGGCGTGTGGGTGAAGATCCGCGCCAGCGAGGCGGAGCGTGCCGAGTGGCACGCCAAGGCGCGCTCCGCGGGCTTGACGCTGTCGGATCTGGTGCGCCGGTCGGTCGGTCGGACGCGCACCTGGACCGTGGCGCACGCCGAGGTCGAGCGCGAGCGCACCCAGCAGATGGCACGCGTCGGGAACAACCTCAACCAGATCGCTCGGTGGGCGAACACCCATAAGGGGGCCATCGAGGCCGTCGAGGTGATCGGCCACCTGATCGCCATCAAGCGGGCACTCGCGGCGCTGTCCCCTCCTGAAAGCACGGAAGCCGATGCTGGTTAAGTTCCTCGCCCGCGGCACCGGATCGGCGCGGGGCGCGGCCAACTACCTTCTCGGCGAGCTGGACGCGGCCGGGAAGCCGCGCGAAGGCGTCGAGGTGCTCAGAAGAGATCCCCACCAGGTGGCCGCCGTGGCCGATTCACTTCCCTTCGAGCACAAGTACACGTCCGGCGTGATCGCGTGGGCACCCGAGGACGAGCCGACCGACGAACAGATCGAGGCGGTCCTGGACGCGTTCGAGGACACGGCCTGGGCAGGGCTGGAACCCGACCGCTACGCCTGGGCGGCCGTGCTGCACCGCGAGCGCGGCGGCGGCGCTCACGTGCATGTGCTCGCCGCGCGGTGCGATCTGGAGACCGGACGAAGCCTCAACATCGCCCCTCCGGGCTGAGAGAAGACGTTTGGCCCGCTCCGGGACGCCTTCAACGCCGAACACGGCTGGGCTCGACCGGACGATCCGGCGCGGGCGCGGGTGCAGCAACCCGGACACCGCGCCTACATCGAAGCGGCGCGGCTGCGGGCGGGCCTCAGGCTCGAATCCTCTCCCCGCAACCTGATCCGCGACTACCTGCTCCAGCGCGTCGAGCACGGCACGGTGCGGAACCGTGCCGATGTCGTCGCCGCGCTCCGGGAGGCGGGCCTCGAAGTGCCGCGCCAAGGCAAGGACTATCTGACCGCCCGCGATCCGGAGAGCGGACAGCGGTGGCGGCTGAAAGGAGGGCTGTATGGAGCAGACTTCGACCGCGAACGATTTGACCGAGCGGCTACGGAGGCGGCTCGAGACCGAACGCAGGGAGATCGAGGAGTTGACCGCGAGCGAGCTCGAAAGGCTCGGCGAGAGCTCGCGTCGCGTCGCGAAGAACGCGCTGCGTTCCATCGAGCGCGATACGGAGGAGGCGATCGGGCGGATGCGCCAGTTGCTGTTGAAGGCTTGGCTCCGGCCGCTGATCGTCGGCCTGGGTCTCTGGCTCGGCATCTTCGGCGGAGGCTGGGCGACGATGCAGTGGTTGTCGAGAAGCATCCAAGCCCGGATCGAGACGCTGGCGACGGCGAACGCGCGAATCGAGGAGGCGCACGAGACG
>JAPPNO010000041.1 GCA_028873845.1 Gemmatimonadota bacterium | reverse complement strand
CACACGATGATCAGTACACCAACGGCCACTCCGGCCTGGGCGGCGCCGCGGCCCCCCCCGGGCGCCCCCCCCCCGGGCGCGGCCCCCACCCCCCCCCCCCCCGCGAAGAAAACGGGGACCGACCACCACACCACCACCACACACCCCCCGCCCACGCATCCAGCCCCTCGCGCAGTTCTGCAAAATGCCCGCGCACGTCACCGTACGCCCCGAAGTGCGTCGCCACGATGCGCTCCGGCGCCCACTCCGTCACACGCTCCATGCTCGTCTTCCACACCTCGATGTCGATGTCCGGCGGCGGCGTGACCGGGAGCGCCGGACCGTTCCCGATCCGTATCCCCCCCACGTCCCCGACCCACGCGGTCCCCGTCGCGGCTTCGTAGTAGGCCACGTGGTGCTTCGCGTGCCCGGGAACGTACGCGACCTCGAGGCGGCGGCCGCCGAGGGCCACCACATCCCCCTCGTCCACCACCTTCAGCGCCCCCCCCGGCACGGGAAGAAAATCGCCCCAGAGCGCTGCCATCGCGTCCCCGTATATCCGCGCCGCCGAGGCCAGCAGCCGGGCCGGGTCGGCCATGTGCGGCGCGCCCACCGCGTGCACGTACACACTCGCGCCGGGGGCCTCCCTCACGATCGCCCCGGCGGCCGTCGCGTGATCGAGGTGAATGTGCGTCAACAGGACGGCGCGCACCTCTTCCATCGTGCGCCCCATCCCCGCCAGGCCCGCACGAAGGGCCGGCAACCGCACCTCGGGACCGGGATCGACCAGCGCGATCCCGTCGGCGCATTCCAGCACGTTCACCCCGATGATTCCCGCGCGGTCCCGGAAACCCAGGTCCACGATCGTCGTGCCCCCGCCGATCGGGATCACGGTTGCGGGCGGAACGCTCATTCCGGTCCTGCATCCTCCTCCAGCAGTCCGTGGATAACGTCCCGCGAGCACCGAGAGCGGTGAGGCGCCGGGCTGGCAAGGCGCGACGAAGGGGGAATAGCAGAGCTATTCGCCTGAGGAGCAACGCAGAGCGCAGCCTTGGAGCGGCCAAATGTATAGCAGAAGTTACATAGTGTTATGTACACTTTACAGCGTGGACAGGTGAAGCGAAGCGGCCAGCGCGGATGCATCGCCGTTCGAATGCCGGGGGGATTTTGTCCACGGGCTGCCAGGCCCCTCCGGCCGATGTGCTTCGCCACCGAAACCCCGCCTACCGCCCTTCCATCACCTGCGACCATTCATCGGGAATGCCGAGCCACTTCGCGGCCCACTCGGCCTTCACCTTCGGCGACGGATGGTAGGACCGGTAGTTCCGGTAGGGCAGGTCGCTCAGCATCCGCTTGGCCGTTGCGGTCCTGTCGCCCACGAACATGATGGTGTCGAGGAACGGCAGAAGCGCGACGACTTCTCTGACATGGGCCACGCCTTCGCGCAGCTGTTCCGGTGACGCGGCTCGTTTCCTGTCCCACCACGGCACCACGTTCCAGATCACCGTCAGCGATCGCGGTATGCCGGCGAGGCGCATGAGCCGGAAGGTCCATTCGGCGCTCCGCCCGTCGTTGTCCCGCGACACGAACCCGGAACCGCGCAGACTGCTCGCATCCGTCTTGGGCCCGGCCTTCTCGAAGAGGAACAGAATGCGTGCCGCCGTGCCTCCGTCGAATGGATCGAAGTGGGGGACCGTCGATTCCGGCTGCTCCAACTGAAGCCGCCGGGCGAATTCGTTGAGGGGTCTGACGTGGGGCGCACTCAGCATGGCACGACGCCGGGCAACGACTTCGGGCAGGCGAAGAGTGCGCGGGACCAGGGGATCGAAGGGGAGGGACATGTTGCATCTTTTTTCGTCGGACCGGGCCATGTCAAATCCGCTCGACGGCCGGTGGACTCCTGCCCGCGGGCTGCCTGGGCTTCCGCCAAGCCGCCGGAGGGAGGTAACTTGGCGTTTCCGGAAAGTTCGTCGCCCAATCAGAAGGTCCCTTTTTCCTTGACTATGCACGCCACTGCCCGCTCTTCAATGCGCATCGCCCTCCTGGCCGCCGCCGCCTCCCTTCTCGCCCCCCCGCCCCCCGCCGCCGCCCAGGCGCAGGCCACCACCGGCGTAATCCGCGGCGTGGTTCGCGACCCGGCCGGCGCCCCCATCGCCGGAGCGGCCGTCGAGTTCTCCCACCGCGAGACCGCGCTCCTCACCACCGTGCGCACGACCCCGGCCGGCACCTTCGTGCGACCGCTCCTCCCCATCGGCACCTACGACGTGACCGCGCGCGCCGACGACCAGCTCGGCACGGCCACCGCCCGCGGCCTCGTCCTCCGCGTCGGCGAGGAACTTGCGCTAACCCTCCAATTCGGCGCAGTCGAGCTCGAGGGAATCACCGTCGAGGGAGCCCGCGAGCACCTCGTCCACCCCGAAGACGTCACCAGCTCCACCCGCCTCAGCGAAGAGGTCGTGGACGGACTGCCCAACAACGGCCGCAACTACCTGGACTTCGCGCTCCTCACCCCCGGCGTCGCGATCTCGCAAGGCCCCGACGGCGACGAGCTCAACATCAGCGGCCAGCGCGGCATCTTCAACAACTTCATCGTCGACGGGGCCGACTTCAACAACCCCTTCTTCGGCGAGCAGCGGGGGGGCCAGCGGCCGGCCTTCACCTTCAGCCAGGACGCCATCGAGGAAGTGGTGGTGGTGAACCAGGGGGCGGCGGCCGAGTTCGGACGTTCGGCCGGCGGGTTCGTGAATGTGATCACGAAGTCGGGGACCAACGAGCTGGCCGGATCCGCGCACTACTTCGGCCAGTGGGACGGCGTGTCGGCGGCGTACCCGGTTGCGGTGCAGGCGGGCGAGCCGGACTTCCTGCGCAGCCAGTTCGGCTTCACCCTCGGCGGTCCCATCGCGCGCGACCGCGCCTTCTTCTTCGTGGCGTACGACCAGCAGAGGGCGACCGAGACCAAGCAGCAGCACCGGCTGGGCAGCAGCCCCGAGAACCTGGCCAGGCTGCGCAGCTTCCTGACCACGCAGTGGCCCGGTCTCTTCGAGGACGAATTCGGGCCCATCGACCGTACCGACGACGCGCGCGCCCTCCTCGTCAAGACCGACGTCCACCTCGACGGCAGCAACCAGCTCTCCTTCAAGTACAACTACAACTGGTCCGAGCAGCTCAACGGCACCTTCGACGTGGACTCGTGGGGACTCTCGGCCAACGGGATCGAGACCGACGAGGCGCACGCCTTCAACGCGAGCTGGCGGTCGCTGCTCAGCAGCACCCTGTCGCACGAGCTGCGCCTGCAGTGGGCCCGCGAGGACCGGGTCCGCTGGTACGACGGCCCCCTCATGCCGGATGCGACCGTGCCCGCGACGCCGCAGTTCGAGACACTGGGCGGCCGCCCCTTCCCCGACATCGGCATGGATTTCGCCGACGGCTTCCGCATCGGGCTGCCCTTCTTCCTTCCCATCGATCCCGCGTACGACACGCGCCTCCAGGTCGTGGACAACTGGTCGTGGCTTCGCGGCCGCCACCTCTTCAAGACAGGCGTCGAGTACAACCGGACGGGGATCACGCAGCAGTTCATCGGCTTCGCCAACGGGCGCTACATCTTCGATTCGGTCGACGGCTTCATCAACTTCGTGACGCAGGGGCCGGGCTACGTCACCTGTTCGGACGGCTCCGACAGCGCGAACGGCCAGTGTCCGGAGGGGACTGACATCACCGGACCGGTGCTCGTGTACCTGCAGTCGGGGACGGTGCCGGGGGTGGCGCCGGACCGGCTGGGTTTCGGCGACTTCGGCGTGAACGAGCTGGCGTTCTTCGTGCAGGACACCTGGAAGCCGAGCGACCGGCTGACATTGAACCTGGGTCTGCGCTGGGAG
This sequence comes from Gemmatimonadota bacterium, assembly GCA_028873845.1. GTDB lineage: Bacteria > Gemmatimonadota > Gemmatimonadetes > Longimicrobiales > Gaopeijiaceae > Bin94. The sequence continues at coordinate 39,130 of JAPPNO010000041.1, read as the reverse complement.
GGTACCTGGCACCCCGATATCGTGGTCGAGCCGGAGGCCACCTTCTACGCCCCGTATCTGGACGACCCGCGGTTCCCCTCCGGAGGCACCATCCCCGACGACCTGGACAACTTCCAGCCCCGCTTCGGGCTCGCATGGGACGTCACCGGCGACGAGCGCACCGTCCTGCGGCTGAACGCCGGCGCGTACCATTCGCGCATCCCCATCCTGGTCTTCGCCCAGAGCGTGACCACGAACGGCGCCTTCCAGCAGATCTTCTTCCGGAGCAGCTTCGGCCTGCCCGGGCAGGGGCCGCCCGCGATCGGCGACCTCATCGACGGCAGCACGACTCCGCCTTTCCTGCCCGACATCCATGTCACGGCCAAGGACCTTGAGCTGCCGCGCACCTGGTCGTTCGCGGGCGAAGTGGAGCGGGAGGTGGGGCCCGGGGTGGCCGCGAGCCTTTCGTACCAGCACGCGCGTACCGACCACCTCTTCCGCTTCGTCAACCGGAACGACCCCGCTTTCGGGTCGCCCTACGGGATCGGCACCCACCCGGGAGGCGGCGGGATCGGCACGCTGACCTCGGCCGAGAGCACCGCCCGGTCGCGCTATCATGCGGTCACCGCCGGGCTGCGCGGCCAGCGCGCGTTCGACGACCTGCTCACCTTCGACCTGAGCTACACCCTCTCCCTCGACAGGTCCGACGACGACAACGAACGCGACCCCTTCACCTTCCGCTACGCCGACGCCTCCAATCTCGCTCCCGAGTACGGCTGGTCGGACCGGGACCGCCGCCACAAGGCCACCGGCTACCTGGCCTTTTCGCTGCCGGGCGAAGTCGCCTTCAGCAACATCGTGCGGTACCTGTCGGCGTCGCCCGTCTCGGAGAGCTGCGCGCGCCGGGGGGAGCGGGCCAGCCAGCCGACGGACCGGATCTGCGCGGACGGCTCGATCCTGGAGCGCAACACGCTCAGGCGGGACAACGCGTTCTTCACCTGGGACGTGAAGGTGTCGCGTCCGTTTGCGGTGGGGGGCGGGCGCACGGTCGAACCCGTCTTCGAGGTGTTCAACCTGACCAACGCGGACAACTCGCTCGACACCGCCCAGGGGTCGCTGCTGTTCAACTTCGACGGAACGATCCGCAGCGGGCTGGGGGATACGAGGCGGGCGCAGCTGGGGGCGCGGATCCGGTTCTGATGGGGGCGGCCCCTCACGAGCCGTTTGTGGAGCGCGTCGCGGGCGTGCCCGGCGCGGGGAGGAGACGGGGCCTGCTCCGGCGGGCGCGGGGAACGCCAACTGCGGTTGTGACTCAAACCCCGGACACCCCGCGCACGATGCCGAACCCCCCCAAGCCGCCGGAACCACCCAAACACGACGCGGCCTACAAGGCGCTGTTCTCACGCCAGGAGACCGTCGCCGACACGCTGCGCGCCGCTGCCCGCGACCTCGTCCGGCGCCTCGACCTCCCGACCCTGGAGCGCCTCCCGGCGAGCTTCGTGACCAAGGTGCTGGGCCGGCGCCACGCCGACATGCTCTGGCAGGTCCGGATCTCGGCCCAGGCGGCGAGCTCCCGCCGCTGCTGCCCGTCGTCGTTTACAACGGCGAGCGGCGATGGACCGCGCCGACCGACCTCCGCGAACTCTTCGCCGCGGTGCCGCGCGAGCTGCTTGGCCATCTGCCCCTCCACCGATATCTTGTCGTCGATCTTCGGCAGCGCGATCCCGACGGGAAACCGCCGGAGAACGTGCTCGAGCTGATCGCGGATCTCGAAAGGGCGGACTCGCTGGAGCAGCTGGACGAGCTGGTGGAGTCGGCCGCGGACTGGATCGAGGAGCGTCGCGACCGGAGGCTCGCGGCCCACCTCGAAGCGTGGGTCGAGCTGGTGCTGGCTCCGCGGGTCGGCCCGGAGGGCGCGGAAAGGGAATTCAGGATCACCAGGGACGAGGAGGGACAGATGACGACGCTGGTCGAGCGGGTGCGGCAATGGGGGGACGAGCTGATCGAGCAGGGGATGGAGAAGGGGATCGAGAAGGGAGAACGCGCCATGGTCCTGCGAATGGTCACCCGGAGGTTCGGTCCCGAGGCCGCCGAAGAACTCGCCCCGGTCCTCGCGCGCATCTCGGACCCGGAGCGCCTTGCGGCGGTCGCCGCCAAGGTCTTCGAATGCGGTGCGGTCGAGGAGCTGGTCGAGTGGGCCCAAGGGGCCTGATGGTTGCCTATCGCACCTGACTGTCCGTGATCTCCGTGACAGATTCACCATGGAATCTGTCCCCAGACGCTTTTTCGAAGCCTTCCATCCCGGTTTCAGTGAGGATTCCGTGCGATTCGGTGACAGATTCTACCCTGAATATGTCCGCGAATCTGTCACGAGTGGTTCACCCGCACCGTCAGAATATCCACATTGTGGTACTGGTGGTGCTTCACCGACGAAGCGTGATGGCGGAGCAGCGCCAGCGATAGGTCGCGCTCGCCGGCTGGATCGGGTGACTGGGCCAGCACCGACATCTCGTTCTCCAGATTGCCGGCGCGGGTCGCCGCGGTGAATTCCAGCAGCGCGCCCTCGCGGAGATTGCGGGCCACCACCCGCAGCCGGCGGCCCTCGGCTGCGGGCGCGTGTTCGTCCTGCTCCTGCCGCAGCAGGCTCAGCAGCGCCTCCTCGGCGGCGGCCCGGAGGCGCTCCGTCGTTCGGGCGGGCCACTTGTAGCGGGCAGCGAAATCGACCATGAAGCGGTCGAGATCGGGTTGGCGGTCGGCGCTCAAGCGCACTTCGGTCCTGTGCCGGCGGGGTCCGGTGTACTGAATGAACAGGTTCAGGAGCAGGATGGTGAGGCCGCCGGCGGTCAGGCCGTTGGCCAGCATGCGCCCGGTGGGTGTGGCCAGGTGGCCGGGGAAGATGGCCTGGAACTGGATGCCCGCGCCGATCCAGAAGGCGAGCCCCGCGACGAGCGCGTTGCGCCGTTCGGGTCCGTCCCGGAAGACGACCCGCATGCCCTGCGCGAAGGCGATCCCGAAGATGACCACGATGTAGGCGCCCAGCACCGGCGCCGGGATCGAGAGTACCAGGGCGGCGATCTTGGGCACGAAGGCGAGCGCGATGAACACGGCGCCGATGTAGACGCCGACCCTGCGGGCGGCGATGCCGATCCCGCCGGCGAGACCGATGCCCGCCGCGTACGGCCACGGCGCCGGAATGCCGGCCAGTCCCGAAAGCAGCGTCCCCGATCCGCACGCGGCCACGGCCCCCTGCACCCGGCGGAAATCGACCGCCTTCGGTTCGCGCCGTGAAATGCGCTGCATGCGAACCGCGTCTCCGACCTGGCGCACGGTGATGACGAAGGTGACGAAGAGGAAGCCCGGCAGGAGCACCCAGAAACGGGAGTCGAAGGTGAGGTCCAGGCCGGGCGTGGCAATGGCGGGAACGCCCAGCCACGCGGCCTCGCCCACCCGCGCGAAGTCGAGCACCCCGAAGAAGGCGGCGACGGTGCAACCCGCGCCGATGCCGAGAATCGGGGTCCAGGCTCGCAATCGCTGCGGGGCACGGAGCATGAGGGCGACGACGGTCACGATCGTCACGGCGGTGATCGCGGGCGCGGCGGCGGGGTGGGCGCTCTCCGGGACCCGTGTGAACATGGCGAAGCCCATCGGCATGACCGTTACCGAGATGAGGGCCAGGAGGACCCCCGATACGAGCGGCGTGATGATGCGCCTGAGCAGCGCCAGCCGGGCCGCGAAGCCGAACTGGCAGAGCGCCGACGCGACGACCAGCGTGCCGAGCAGCGCGGGGCCGCCGGTGACCAGGGCGAGGACCGCGACGCCGATGGCGGCCCCGGAAGTCCCCATCACGATCAGGTTGCCGGCCCCGAACGGTCCGACCCGCTTCGACTGCACGATCGTCATGAGCCCGCCGATCACCATGCCGGCGAAGATCGCCCAGGAGAGGTATGCGTCGCTCTGGTCCGCCACCCGCGCCACGATCGTGGTGACGATGATGATCGGGACGGTCACCAGGATCGCGACCTGCAGCCCGACCACCAGGGAGAAGGGGTGGGGCGGGGGTTCGTTCGCGGCGAAGCGGAGACCGCCGCTGCCCTTCGTCGGTGCGGATGTCATCTGTGTTGCGTCTCCTCTCGCCCCCAATGGTGAACAGGGTAGCTTGTGTGTCCCGTCCGTACAGTCACCAATCGACCGGAGGATCATGCCCGACCAGAACTTGCCACCCCCGGGGCCGGTACTCGTGACAGGTGGAAACGGGTATGTCGCGTCGTGGCTCGTCAAGAGGCTGCTGGAGCGCGGCTTCGATGTTCATGCGACCGTGCGCGATCCCGGCGACCCGAAAAAGACCGCGCACCTGCGCGAGATCGCGGCCCGCAGCCCCGGGACGCTGTCCTTCTTCCGGGCCGACCTTCTGGATCCCGATGGCTTCGACCGCGCCATGGCGGGTTGCGCCCTCGTCTTCCACACCGCCTCGCCCCTCATTGTGCGCGATGTCAGGGACCCGGTGCGCGATCTCGTCGACCCGGCCACGCGGGGCACGCGCAATGTGCTTCAAGCGGCCAACCGCACCCCGTCGGTGCGGCGCGTCGTCCTCACCTCCAGCATCGTGGCCGTCTACGGGGACGCCGCCGACCTCGAGGACCTTGGCGCGGACCGCTTCGACGAGAGTCACTGGAACTCGACCAGCAACGAGCGGCATCAGCCCTATTCCTACTCCAAGCGGCTCGCCGAGGTGATGGCGTGGGAGATGGCGGGCGCGCAGGACCGCTGGGACCTGGTGGTCGTCAACCCGGGTCTGGTGCTCGGCCCCGGCCTGAGCCCCCACACGAAGGCGGAGGGCGTGCTGATGATGCTGGACTTCGGCAACGGCTACTACACCTTCGGCGCTCCGGATCTGGAGTTCGCGATCGTCGATGTGCGCGACGTGGCGGAGGGCCATCTTCGCGCGGGGATGATACCGGGTGCGTGCGGCCGCCACATCCTGGTCAGCGAATCGCTGAGCGTGATCGAGATCGCGGAAGTGTTGCGGCACCATTTCGGGGATGGGTTCCCGTTTCCGCGTCAGACCGTCTCCAGGGCGGTGGCGCTGATGCTGGCGCCGCGACGGGGCATTCCGCAGGCGGTGGCGAAGCGGAACCTGGGCTATCCGTTGAGGTTCGATAACCGGCGGGCGCGGGAGGCGCTGGGGATGAGATTCCGCCCCGGGGCGGAGTCGATCGTGGAACACTTTCAGCAGTTGCTGGATGACGGGATGGTGAAATCTTGAAATATGAGGAGGACGATGCCCGCAGCGAACAGTGGCGGAGGGACTTCGTGCGATCCCTGGCCGGATGCGACCTGCCCGGGCTCGGCATCTCGCTGCCGCCGGTGCTGCTGCAGGACTTCTGGACCATGCTGGCCCACAACCACGGCCAGTCCTGGAACGGGTCGGAGCTGGCTCGTGCCTTCGGGCTGGCGCACACCACGGTGCGCCGCTACCTGGACAGGATGACGGGCGCATACCCGATGCGGCTGCTTCGCCCCTGGCGCGAAAACATCGCCAAGCGAATCGTCAAGTCCCCCAGGACCTACATCGCCGACAGCGGTCTGCTGCATGTGCTGCTCGACATTGGCAGCGCCCGCAACCTGGCCAGACATCCCAAGGTGGGAGACCAGACCTTCCCCATGGCGGATGGGATTCGTGCGGTCGGCGGACGCGACATACTCACGGAGATCGCCCCGCTGTAGCGCTGTCCGCGCGCCATCGCGTTGTGGGAAGTGGGGGGCGGCGGGAGGTGCATGGCGAAGCGGCGTTGACGGAACGTTGACGGCGGCGCGGTACCGTTCAGTCCCGGTGGGAGGTTCGCGCACCCGACAGCGGGGAGGTATGATGTGTCCACCATGCAGACCCGGCAGACACCGAAGACGTGGGAGGATGTCCTGCGGATGCCGGACGACGGCAACCGCTACGAGTTCATCGGGGGGCGCCTGTACGTGACGGCCGCGCCCGTCACCCGGCACCAGCGCGTCCTGGCGCGTCTTTGGTCGGCCCTGTTTCGCATCCTCGTGGACTCCGGACGCGGAGAGGTGCTCTCCGCCCCGCTCCTGGTCCAGTTTCCGGGCACCGACGATCGCGTCCAGCCCGACCTTCTGTTCATATCCAACGAGAGGCGGGAGATCGTCGGCGAGAAGCAGGTGACGGGCGCACCCGACCTGGTCGTCGAGATCCTGTCGCCTTCCACCGCGCATCGGGACCGCGGTATCAAGCTCGACCTGTACGCGCGATCCGGCGTCCGGCAATACTGGATCGTGGATACGGACGAGGATGTGGTCGACGTCTGGCGTTTCGGGGACGAGCCGGGGCCGGGACACGAGCGAGTCTCTGGAGAGCTTGCCGTGCGGCTTGGAGCCGAGCGGGTGGGGCGGATCGACCTCGATCAGGTCTTCTCCCGCCACCTGGACGTGTGGGGAGCGCGGGAGTCGTAGGGTCGGGCGAAGACCCTGCCCGGAGGAAGACGAATCGCGGAGGCGTCCGGCAGGTCTCCGGCAGCTGACCGGACGCCCGAGGCGTATGGCAGAGCGGCATTGACCGAACGTTGACGACACCGCCGTACCATTGCGCCCCGGAAGGCAGGTTCGCGAACCCGAGTGCGCGGAGGTATGATGTGTCCATCATGCAGACCCGGCAGCAACCGAAGACATGGGAGGACGTCCTGCGGATGCCGGACGACGGCAACCGCTACGAGTTCATCGGGGGGCGCCTGTACGTGACGGCCGCACCTGTGATCAGGCACCAGCGGATTTCGAGGCGGCTGCAGGCGGCCCTGATGCGGATTCTGCAAGATGCGGGCCGCGGCGAGGTGTTCTACGCCCCTTGCCTGGTAGAATTCCCGGGAACCGTCGACCGGGTTCAACCGGACCTCTTCTTCGTGGCCGAAGAAAGGCGGGAGATCATCGCCGAGAAGCAGGTGCTGGGCGCTCCCGACCTGGTCGTCGAGATCCTGTCGCCTTCCACCGCGCACCGGGACCGCGGTATCAAGCTCGACCTGTACGCACGATGCGGGGTCCGGGAATACTGGATCGTGGATCCGGTCGAGGATGTGATCGATGTGTGGCGCTTCGGGGACGGGCCGGGGCACGAGCGCTTCTCGGGTGAGCTCCCCGTGCGGCTTGGGGCCGAACGGGTGGGGCGGATCGACCTCGACCAGGTCTTCTCCCGGCACCTGGACGTCTGGGAGCGCGGCGAGCCGTAGGAGCAGCCGCCCCTACGACTTCGGAATCTCCTTGGCGGGATCCACGAAGGGCCGCGGCACGACCCTGGCAACGCGGTCGCCATCCGGAGTGGTGACCCGCAGACGCGTCCCCAGCTCCGCCGCAGCCACCGGCATCATCGCATAGCCGACATTGCGACCGAGCCGCGGCGAATGGACGGCGGATGTGACGAAACCGATCTCATCTCCGTCCCGACGCACCGGCCAGCGCGTCATGTTCAAGTCCAGCGGCGCGCCGTCGATTTCAACTCCGGCCAGCTTCCGCCGTGGTCCCTCCGCCGCAATCCGCGCCAGCGCTTCCCGCCCGATGAAGTCCCCCTCCTGGTCGTGGTCCACCTGCCACCCCAGCCCGACCTCATAGGGGTTGTTCTCGAGCGTCATGTCGATGCCGTAGTTGAGGATGCCGGCCTCGATGCGGCGGATGTCGGAGGGGCCCGTCGGTGAAATCCCCAGGTCGCGCCCGGCCTCCATCACGCGGTCCCAGAGTTCGACGCCGCGGCTGCCGTCGCGCAGGTAGATCTCGTAGCCGACCTCGCCGCTCCACCCGGTGCGCGTGACCACCACCGGGATGCCGTCCAGGTCCGTCTCCAGGAACCAGTAGTAGCGCAACTTCAGGACATCGTCCCCGAAGAGCCTGCGCACGACCTCCTTCGACTTCGGGCCCTGCACCTGCATGGGAGACACGTCCGGTTCGCAGATCTCGACATCAAGGCCGGAGTTGAGGGCGACGCCCTTTGCGTAGAGGAGCACGTCGCTGTCCGCAAGCGCCAGCCAGAAGTGGTTCTCGCCCAGGCGGAGCAGGACAGGGTCGTTCACGATGCCGCCGTCGTCCGCACCGATGAGCACGTACTTGCCCTGGCCCACGGCGCACTTGGACAGGTCGCGCGGCGTGAGCAGGTTGGTGAACTCGAAGGCGTCCGGTCCGGTGATCTCCACCTGCCGCTCGACGCTCACGTCCCACACCGTGACGCCGGCCAGCAGCTTCTCGTACTCGGCGTGGAGATCGTCGTAGCGGGTGGGTAGGAACATGTGGTTGTAGACGGTATAGCTCTTGCAGCCGGCGCGGAGGGTGGCCTCGAAGTAGGGGGAGCGGCGGAGGCGGGCGCCGCGCTGGATGAGGGACATGTCGAAGGTGGGGGGCATGGGGGCTCCGGGGTTTGGGGGGGGACGGTTTGGAGTTCGGAAGCTATGACCCGCAATCATACCGGTTCGGATGCGAGACAGGCCAGCAGTCAGTGGACAAGCCCGCGTGAGTAGTGGACTCCGGCCTCGAATCGGTGGGCCGGCCGGCAGCCGTTATCCGCGTATCAGCCGGCTGCCGCCCCGTGAGGCTCAATCTCGCGTTCGATCTCCCTGCGCGCCGATTCCGCCCCTACCGCTCCAGCGACCACATCTGTATGAACTCCACCCCGAGTTCGTCGGTGGCGAGACCGAGTATGTAGTCCTCGCCGATCTCGTAGACGTCGATCCCGGCGGGCGTCTCCACGAACCCCAGGACGCGTCCCTCGGGGTCGAAGACCGTCCAGACAGGATCGGCGCCTCCCTCTCCGGGGATTTCGTATTCCCTGACCCACAGGTGGCCGACCAGGTCGGCCGTCGCCTCGGCGAAGGCGGGGAAGGTCTCGGGGAAGGGCACTTCCCGGAAGTTCTCTCGAAGCTCCCGCCGCCGCTCCGCCCGTTCTTCCTCGGGCCTTTGCGCGACCCGCTCCTCGATTTCGGCGTCGATGTGGGCTTCGGTGGAGGCGACCAGGTCGTGGTCGCGGCGGACGATGCGCCTCAGCGTCCCGTCGAGGGCGAACACCCTGATTTCGTACGTGTCGTTGGGGGCGATGGCCACCAGGTCGCCCCAGGCGAAGGTGGAAACGCGGTGCGCATGCGCAATCTCGACGCTCCAGCCTGAGGACCCGCTCCAGGCACTGAACCACTCCGTTCCGGGAAAGGACCCCAGCAAGGACAGCATGTCCCCCTCGGCGTCCCGGACCCGGTAGGTCTCTTCGGTACGGCTCAGACCGTCAGCGAGGCCGCCGCGGGACACCCAGTCGGAGCTGAGGATCGCGCCGCCCGGCAGGACGGCCTCCACCTGAAAGAACGAATCGTCCCGCGCCAGCGTGAAAGCACGCGCGAAGTTGCCCCCGGAGTCGAGGATCGAGAGGTGATTGGCGGGCGAATAGAGCGCAAGCAGCGAATCCCCGCGCCATCGATGCGCCTGGACGAGCGGGGAAAACTCGCCGGGTCCCTCTCCACGGCGCCCCCAGGTGGCCACATGGATTCCCGACGCATCGAAGACGCGCAGTTCGTGCGATCCCGTGTTCGCCACGACGATGCGGCCGTCGGACAGGGTGAACGCGTCGCTGGCCCGGTGGAGCATGTATGGGCCCTCTCCCTCGCGGGCGCCGATCGAGACCTCCGGTTCCGTGCCGGCCCGCCAGCCGAGCCTGGACCCGGATGGCGGCCGGGGGTTCTCGACGATTCGCACGTCGGCGCTGTCGCGCACGATGGCATCCAGCGCGGGGGAGTCGGAATCGGAGGACGGGGGGTCGCCGCAGGCATTGGCGCCGGCCGCGAGGATGGCGCCGGCCAGGCGGAGCGGGTGCCTGAATCGGGTGCCGGGACCCTCACTCGTGCGGGTGATGTCCGCCGCCACACTCCGCCTCGTCGATCCGCCTCAGATACAAGACCGTCGCCACAGCTCCCACCAATGCGTACAGCCCCACTTGTGTGACGGACAACGTGACGCCCGCGTTCACGGGTGCCCATGTGACGGCGACTGCCGCCAGAGCGACCAGCAGTCCCGACCTGGCGAGATGCCCCCACCCGGGGAGTCTCTCGGACTGACGCATGATCGCGGTCGCCCGAGCAATGATCCTGTCGTCCAGATCGCCGAACGCGCGGGTCATGATCTCCGGATCAAGCAGGTAACGGGTCCCCTGCTGAATCTGCCAATCGAGCCGACATGAAGCGCAGGTCCGCAGGTGCTCCACCACTGCCGGGTCCGCGTGCGGCCCGCCCGCGCGGGCCAACGCCGACAGGTCAGGACAACTCATCTCGAGCATCCTGCATGAGTTCTCGGAGTCGAACCCGAGCGTGCCGAATGTGTGAACGGACCGTCGATGGAGTCGCTTTCATGATGCGTGCCGCCCGTTTTGGGCTGTTCCCCTCAATGTGGACGAGACGCCAAGCTGTGGCCTGACGACGAGGAAGTGTGGCCAAGGCGCGCTCAAGTCGTTCAAGGAACCTCTTATACTGAAGGAGTCGAGAAGGATCGTCAAACAGGGCATCGGATTCCTCGACCGGCGGGAACTCGGCGGAATACCGGTCGATGGCCGAGCTGCTTGCCGCCTGTGACTTGCGCCAGTTCCTGCAGACGCCACGCGCCAGTGTGATGACCCAGCCACTCAAGGACCCGATATCCCGGTAATGCTTCTCCCGGGTCAGCAGGCGGACGCACACTTCCTGGTACATGTCCTCCCGATCGTCCCTGTCCTCGCTGTACGAATTGACGACGTCTCTGATCGTGGGTCCGAATCGCTTGAGCAGGATCGCGAAGCGCGCCCGATATCCCCGTCGACGGTCCCGGGTCTCGATGGGAGCGTCCTCGGCCGCCTCCTCGGTCGGCTTCGATCCGGAACCGCCAGCGAGCACTTCCCCAAAGCCGAGCGATCCGGGTACCGTAGGATCGCTCACCCATACCTCCGCCTGCGGACCAGGTAACCGAGGACGACGCATTCGGCAGCAGGGAGCACCAGCGGCACCCAGGCGGCGGCCACGCCCGAACGCATCGTTCCGTCCCGCAGGAACGGTTCGACGGGTCCCGCCAGAACGTGGCACGCGTAAAAGGCCAACCCTCCCAGCACGCCGATCACGATACGGGCGTTTCGCCGACTCCCGCGGGCCAGACCGACAGTCAGTTCGGCCGATAGCACCCCGATGATCACGTTGAACAGTCCGAACACCGCCAAGGCCACCGGAGAATGCAACTCCCAGCGAAGCGCGTTCGGCGGGAACCGGTGTGGAGTGTCGGCCCGCAAGCTGTACTCCTCGGGAGGGTTGGCTTCGACGAAGCGGAGGTTGCGCGCGACTCCGACAGGGGTCCTTGGACCGAACCGGCGCGTGTCCTCCGTCTCCACGATCCGGCTGGCGAGAGACCGATCGTCCAGTTGAGGGGCCAGCCACGACCCCAAGAGGTAGGAGGCGCCAACGACCGATATCCCTACCAACGCCCCGACTCGAAGGACTTGCCACGAATACCCCAGCTTCCGCCACAGGGTCACCCCGGCGGCGAAGAGCACGAAAGGGGCAACGAAGGCGATGTGGTTGGTGAACATCCACATCCAACGCAGGAGCGTCGCGTCCCCGTCCAGTGGTGGCCATATGAGGAAGAGATTCCCGACGACGAGCAACAGAAGCCAGGGGAGCATCGCTCCCGCGACCGATCGCCATATGCTGGTTGGGAACCCCCGATTCCTCTTCATCTACTTGGCTTGACGCCCCTCGCACTCGCTCGGTTTCGGATCTAGTCGGCGTCCCGACAGTCACTGTCATGCTCGCAGTACGGACCCCGCACGCAGCACAGGTGGCAACAATAAGCGTCCGGACCCTCGCCGCGACAGCAGCGAGTCGGCACATCGACGATGGCCCGACTCGGGGACGGGGCCAGCAGCGCGGTCCCGAGCAGGAATGTTCAGCAGGATGAGTACGACAATGGATGTTCGCAAGGTGGCCTTCTCTTTCTCGGGCTGAACGGGCGCGCCCGATCGGTGGGGAACTGATCTCCACATAACAGACCAGCTGGCGCGAAGAAAACGTGCAATGCGGTGGCCGTCGGCTGCTCGTCCGCCCCGTTGCGGGATGCTCGTCCGGATCCGAGGCCACGGCGCCCTGGCGTGGCAGACCGGCAATCCGCGCAGGGATCCAGAGATCACCGGGCTTGCACGATCATGGTCCGAAGATTGGTCTGATTGATGGGAGTGGTGCGCCGACGTAGCTGCCGGTCGCGGCCGTCCGGAGTGCTCCTACCAGCTCTTCAGGGTTACACAACAGAACGAAAGGGAAGGAAGATCTTGGTTCGACCGAGCAACATTGGGTTTCTTGAGACAATCCGTTTGAAGGGTGCCGTCCTGGCGCTGCTGTCCGTGTTGGCGGTCGGCCAGGTGGTCGCGTTGGAACGCCGCACGGTGGAGCGTCATACGCTCGCCCCGCGCATTACCGTCGGGCACGACGTGTCCGACCTGGTGATGAGAGACTCCGACGGCGCGAAGATCGAACTGGGTGCGCCGGACGAAACGCTCCTGTTGGTGTTTGACCCGGACTGCCCCTATTCCGTTCGGGTCGCGGAGAGCTGGGCATACTGGCTCGCGAGCCAGGGCTCCGAGCGCCCCCGGACGTACGCGGTGTCATCGGGCCCGCTTCCGGCGGCGGTACGCTACGCACGGGAGATGGACTGGAACGTTCGAGTTGCTTCGGTGGGCCAAGCCGGCCGTGAACATCCTCTGACGAGACGGACACCCTGGGTGTTTGCAGTCGGTACGGACGGACGCGTGGTGGCCGAAGGTCATGGTTCCCGGCTCGCTGAGGTGGCACGGTCCATCGGAGGCGGAGGTCGGGAATAGGACGCTCCAGGATTGTCCCGGGGCGGGCGATGGCCTGGAGCCGGGAATCATCAGGTGGCCGCCGGACCAAATTGCACACTTCCGGGCTCGGAACTGGTCTGTTAGTGGAAGCCAGTCTCGCTGGCTCGTCGTCGTCCGTCGAAAGGGCGGGCCAACCGGGACCCCGAGGGGATTAGCTCCTCCGGTCCTCCACCGACTTCACAGGAGGTGTCTTGTTTCACAATTGCACGCCCCGTTCAGCCTTGGGACCCTGCCGGGACCCGGCGCAGGTCTTTCCGCTCGTGGTGGGTCTCGGACCTGCTAGGCGTTGGACTTGGGGACCACCCGGACTGCGGTCTCAATGAATGTTCCGCCACCTTGGCGGAATCGTGGGATCCCGGGGGGAATCGCCTCCCGGGTCCGTTCACTCCACTTCAGGAGGCAGTATGATGAAGAAGTTCGCTTTGCCGTTCGGCATCCCTGTGATGCTGGCACTCGTGCTGGCCGGCATGGCCACGGTCACGCCGGGACCAGTCCGGGCGGGCACCATTCTCGACATGCCCATCACCGAGGTACCGGCGGTTGAGACTACCGGTTGCGCCTTGCAGGCCACCGCGGTGCCGCTCGAGGTGACGGCCGCACAGGCGACGGCCGACGACCAGGACTGCTTGGATGCATGGACCGGTGCCCGGGCAATCTGCCGGGTGCTCGGCGACGAGAGCCAAGAGTGCAGGGACGCGAAGAGTGCGGCTGTAAAGGTCTGCATGCAAGATCCCGACCAGGACTAGGGGCATTTCATCATGGCCGCGTTCCTCCTTGTCCTATCGGTGTTGGAGTTCGGAGTGCCCCAGGAGGTTGTGAACCTTCCGGTGGCTGATGATCCTCTATGCACCGGGTTCGACGAGCTGTTCCGTGTCTCGGGCACCTTGACGACAGTATCCAGCATCGGATTCGACCGGTTCGGCACCGTCAGAATCGGGGATGCGATGGGGGCTGGCGCTTTCAGGGTGGTCGGTGTGACTGCTGCTGGTGACCGATTCGAGTTCGGACGGTTGGGCCAAGGACCGGGAGAGTTTGCCGGGGCCACGAGGTTTGTGGCCCTGGCAAACGGCCACTCCGTCGTACCGGACTATGAGCGGGGCGTCTTCCACGAGTTCGAGCCCAACGGCCGGTTCCGCCACCAGGCACGGATGGACGACTTGTCCGACGATGCCTTGGACATGATCTACCGGGCGGACCGGTCCGGCGGGATCCTCGGCCAATACAGGGCGATGCGCGTCCGGTCCGAGCAGGATACGTCCGCCCGGACGACCACCAGAAGGACGGTCGAGGGTCCTCGTGACGTAGTACGCGTCAATGTGGAAGGAGTGCTAGCGCGGGTGTCGCCTTTCGCTTCCGGATGGACGCCGCCCAGGTTGGCGTTCACCCACGACTACACGATGGGCGGGTTGGGCACTGGCAGTCTCACGACGGAAGGTGCCGCGTCGAGGGTAGCATTCTTGCCACGACTCCTGTGGGACGTGCTACCCGGAGGCGGGATCGCCATGTCCGACTCATCCGGCTACGCGATCAAGATTCTGGATGGATCCGGCCAAGTGGTGCGGATCCTGCGTCGGGCGTTGCCCCGGCAACCCATCACAGCGGGCTTCCAGCGAGCCTATCGCGCTCGGGAGCTTGACGCTCTTGAAGCCGAGATGACCGAAATGCGCCAGCGCGCTGGCAACCAACTTGCACTGGTCGAAGATGTTCTTTCGAGCCAGGAAGCGATGCAGGAGGCGGCCATCGCGACCATGGAATTCGCCGATGAAGTGCCGTTGGTCGACGACCTGCTCACGGCATGGGACGGCACGATCTGGATTCGGAGGATGCCCGAATCAGGCTTTCCCGCTGACGGATCGGCGAACCCCGGCGGTCACAACCTCCACCGTGTACTGCAGACGAACCAGATGAACAAACCGGCAGCTGCGATCGACTTGCTGAATCCCGGCGGCCAGTACCTCGGAACGATTCCAGCCACCCAAGCCCGCTGGCCTGCCGCCATGGGGCCGGATGGGTTGGTGGCTTTTGTCGAAGTCGATGAATTCGACGTCCCGGTCGTTCTGGTCGGCACCATCTCGGTGTCAGCGTGTGAACCGACGGCGACCAACTAAGGGAGGACTCGTCTCCCCGAACCCTACGCGTTGATGTGTGACTACGGGACCATTTGCGGGACGATCAGGACGAGGTAGGAGCAATGTCAAGACTATCTCCCCCCTGGGCTGTCGGGCTTCTCTTGCTGGTCGTATCTCCGGCCTCTTCCCAGCAGGTGGTGGAAATCGACTTCACTGGTGGACGGACGATAATCGACGATCCGTGGAATCGGGATATGAGGGTCGATGACCTGGCGTTCGACTGGAACCGCGGCCTTTTCTTCGTCACCGATACGGAGGAACCAAATGGAATCATGGTCTTCTCGCTCGAGACTGGAGAGTGGCTCCGAACGGTTTCGACGCCGAAAGGCGAAGGGCCTTACGAGCTTCCATACGGTGTGCACGGCACGGGGCTCGCTCGAAATGGCGGCCTCTATGTCAACGGCTTCCTGAGCGTCGTAGAGTTCGATCTGGATGGTGAGCCCGTCAATTCCTGGCGCCCGCTAGCCCCACCGACCACTGACGTGTGCGATCTCGGCGGAGTGCCAGCGATTCCAACCCAGGGGGGAGTAGTCAGGCAGCGTTTGGGTAATGCAGATGAGCAGATGGCCGATTGGTCCCGTGGGATTCTCTACGTAGACGATGCCGAAGAGCCGAATGGGATCATGGTGTTCTCCCTGGAGACGGGCGAGTGGCTCCGAACGATTCGGACACCTCGTGGTGACGGGCCGTTCGAGTTTTCTCAGGGCAGGCAGGCTTTCGCGCTTGCCCCGGACGACCACCTGTTTGTTTCCGGCATGAACCGGGTCATCACACTTGATCCGAATGACAGTCCCATCAGTTCGTGGACTCCGCAGGCGCCCATGCGTCGTGCGGTCTGCGACCTTGACGGGAAGCCTACCGTGCCGATCCCCAACGGGATACTCCGGCACGAAACGGAGGTCATAGGGCCGGAAGCCGCGCTTGGCCACACGATTGCCACTACGTCAATTGAGCGTGGCCGTGCACTGGGAATCACGATGGCGTTGTCACGAATCGCCTGTACGGAGGACCGGGCCTTTGTCGTACTGTCCTACGAGGAAGGCCCGGACTCCGTATTCGCGTACCGGCTAAACGGCGAAGCGGAGCGAATCGCCGTTCCAACGGATTTCACCGAGGATTGGGGTTGCCAGATCGCTGGACGCCCATGCCCGCCATGGTCGAAGAACGTGCAACCCTCCATCGACGACCGTGGGAATCTCGCATTGCTGGGCGCCGACTGGCGCACGGCGGGCACAGTCATCGACCCGGACAGCGGCTGCTACGCGATGATCCAGAAGAACCCCGCTACCGACATGGCCCGCATCCCCGTACGCGTTCACGGCGACAGCATCCTGGTCTTTCAGCAGGATATGGAGCAGGGGAGCGGGGGATTCCAAGTCTACATGGGCAGCACCAACAAGGTGTCGATCCACCCGTTACGCCGGATCAGCGGTGAACCCTGTCCCGGAATGCTGCCATCGGTCAAGTAGGATGTGATGAGCGATCTGCCGGACACCTCCCGACACGAAAAACCACGCTGGTGACGCTCGATGTCTCGGAACCGTTCGAAGACGGCATCCCCGAGATGATGTCCGGCAGGATGTCCGTCTACACCTGCCCAAACAGACCTGCTTGCCGAACGACCTGGCGGACTACTGGGCCTACGCCGAGACCCTCACTTCCCGATCCGGTACAGGCGAACGTAATGGACATCGAGATCGTCATTGGACTGCGCGAGGATGAAATCGGCCCCGACCTGCAGCACCGAGAGTTGCGCGGGCACTTCGACGATTCCAAGGTGCCGGCCGTCCTTCGCGAAGACCCGCCTCAGTTTCCCCCACCGGACCGGCGTGAAATCGACATGCGGAATACGTCGACGTATGGCACCCCGGCATCATCCTCGCGGTATGTGGCGACGTACAGGTTGGGGAGGAGACCCAGGACGAGACCCGGAACCTGTGCCGATGTCACCAATTCCCCGGTCCCGATGTCCACCACGTCGACCACGCTCCGATAGAGCTTGGCGAAC
Source organism: Gemmatimonadota bacterium (assembly GCA_028873845.1). Taxonomy (GTDB): domain Bacteria; phylum Gemmatimonadota; class Gemmatimonadetes; order Longimicrobiales; family Gaopeijiaceae; genus Bin94. The sequence goes on along the minus strand of JAPPNO010000041.1, from coordinate 22,137 downwards.
TCGATTTCGCGCGCGCTGACCTCCCCCCGGCCCTCACCGAAGATTTCGCGGTTCCAGTAGCGCCTCCACTCATCAACGGGGTGGCGCCCGACGATCCACGCCCGGTCCTCCACCACGGCGAGACCGGAGATGTAGGCTCCGGGTGGGGCCAGATCATCCTCGGCCGGAAGGGGGCGGAGCCACGACGGACTTCTTGCAAACCGACGCGCGAGGATTCCATCGGAGGCGTAAAGCATGACCTCGTATCCATCACCGGACTCGGTGGCCGTCCAGACGCGATCCGGGTCCTGTGCGGGCGCCAGGTAAAACCGCGGTGCGAAGCCGCCGGCCTTGATTTCGACCTTGTGGAAGGACTTGTCGGCGACGTCCTGGCCGGGATTGAAGACGTGAAAGATCGTCGCCTCGGAGTCCCCGGGCGTCGCCGGCGGGGATTCGCTGAATACCAGGTTCCCGTTACCGATGACGACGAAATCGGCCGCCGATACCGGCACCTGACTCCGCCGAACAAAACTGCCGGAAGGGGCGACGACCGACAGCTGCCGGTTGAAGTCGAGTACCATGACGGTATCCGACTGGCCGACCCGGATCAGGTACGGCCACTGGTACTCGCCGGGACCTTCCCCTCTGCGGCCGACGGGCGGCAGCGGCCGGCCGGTGGAGTCGAAGAGACCCACCTCGCCCGCCTGGGGGAAGGCCAGGTAGAGTCGTCCCCGACTGTCTCGTGCCACGGATCCGGGTTCCTCCGGGATGGCGCCCGGCCCGTCCAGAGAACCTGCCGTCATGAGGAGGTCGAACCTGATCACGCAATCCGGGCAGGTCGGATTGTCGTCGGGGGAGGCCTGGGCGGTGATGGGATTCGCGATGGTAAGGAACAGCGCTTGAACGGTTCCGAGGACCGTGAGGATGCCTGCGACTCGGACGTTGGGCCGGGGAGACTTCCGGGAAAGGACGTTCGACATGACTTCGTTCCACATGTGCGGGTCGGCGTGGGTTACGGCGTGAACGGCATCTCCATCTCGATCCAGATTCCGACGGGTAGGCCCTCGTTGGAGGCGGGGAGGAAGCGCGCGGATTTCGCCGCCTGTACAGCCGCCCAGTCCAGCGATGGATGGCCCGAGCTGGTCTTCACGATCGTCTCGGAGACGGTTCCGTCCGTGTTCACGAACAGGTAGAGGACCGTGGTGCCGCCGATTCCGGCGTCTCGCAGGGCCGCCGGATACTTGTCTTCAAGGGTCTTCTTTACCTGCCAGCGGTTGGCCAACTCGGGCCGGGTGGTGTGATCGACGTACTGCGGCGCCTCCATGACGCTCGCGTCCGAGGGCACGGGGGGCACTTCATAGGCGGCTGTGTAGGGCGAAGGTGTGGTGGGCAGGGAAACGACGGGCAGGGGGGCGTCGGTTTCGCTTTCCCACACCTCGAACGCCGGGGTTTCGAAGCGTAAGGATTCGCCCTGCCATTTCTCGGATTCCGGGGGCACGAAGAATGAGTGTTCGAACGTCATCGAAAACGACGGCCTGATCTTGTGGCGAAGTGTTCCGCTCGCTGGGTCAAACCGGCTTGAGAATCGCCACACCCATCCGGCGGCGGGGGAATCGTACGCCGTGACTGGAGCATCGGCTGCGGGCGGCAGAAGCTCGGCCTCGTGGCCCGCTTCCTCGGTCAGCCCCGGCGCCCACATCGCCACACCGGCCACCAGCAACGCCGCAAAGGCGAAGAACGCCATCCGCGCCATCGAGACCTCCGGCCCCTCGGAAAGCAGCCTGCCGATCCGCCGCTCCAGGAACGACCTGCGTTCCGCGAACGCCGTGGGCGCGAACCCGGGACGCAGGCCGTCGCGGGCGCCCACCCGGACGAGAAGATCGCCGTACAGCCAGCGGCGGTCGGGGAGTCGCTTGACCACCCGATGGTCGCAGTCGAGTTCGATGGCCAGGCACAGGCGCCGGTAGTGGAGCCACAGGAACGGGTTCCAGGGGACGGCGATGAGCAGTGCCGCCATGGCGAACCTCAGAATGCCGTCGCCGGTTCGCCGGTGTTCCTCCTCGTGCGCCAGGATCAGCCCCTGCTTCGGAGGGTCGACGTCGGCGACCCATCCCGGCAGGACCACGCGGGGCCGGAAAAGGCCGACGATCGCGGGTCCGGTGTCTCGTGACCACAGGACCGGATGGCTCAGCAGCTCACCCGGATTCCAGGCGCGGCGGCGCCGATGCAGTTTGCCAATCCCGACAAGAGCCCACAGCGCAAGGCCGGCGGACAGCGCCAGCCAGGCCAGCAGCAGGGGCCCGTCGAGCGAGTGCAGGACTGAATCCTGTGGGATCGTGACCCGTGGGAACGCGCGGGACGGTGTATTCGTGAAGGTGCCGGGCACGGCTTCCATCGCTTCCCATGAACCCGCGTCATTGACCACGGGTGCGGCAACCTCCGTGGTCACCAATCCGCCGGCCGGGCTCTCCGCCTCCGTTCCCCCGCTCGTGACCAGCCGCAAAGCCGTGAGCAGCACGGTCCCCACGCCAGCCGCCGCCCACACCCACCTGCACCTTCCCTCGAAGAGCCTCTCAGCCGCCAATCCCGCGACCAGCAGCAACATCCCCGCCCCGATCGACCAGAGCATCCATGCGGCGATCATCGTTCCTCCTCCTTTTTCAGACGTTCGTCCAGCTGTTTGCGGAGCCTCCTGACAGCGCCCGGCGACAGCGTTTCCTCCGCGACCAGATGGGTCATGAGCAGCTCGCCTGAACCCTTGAAGATCTTGTCCCTGAGGCGGCCGAGGACCACCCGACCGGCCTCCTCGCGGTCGACCAGCGGGTGGTAGCGGTGGGCGCGGCCCTCCTTGCGATGGCCCACCATCCCCTTCGCCTCCAGGACCCTGAGCATCGAGAGGACCGTGTTGTAGGCCAGGTCGTCGGCGAGGCGTTCTCTGACCTCGGGGACCGTCGCCGACTCGAGGTCCCACAGGACCGACATGATGTCCATCTCGCGTGCGGTCGGTGTGCGCATCATCGCGTCTCCCTGCGGGCCGTGTGCCCGCGTTGCGGGGTGCTCCCAAAACTCTAGTTGAAGGTAAGTGGTGATCGGGTGGATGTCAACTAGTTTTTTGGGAGCCGATGTGGCGACCGGCTCTTTCTACCGTCCCGGGCTGGCCACGGGCACCTCATCCAGCAGAAAAATGTCAATCACAGATTACCAATTGGAAACTGTGATTGACATTCTCGTGAGGTATGGATGAACTCCCCAGTTCACCGCCCCGACCGCTCCAGCGACCACACCTGCACGTATTCCACTCCCAGGTCGTCTCTGGCGAGGCCCAGGATGTAGTCCTCGCCGATTTCGAAGATTCCCAGCCCGGCGGGCGTTTCCATGAATCCCAGGACCTGCCCTTCGGGGTCGAAGACCGTCCATACCGGAGTGGGGTCCCCCCCGCCCGGGAGGGCGTATTCTCGAACCCAGAGATGGTCCACCAGGTCGCTCTGTGCCGCGGCGTAGGCGGGATGGGTCTCGGGAACGTGCCGGTCCCGCATAGATTCGCGCAGCTCCGCCCGTCGCTCCGGGCGCTCTTCCTCCGGATGTACAGCGACCCGATCCTCGATGTATGCGTCCAGGTGGGCGGGTAGGGGCGACCAGTTCGTGATCGCGACGGACGATTCTTCTCAGCGTCCCGTCGAGATCGAAGGCCCTGATTTCATAGGTGTCGTTCTGCGCCACGGCCGCAAAGTCGCCCCAGGCGAAGGCCGACACCCGGTGACGAAATGGGATCCCGCCGCCGCTCAAGCCGCGCGCGGTGCGAACGGCGAACATTTCAGGTCCGGGAAAAGACCCCAGCGAGGATCGCGTCTCCCCTTCCGGGCCTCTTACCCGGTAGTGGCTCGGCAGACGGCTGAAACCCACCGGCCGGTTCCCCGGACGGACGAAATCGGAGCTGAGGATGGCGCCGGTTGCCGAGACCGACTCCACCGTGAAGAACGCCCACCCTCGCTGCAGGGTGAAGGAGCGGCCGAAGTTGCCCGAGGAGTCGAGGACGGAGAGGTGACGGGCCTGCGAATACAGCGCAAGCAGGGAATCCCCGGGCCATCGATGTACCTGGCTGAGGTTCGTGAACTCGCCGGGTCCTTCTCCACGACGTCCCCATGTGGCGACATGGTATCCCGACGCGTCGAAGACCCGGAGCTCGTGGGAACCGCCGTTCGCCACGACGATACGGCCATCGGCCAGCACGAGCGCGTCCGATACCCGGGCGAGGAGATAGGGCTCCGCGCCTTCCACTTCGCCGATTGTGACCTCGGGCTCCGAACCGATCCGCCAATCCAGCCTGGTGCCGGTCGGCGGACGCGGGTTCTCGATGATCCGCACATCGGCGCTGTCGCGCACCGTGGCGTGAAGCAAGGGGGAGTCTTCTCCGGCCGGCCGGTCGCCGCACGCGGTCGCGGCGAAGAGAAGGAGGGTGTGGCGGAATGGCGGCTTCATTTGATTCCGGGGGTTCTGAAGGGTGGCCGGCCTTCCCCAGGATTGATGCCGTGGTGCTCGTACACAAGCCCGGTAGACGACGACCTCATGACAGTCCGTCCCTTGCGCCGCGATGACCAGCGATCTTTCGGTAAAAATCCTAGACAATTAGTTTCACATGGGGAGGGGGCAGGCTTGCAGATGTCGACTACCGTGGGCCCCAGCAACAGCCGCCTCAAGTCGCCACAGGGAGAACTCATGAGATTCGCCGTCGCTCCATCGCTCCTTCGGTCCTTCCGGCGCCCCACGGTGTGGACCCCCGACGGCACCCTCCTCTTCCGCGTGGGCCAGAGGGTGAGGGACCCGGGGAGTTCATCGACATGGGATCCCCGCACATCGAGACCGATGGCGCCTTCAGAGTGCAGGAAGCCGGACGGGGCGGGTACACAAGCTACACGGCCCACGGGGAACTGGTGGGGACCACACCGGGACCGCCGGCCACCCTGAACTACCAGGGCCGGTCCGTCGATCTCCATTGGGCCGATGCGGGCTCGTACCTGGGCAGTCTCCCCATAACCACCAGTTCAACACCGACCGGCGAGACGTTGTTGCCCGACCCTCGCAGGCCCGTCCTGGGCGTCCGCGATCTGGGCAACGGACAGCGGAGCGACCCGCAGCCCCTCCTGTGGCTGGACATCGGCAACCTGACGCACGTCATTTCGATTCCGGAAGGGGTCCTCGACCGGCAAATCGTCACAGCCCAGCCCTTTGGCGATCCGGATCATGTGCGGTTCGAGCCGGGTGCGGCAGTGGTGATGCGTCCGAAGGGAGATCCCGGAACGGTGGAACTGATCGAGGTGGACGCGAGCGGCGACACGATCTGGCACCGGCGAGTGGCACTGGCCCCCAGGCGCCTCACCTCAGCGATGGTGGACGAGGTGGCCGAGACATGGCTGGCCCAGCGCGCGTCGCGCGACATACCGCCGGCACGGCTTCGCGAGTCGTACTACGACGGCCTCTACCGGCCGGAGTACGTGCCTCCCGCCGAGGCACCGCCGGTGCTGACGGCCTCGGGGGAAGTCTGGTTCAGGACACCCGAAGTTGTGGACACGCTGAGGGTGTACTACGCCGTGCCGAGAGGTGATCGGACCGGGTTGCTTCGGCGCGTGCTGCTGCCCGAGTCGATGTGGCTCACCGACGCGACGGAGACTCACGTCTGGGGTGCCCGGTGGGACGAGGTCGGGAGGCCCCACGTCATCGGGCGGCGGCTGGTGGCGCCGGAGGGGTAGCCGGACAACGGACGACAGCGGTCCGTCGAAGCGCCCGTCCGAGCATTTCCGCGCCCGTTTGACCAGCCTATCTTCCAATACCGTCCCTCACGCCGAAGCGCTCCCACATGACCCTCCAGGATGCAGTTGACTCGCTGTACGGATCGCGGTGACGGAGGGAAAGGCGACTTCCACCAAGCGGTTGGACGGACTGGCCCGGTTCTGTGTCGCCGAGCTGGCTGGCCGTGGTCTTCCCGCAGCCGTCACCGAGGCCACGCTCCCCGGCGGGGGGCGGGAGAAGTCCTGGGACGTGGCCTGGAGAATGGACGACAAGCCTCGTCTGGCGATCTCCCTGAAGTCCCTTCTGAAGAACCTCGGAGGCACGGTCCCAAACCGCGTCGATGACCTGATGGGCGAGGTCACCAACGTGCAAATGTACTCGCCGGAGATCGTGACGGGCTACATCATGCTGTTCAACGTTGCCGAGGATACCTACAGCCGTCTCCACGACAGCACCTGGTCCGAGCTTCTCAAGAGTAGGATCACCCGCCTTTCGGGTCGGCGGCCTCCTTCATGGAGCATCGGGATGATCGAGGCGTCGCTGTTTCTGGAGGTCGATTTCTCCGAAGGTCCCCGTCTGGTGTCCGGCGCTGCGGAAGCCGCCCCATTCTTCGATCGCCTCGTTGCTGCTGTGCGGAACCGAAATCCGGTCCTGGAGCGTGCTCCATGACCCCGCCCACCGTACCGGTTCGCGATCGGCGGCTTGCCGCGGTGGTTGAGCGTCACCTTCCCGACCTCCGGTTGTCGGACGAAGCCCTGAAGACCGCCTTGCCCGGCATCGCGCGGAGTTCCGCGGACTCGGCGCGGGTCGCGGCTGCCGTGCAGGAGGTGCCGTCGGACCACCGCATCGTCCAGGGAGACGCCCGCGACCTTTCCGGACTCTCCGACCGGTCCGTCCACCTGGTCGTCACATCCCCTCCCTACTGGACTCTGAAGGAATACAACGAGGGGGACGACCAGCTGGGGGCGGTCGCGGACTATGAGCGGTTCGTTGCCGAGCTCGCCAAGGTGTGGAGCGAGTGCCACCGCGTCCTGGTTCCCGGGGGCCGGCTGGTCATCGTGGTCGGGGACGTCTGCCTGTCCAGGCGCCGACACGGCCGCCATGTCGTGGTCCCGCTGCACGCCAGCATCCAGGAGTCATGCCGGCAGCGTGGATTCGACAACCTCGCCCCGATCATCTGGCACAAGATCGCGAACGCCAACTTCGAGATCGGCGGCGCAGGCGGATTCCTGGGGAAGCCCTACGAGCCCAATGCGGTGATCAAGAACGACATCGAGTTCATCCTCATGCAGCGCAAGCCCGGGGGATACCGCAGCCCGTCCCCCGCGGCGCGGGCTCTCAGCGTGATCTCGGCGGACCAGCACCGGGAGTGGTTCAGGCAGATCTGGACGATCCCCGGCGCATCCACGCGGCATCATCCGGCACCCTATCCGCTCAAGTTGGCCGTGCGGCTGATCCGAATGTTCTCGTTCGTGGGCGACACCGTGCTCGATCCGTTCCTCGGCACGGGCACGACTTCGGTCGCGGCGGCGCGATCGGGGAGGAACAGCGTCGGCGTGGAGGTGGACGGAGAGTATGTGGAGCAGGCGCGGTGCCGATTCCGGGCTGAGACGGGGGGGTTGTTCGGACGGGAGAGGTTGGAGGTGGGGGGATGGGGATAGGTGGGTGGGCTTGCCCCAGTCGGTGAGCAGATCCGATCTGACGGCCCGTCATCCCGGCGACTCGGTTCGTCGCCGAACCTGATCGCCGAGAAGCCCGGCGAATTGCTTGCCTTCGGAGCGCATGATAGCACCGGTCTTGGTGATCCCGACGGTTGGCAACAGGGACAGAGGCGTCGGAGGACGACGCTCCGTCCACGGCGAGCGATACACACGGCAGAACATCTCACTACTCTCCAGTGCCCACCAAAGCAGTGGCCCGAGCACGACTACACCCTCGATATGGGTACGGACTGGGCTTCGGTCCCTGCGGAACCAGAAACTCTCGCCTGAGCTCGCCACCGACCCGTAGTGATCAGCGCCAAACAGGGCATGGAGCATCAAGTCGTCGAACCCTATGGCCAATTCGTCGTCTGGGATCGCAACCGCAAGCCAAGCTCGGGCACAGCGGTGCCGTTCTCCTATCTTCCGGGCCTTTCCCACAAGGGTCTTGAGGAGTGCTGATGTGGCCTTGGGGGTGACCACTATCTCAGCGTCGCCATAGGACTGAATTCCGATCACCGAGTGTGAGTCACCTCTGGGCGAACCCTTTGGCATCAGGGTGGCGGTTAGTTGCATGCCGTCAAACCGAATACAAACGGAGCCAAGGTGGGCCTTGTCCAAGGGTGTTTCCAAGAGCTCTCGGAGCGGCTTCAGGTATCGTTCCTTGCGCGGCGTCGATTTGAGAGACCCGTGCAGCCTCAGATGCAAGAAGTAGTCACTCGACCGCAGTTCCCGTTGGATCGTGGCGACCACCGTTCGTAAACCCCGTGGCATGTCGAACTTGTCGGGAGTGAGGCTGGTCGCCTCCAGACACCAGCGCTCATCGCCGCTGCCCACCCGGAAGTCCGGCGTCCGATCGCTCACTTCGACCCCCTGACCTTCGAGAGCCGCGAAAAGCATTAGCTCCAATATGGCGCCCTGATGTTGCTCGTCCCTCTTCGACCGGAATCGGCCGCGGAGTTGCGCCCGGTGCTCTTCCGGGTATCTCGCGAATACGCCTTCAAAGAAGAGCCGCCCTTGGGCGAACCTGGGGTCGGCGGTGCGATTCAGGAACCCGAAGGCTGACTCATCGTGTCTCATCGGGCCGGCGTCCGTTCGTTCCCCCCTGTCGAAGAGCGTCTTCCGTTGTGCGTTGATGGTCACTCCTTTCCTCTCGGGTGACTTATCTTGATGGTTGCAGATGTAAAGTCCACATTACCAAATGTATATTGCGATTTACATTTCGTGAGTATTGCCGAGTCACAGCCAGTGTTCACCCCCGCAGGATCTCACGGGCGGCGAGTCGGCCCGGAGCGCCGCTGACCCCGCCTCCCGGGTGAGTGCCTGACCCGCACAGGAATAGCCTGCCCACTGGGGTCCGATATCCGGCCCAGCCCGCGACCGGCCGCATGAAGAGGAGCTGGTCGAGACCCATCTGGCCGTGGTATTCGTCGCCGTGGGTGAGCCCGAGTTCAGTTTCGAGGTCGAGTGGGGTGAGGAGGCGGTGGTCGAGGATGCGCTTGCGTGTGCCGGGGAGGAACTCGTCGAGGACTTCCAGGACGGTGGAGAAGAGCGCGTCGCTTGGGGCGGGGTCTTTCCAGCTGGCCGCGCGAAGGTGGTAGGGGGCGTAGCGGATCTGGATCGACGCGAGGTGACGGCCGGGAGGGGCGAGGTTGGGGTCGTGCAGGGTGGGGATCACCATGTCCAGGTGGGGGCGCGCCGAGCAGCGGCCGTACTTGGCGTCATCGCCGGCGCGCTCGAGGTAGTCGAGGGTGGGGGCTACCAGCGTGTGGCCGGCGAGGCGCTCGGCGGCGTCCGGGAGAGGCGGGAGCCCGTCGAGGAGCAGGTGCAGCGTGGCGGTGGTGCCGCGCATCCGGATGTTGGCCACCTTGCGGTTGAATTCGGGTCCCAGCCGGGGTGCGCCCACCAGGTCGAAGAAGGTGCGGCGAGGGTCGAGGTTCGACACGACGCATCGGGCCTGGACCTCTTCGCCGCGGGCCAGCAATACACCGGTGGCCGCCCCGTCCTCCACCAGGATGCGTTCGACTTCGGTGCCGGTGCGGATTTCGGCGCCGTGAACTTGCGCCGCGGCGGCGAGAGCATCTGAGAGCTTGCCGAGACCGCCTTTCGGGAAAGCCGATGAGCGAAAGCCGTGGGCCGGGCCGCCCGTGGCGTGGTAGAGCATGCGGAAGGCGCCCCCCATCGCGCTCGGGCCCTGGCTCGCGCCCAGCAGGGCGGTGGTGCCGAGCATTCCCTTGAGTTCGTCGCTGGTGAACCAGTCGTCGAGGAGGTCGCGGGCGGGGAGGGAGAGGACGTGGAGAAGCTCCACCACGCTGCGTTTCCCGAGGCGGGCGGCCTGGGCCATGGGGCGCAGGAGGCGAATGCGTTCCCGCTTAGTGAGGTCGTGAAGGGGTGGGGCGGGGCGGTCGAGGACGATTCGGAGGGCGCGTGCCATCGAGTCCAGATAGTCGACCCACTCGGCGTATCGGGACGCATCCTCGTTGCTGTAGTAGGCGATCTCGTGGCGCGTGATGGCCGGATGGCGCCAGATAGTCATGGCTTCGCCACCACCGATAAGCGAGGTCGCGAGCGCCGCCGGCTCAACCCACTCGAGGCCGTGCGAGTCAATCCCTGCTTCGGCCACCACGTCACGCCGGAAAAGCCCCGCGTCCTGCGCGGCCAGGCTCACCCGGCATCCCGGGAAGATCTCCTCGCTGGCGGCAGCGCCCCCCACCACCCCCCGCCGCTCCACCACCAGCACCCTCCGTCCTTTTCGCGCAAGCAGGGCGGCGGCTACCAGCCCGTTGTGGCCCGCCCCGACGACGACCGCATCGTAGGTCTTCACCTGCCGCCCCTCCCCCCCGGCCCGCTCCTCCCCCGCCCCCGCCGCAGATCCCCCATCACCACCCCCGCCGCCAGCTTCCCCGGCGCCCCCATGATCCCTCCGCCCGGATGCGTCCCCGACCCGCACTGATAGTACCCCCGCACCGGCGTCCTGTATTTCGCGTACCCCGCGACCGGCCGCAGGAAGAACAGCTGTGACGGTGTCAGCTCACCCTGGAAGATGTTCCCCTGCGACAGCCCCGTGGTGCGCTCGATGTCCAGCGGCGTGACCACCTGACGGTGCAGGATGATGTCCCTCAGGTTCGGGATGTACTTCGCCAGCGTGTCGATCACCGTGTCCCCGAACGCCTCGCGCTTCTCGTCCCATGTCCCTTCGCGCAGCTCGTAGGGCGCATACTGCACGAAGCACGACATGACGTGCTTGCCGGGCGGCGCCATGGCTGGATCGATGGCCGAGGGGATGACGATGTCGATGTACGGTTCCCGCGAGAAATCACCGTACTTCGCGTCGTCGTAGGCGCGTTCCAGGTAGTCGATGGACGGGCTGATCGAGACGGCGCCGCGCAGATGGGGACCGTGACCGGGCATGCAGGTGAGGTCGGGGGCCGCGTCGAGGGCCAGGTTGACCTTGCCGGAGGAGCCGCGGAAGCGGTAGCTGCGCACCCCTTTCAACACTTCGTCGGGGAGCTCGTTTTCGTCGACCAGATCGAGGAAGGTGCGGCGCGGATCGAGGCTCGACGACACCGCCCTGGCGCGCAGTTCGTCCCCGTTGGCGAGCGCCACGCCATTGACTCGCCCGTTCTTGACCATCACCCGTGCCACCGGCGCATCGGTGCGAATCTCCGCCCCCGCCTCGCGCGCCGCCGAAGCGATCGCCTGCGCCACCGCCCCGGTCCCTCCCTTGGCAAAGCCCCACGCCCGGAAGTGCCCGTCGATCTCGCCCATGTAGTGGTGCAGGAGGACGTACGCCGTGCCCGGAGAGCGCGGCCCCAGAAACGTGCCGATGATCCCGCTTGCTGAAAGCGTCGCCTTGAGCACGTCTGTCTCGAACCACTCCTCGAGGAAGTCGGCCGCGCTCATGGTCATCAGCTTGACGAGCAGGTGGAGCTGGTCCGGTTCGAGTCCGAGGAAGTGCCGCCCCAGGCGCAACATGCCGGAGATGTCGCCGGGAGAAAGGCGGGCGGGATCGGGGGGGACGATGTCGAGCAGGTATTTCACCGCCCGCGCCATGAAGAAGAGCGAGCGGCCGTAGTCGTCATACGCCTCGGCGTCGCGGATCGAGAAGCGGGCGATGTCGCGCCAGGTGCGGTGGTGGTCGGCGTCGCGATAGATGCGATCGCCGTCGGGCAGCGGGGTGAGTGTGCTCTCGAGCGGCAGGATGGCGAGGCCGTGGCGGGGCAGGTCAAGCTCGCGGATGATGTCCGGCCGCATCAGGCTGACGACGTAGGAGAAGACGCTGTACTTGAAGCCGGGGAAGATCTCTTCGGTGACCGTGGCGCCGCCGACGAGCGGTCGCGCTTCCAGGACGCACACGTCAAGGCCGGCGCGAGCCAGGTAGGCCGCGTGGACGAGGCCGTTGTGCCCGCCGCCGATGACGATGACGTCGTATTGCTTTGCCATCGAGGTCAGCGCCTCCCGTCACGCCCGACCGGCCCGGCGCCTTGCCCCGTACGCTGCTCGCGCGGGTTCAACCGCGGATTGCCGGGTTTCCGGAATCGGCGATTGTTTGTGAAACGTTTCACAAGCCGGGCCTTCGCGGGCCACTCGGACGCGACGCAGCGCATGGCGACGATGTTCACCCTCTCAACCCCGCTTCCGCGCCGGATCGAAGAACGGCGTCTTCACCACGCGTGCCGGCACCGTGTGGCGCACGAACTCCACGGTGAGCTCGAACTCCACGCGGCGACCGGGCCGCGCGAAGTCACGCCGGATCGTCGCCAGCGCGATGTACTTCTTGAGGATCGGCGAAAAGGTGGAACTCGTCACATACCCGACCTGCTTGCCGCCGGCATGGATCGGGACCGCCGCCCGCGAGGCGCGCCCGGCCACCAGAGGCGGCAGCCCCACCGCCGCGAAACGTTTCTCGATGTGCGGCCAGTCGACCTCGAGGCCTGCGAACGCCCACTCGGAAGGCGTGGCCGCTTCCCACGCCAGCGCCCTGCTCCCCACGAATTCACGCCCCGGCCTCGGCTGTACAGCCCACCCCAGCCCCGCCTCATACGGCGACGACTTCCGCGACTCGATCAACGCCGCCCACGACGACACGTAGTCCACGTCCTTGAGCAGCAACCCCGCCTCAATCCGCGCCACGTCGAGCGCGTCGAGCCCGGCCGGAGCGAGGCCATGGCCGCGCCCCACCTCGGCCAGCGCATCCCACACCGCTAGCGCGTGCTCGGGACCCACCCAGATCTCGTACCCCAGGTCCCCCGTGTACCCGGTTCGGGTGATGGTGACCGGGGCCGCGCCGATTCTCCCCTCCGCGAGCGCGAAAAACGGCAGCGCGCCGACGTCCGCCCCCGTCACCACCCGCGCCAGAATCTCCCGCGATGTCGGACCCTGCAACGCAAGCGCCGCGAGATCCAGCGTGATGTCGCGCACCACCACGTCCATCCCCAGCGCACAGTCCTGGAACCAGCGCAGGCACGGGTCCGCCGCCGTGATGCGGAACCTGTCCGTGCTCAGCCGCTGAACCGTCCCGTCGTCGATCATCTTCCCCGCTTCATCGCACCACGGCGTGTACAGCACCCTGCCATCCGGGCAGTCGAGCGCGTCGCGGGTTACGACCCGGTCAACCAGCGTGGCCGCATCCACACCCGTGACCTCATACTTGCGCAGAGGCGATACGTCGAAAAGCGCCGCGCCGCTGCGCACCGCGTAGTACTCGTACTCGTGGCCGGGCTCGTAGGTGAGCGCGCTGGCGTACCCCGACCAGTTGCGCCAGCGGCGGCTGTGGCAGAGGGGGGCGGTGCGGGGGTGGAAGGGGGTGTCGAGGAGCATGCGGGAAGTTATGGGGATTATACCCCTGACAGTAGACAGGGGTATGGTTCTACGCACTTGCGGGCAGTATTGCACCCGCTCTCGGGTGGCGCTCCGCGCGTTCCGGGGAATTCCCGCCCGGATTCGGGCTCATGGCCTTCTGGAGCACGTTCCTTGCCGCGTTCACATCCCGGTCGATGTGCAGTCCGCAGTCGGAGCAGCGGTAGACCCGGACGGCAAGCGACAAGTCCTGCCTCCCACCGCACCTGCTGCATTCACGCGACGTATGGTGGGGGGCGACGGTCGTCACCGAGCCACCGGCGCTTTCAGCCTTGTAGCTCAGCATTCGGACGGCGGCGCCCCATTGCTGTTCGTGGATTGCGGGGGCCAGGTGGCGGTTTCGCACCATGTTCGGTATCCGCAGATCTTCGACGGCCAGATTGGCACCATGGTCGCGGACGATGGCCGCGGTGAGTTCATGGAGCGCGCCGTGCTCCCGGTCCCGGACCCGCTGCCACTCGCGGGCAAGCTCGGCCTTCCGCTTCCTCCGGTTGCGACTGCCCCGCCTGGCTTTGGACAGCCGCCTCTGCCTGCGTTTGAGCTCGCGCCGGTCGATTCTGACACCGGGTACGGTCTGGCCCGTCGACAGGGCGACCCGTGCCTTGATGCCCATGTCGAGGCCCACCATGGGGCGCCGATCGGGGATGACTTCGATCTGTCGCTCGACAACCAGCTGGACCTTTGCCCGGCGCGCGGTGCGGACGACCCGGACCTGCTTCACCCTGCCCTCCGGAACCCCACCCCGGAATCGTATCCGACCCACGCCCTTCACCACCACCCATGACCACCTGCCATTGGTCCTGACGGGCGTGGTGACCTCGAAACTGCGGATGCCCCGGTCGCCCGGCTTGAAGCGCGGGTGTCCGGGTTTCTCACCACCGGCCTTCACCCGCTCGAAGAACCGCCTGTAGGCGCGGTCAAGCCGCTGGAGGACGCTCCGCTGGGCCATGACCGGGAACCGGCTCCACGCTGGGTCCCGACGGGCCTTCGTGAGCACCTTGCACTGGTCGTAGTAGGAGACCGATTCCTCACGCTCGATCCACGCCTGCTTCCTGCGGTACAGCGCGATGTTCCACAGCCAGGTCAGTTGGCCGAACAGGTCCGACAGGTTCCGGTGTCCCGCTCTGGAGAGGTACGCCTTGCGGCTGACGGTCCGGGTGACCAGCTTGGTGTCGGAGGCCATGAACGCTCCATCGTTCGTGGTATGCGCCGGAATCGGGTGTCCGTCCCGGTTCCGGCGTTCTCCATTCAATCTATCGGAATCATCCATCCATTCGCCACTGTATCGCCCATCAAGTCAGGGGTATGATCCTCTAGCCCTTCGCCGAAAATCTGTCTCCGAAGACGTTGAAAGTTTGTCTGAATTTGCGCTGAAAATTTATCTCCACAGGCGTTGAACATCTGTCTCCACGCTGTTAGTCTCCTTCATCACAGCAACCTCACCACCGTGATCCGGGAGCTCGCAGCATCGAGCACTACACCCAACGTGTCGCCGACGAGGAGTTGAAACAGTGCCTGGCGGCGGCCGGAGCAGTCCTGATCGAAGGCCCGAGAGCCTGCGGCAAGACGGTGACTGCCCGGCAGATAGCCGCAAGCGAGGTCCTTCTGGATGTGGACCGGAGAGCACAGGACATGATCGCGGTCAGTCCCGGCCTGGTGCTCGAAGGGGCAACTCCCCGGCTGATCGACGAGTGGCAAACGGCCCCGGTGATCTGGAACCACGTTCGGCGCGCGGTCGATGCGCGTCCCGGAAAGGGTCATTTCATTCTCACAGGATCGGCCGTTCCACCCGATGACATCACACGTCACACCGGTGCCGGCCGAATCGTCCGGTTGCGCCTTCGCCCCATGTCCCTCTTCGAGCTGGGCTCCAGCACCGGCAAGGTGTCGTTGCGGAATGTGCTCAGTGGAGTGCCCGTGCACCATCCGACGGCCGACTTGTCCGTGCACGACCTCGCTCGTCTCGTTTGCGTCGGTGGCTGGCCGGGCCACCTCGCATCGTCGGCCGAAGAGGCCTTGCGCGTGAACCGGGGCTACGTCGACGACATCTGCCGTGCCGACCTTCAGCGGGTTGACGGCGTCCGGCGGGACCCGGACCGAGTCCACCGGTTCATGCGTTCGCTGGCTCGAAACGTCGCGACCTCCGCGTCTCTGGCAGCGATCGCGCGCGACGTTGCCGGTCCGGAGCAGGCCTCGATGACGGACCACACCGCCCGCTCCTACCTCACCGGCCTCGAACGCCTCATGGTTGTGGAGGACCAGCCGCCGTGGGCACCCCACCTGAGGTCACGCTCCCGTCTTCAGGTCTCTCCAAAGCGTCACTTCGTGGATCCTTCCATCGCGGCGGCGGCACTCGGCACGGGTCCGGACCACCTCCTTCACGACTTCTCCTGGTTCGGGCTTCTGTTCGAATCGATGGTGATCCGGGATCTGCGCGTCCACGCTCAGGCAATGGGCGCAAGGGTCTATCACTACCGCGATCACACCGGCCTCGAAGTGGACGCCGTCGTCGATGCCGGCCCCGGGCGGTGGGCGGCCTTCGAGATCAAGCTCGGACTGAGCCGGATCGACGGCGCGGGGCGCTCACTCCTGAAGTTTGCGGACAGGGTCGACACGAGCCGATGTGGAGAACCCGCCGCGTTGGGCGTAATCGTCGATTGCGGGTACGGGTATGTCCGTCCGGATGGCGTGAGCGTGATCCCGCTCGGGGCGCTTGGGCCGTAGGGTCCCCTACACCAGCCCCCCCACCACCCCCAGCAACCGGTCCACGTCCCCCTGGTTGTTGAACATCCCCACCGCCGCCCTGAGCAGCGCTCCGTCCTCCTGAAACGTCACCGCCACCCGCTCGTCGGCCAGCGCCCCCGCCAGCACCTCATGATCCAGCCCATGGTAGAAGCTGACGATCGCCGAGGGATTGCCCGGCGGCGTGAACATTCGCATCCCCAGCGCCTCCGCGCCCTCGCGCAGCTTCGCGGCCAGCGCATGCGTGTGCCCCGCGATCCGGTCCAGTCCCACCCGCCCCATGTACTCCAGCGCCGCGTCCATCGCCGTCACCGGCCCGTATGCCGGGTTCGCGTATTCCAGCTTCTCCGCATCCTCCTTCAGACGGAAGCGGTGCCCGGCCAGCGACTCGGCGACCTGCCGGTGACCCCAGCGATCCGGGGTCATCCACTCCAGGTGCTCGCGGCGGACATAGAACGGGGCGCAGCCGAAGTCGGCGTGCAGCCACTTGTAGCCGTTGCCGCACGCAAAGTCGACATTCTCGGCGTGGAGGTCGGTCGGGAAAGTCCCCCAGGCCTGGATCGCGTCGGCGTACAGATACGCGCCGTGGGCGTGGGCGAGTTCGGCCAGCGGAGGCAGGTCGTAGCGGAAGCCGTTTCGGTTCGACACCCAGGCCACGCTGATGAGCCGGGTCCGCCCATCGGTGCGCGCGGCGAAGTCGTCCACGGTGACGGCCCCGCCCCGCGCGGGGATGATCCGCAGTTCGACCCCGGCCCGGCGCTCCAGCTCCCGGTACAGCACGAATGTGGTGGTGAAGTGCAGTTCGTCGACCACCACGTTGTCCCCTTCCCGCCATTGGATCGCGCTCACGATGATGTTCTCGGCACCGCTCGTCGCGTAGAGAAAGGCGAGTTCGTCCTCGTCGGCGCCGAAGAGGCCGGCGAAGCGCGAACGGGCACTCGCGATCGCCTCGCGGGCCGCGCGCGGATTGCGCATGAGCGTCTTCCGGTCCGCGTACGTGCGCAGGGCATCGCGGACGGGGACCGGCAGCGGTCCCACGGAAGCCGTGTTGAGATAGGCGAGATCTTCGGTGACCGGGAAGTCGCCTCGAACGCCGAGCGGGTCGTCCGCACCGCCTCCACCCGGGTCCCCCGCACCCTCGTTCGCCGTCCCCTGGCCACAGGCGAGGCCGCCGGCGGCGGGAATCGCGGCGACCCCGGCCGCCGCCGTCGTCTTCAGGAAACCTCTGCGACTCAATCGGGTCATGTTCCTGCTCCGGAAAGTCGAACGCGTCAAATGCCTTGGCCACAACACTGACGATCCCGCCGACCACCGGCAATACCAGCCGACCCGGCGGTTGGACACGCACCCCGCGCCGTCCCGGCCGTATTCTCAGTTCCCGCGAATCACCCGGTATCGAACCACACTGGCGAGATCCAGCGGGTCGTATTCCGTCACCCACACGTGCGTCATGCTGGCCTGCTGGATGCGCGATCGCGCCGGCAGAAGCAGGGAACCGATCGGGTCTCCCGACTCGCTCAGCGCGTGCACGGGCGTGCCACCTTCCGTCCGGCGCAGTTCCACCCAGATCGTCCCGTCGAGACCGAGCGTGACGTCGGTTGGCGGGTAGACCAAGGGCGCGCGATCGCGGGCCAGGGCCCGGAAGCGGCGGGCAAGCTCGTTCTCCGGCACCATGTCGGCGAGGCCGCGTTCCATTGCCGAATCGGGGATCGGCTCCCCGGGGTACGCGTAGGACCGTGAGAACACCGTGTCGTGGGTCGGGCGGACCAGCGTCAGGTTGAACGTCGGTTCGAGGGTCGATTGATCAGCCGTCATGAACAGGAATCGGCTTCCATCCGCTGCGATGCCGGCTCGCGCCCGGAAGGCGAAGGGAACCGGGTTGCCCAGGCCGGATACGACGACCAGGTCATCCTCCAGGTTCGGCGGCGTGGCGACCACGGAGGGTTCCCCATCGCCCGACACCCTGACAAACGCGTTCTCCCCCCAGCCCCTGCCGCCGCCTGAAATCCTCAGGCGGGCCTCCCCGATTTTCGCACCCTCGGCATCCACGGCCAGGGGGACGAAGAAGACGATGGTGCTATCCACTCCCGAAGCACGGGGGTCCCGGCCAAGGAACCGCCCAGTCTCCGTGCGCACCAGAGTCCCGTCCGTCAGGAGGTACATTCCGCGGTTGAGTTGCACATCCCACACGACCAACGTGTCCGCAGCCCAAAAGACGGGCCCCACTTGTCGGAATTCTCCGGGCCCCTCCCCACTCCTCCCGACCATCGTCACCAGTGTTCCGGTCGAGTCGTAGATGCGAACCCGCGAGTCCTGCGGCTCCGGCACGACGATGTGACCCTCCGGTCCCACGAAGACCCACCCGACCACGGAGAAGTCCTCGGCGTTCGCGTCGAGCCGCAGATCCTCGACGAGCTCCCACTCTCCAACGCCCGATTGGGGAGGCGCGTCCTCCGCGCCCGTGCAGGCAAGGCAGAGGGTTGCGCCACCGGTCAGTAGGCGCGCGGCGGACTTCCGGGTCAGCCTCTTCGTCATCATTCCGTCCTCGAATCCGGCCCCGGTGCTCGCGGGGGCCTTCCCCAAGCTACCCCGCCAGCCGCCCGCAATACCACCCGATCCACCGATTGGACACCCCCATCACTCGCGCGTGACGCGTGATGGCGCGAACCTCGTCACGGGTCATCTTGACTTCCGCGCGTAGCACATCCGGGTTGCCCCGGCTCACGGCGAGCGTGCGAATCGCGAAGAAGAGCGGCAGCAGGCAGAAGAGGCGGACGCGATGGTGGCGGCGAGGGATGAGGGCGACGTACCGGAGGGCCGCCGCGAGGTGCGAGTCCGCCTTGGCTGCGAGTCTGGCGACGACACTCATGCCCGCTTCGACGTTCGATGGATCGAAGATCGCCGCGGGCGATTGAAGTTCCTCGGGAACGAAGCTCCGGGGAACGTATACCCAGTCCCTGCGAGGATCCTCATGTAGTCCACGGATCACATTCACGGTCTGAAGGGCCAGTCCGAACTCCCTTCCCAGCTCCATCATCCGTTCGGCGCTCCTCGCGACTCCGGAGAGGCGGAGCGCGAAGAGTTCCGTGAGGAGAAGCCCCACCCGCCCGGCCACCTCGTGCATGTAGTCGTCGAGGTCGGCTTCGTTGTTGAAGACCGACCCGCGCCGCGTCCAGCGCGCCATCCCCGCGGTCGACTCGCGCACCCGCCGCACCACGATTTCACGTGCGCGGGGCTCCATCCGGTCCAATCCCTCGAGCACGGTGGTCGCGTCGCGGGCCACCAGGGCGTCGGGCGTCTCTTCACGAGCCTCGCCGAGACGTGCGATCAGCGCCGTGCGTTCACCATGGTCGGCAAGAGCGCGGCGCCAGTCCTCCAGCATGGCAATCTTGTCGTCGTCGGCAAGCACCTCGCTGTCCTCGAGGTAGTCGGAGACGCGGAGAAGCAGGTAGGCCACCGTGATCTCTTGCCGCAACGGCTCCGGCAGCAGGTCGATTCCCACGCTGAAGGTGCGGCTGGATCCGAGAAGGAGTTGTTGCAGGGTGGCCATGCCGGAATAGGTGGAACCTCAGCGACGGACGTCAAGTTCGCCCGCTTCCCTCCGACCCGACTTCGGATCGGAGAAGACCCGCGCACCTCCCCCATCGCGTAGGCGGACGGCTAACGACCAACATCACGGCAGGAAATCACGTAAGTCTAACTGGGACTGCACGATCTGCCATTCCTGCCGTCTGACTGGACCTTGCTGGACCGTGCCCCGGAAGCGGGAAAACCGGAGCCAATCGGCGGGACTCGCAACCAGGGCGAACACCTTCGGGGGGATCGTCTTGCGAGTCAGCGTCCGACAAGTGCGTCTTGCGGGAAGGCTGATTCGGTGGAAGGGATCCCGCCGTTCACGCAAGTCGAGCGGGAATCCAGAGCGCATCACGTCTCCGCCTCCATGACGCCCATCCAGACTACGAAGCTCAGTTCCCTTGCTTGATACGGTCGAGTGGCTCCGGCGGACTTCATGGATGTAGCCTGTGTTCGTTCACGACAGCAGGGATCCTGCGTGTCAATTCCTCCTGCAGCGACCTCGTCCCGCGCGCCAACACCTGAGCCCGCCGCTCCTAGCAGATGCCCCCCAAGGCTTCGATGGCGTTCCGCAACCCGGTCCCGATCCGTCCACGGACAAACCCGGAGGCAGGGTGTGCAGCGGCAGCCGGTAACGGTAGCCCGGAAGAGCAAGCGGACGCTACGCTGGCGTGTGGCTGGATCAGCGGGGCACACCGGTCGTATCGGGGAACCCGCTAGAGGGCGCGACACGCGGCTTCCGCGTCCGAAATGACGGCGGCAGGTTTGACTTGGGGCATTCAGCGGCGAGATCTTCTCGTCGAGAGTTTCTGAGAATCGACCGAGCGTTTCGGAGGTGGAAAGCGTGATCAAAGAGCGACTTGGAGCGCCGCTCATGCGTACGGACAACACGGACTAAGGATCTTGGTGACCTTTGACGACAGCGAGATCGGAGCCTTGATCGAGATGCCCAAGGCCCGTACCGGAACCCACCACGGCTTTCCAAGCCTACGCCAGAAGCGAGGGCATGTCGAAGCGCGTGCGGACTACCAGGGGGCGGACGGGACCGAATTCAGGGTGGTATTGCGCAGGAGTTCGGCCAATCCAATGGCCTTTTCCGCGATCCTCATGGTCAGGGTGCCAGAGTCGAATCGATGGTTCCGGCTTCGTCGGTACAACGGTCGCCATTGGCATCGTAACCGCATCGAGGGAGACCGGTTTAGGGACTTCCACATCCATACTGCTACCGAACGCTACCAGCTCACGGGGCGTCGCGAGGACGCGTATGCCGAGCCGACGGATCGGTTCTCGAATTACGAGGGAGCGGTAGGCTGCTTGCAGCAGGACGCGGGATTGACTTTTGGGCCGGACGAGGATTCGGGCCAATTGGGGCTGGAACTGGAGGAAACCCCGTGACGGCTGATCGGATCGTGGCGTCGTTCCGGGACCGGGTGTGTCGCGAGATCGACTTGGTGCCCGAAGGGTTGGGCCGCTACCTAATCGCCAATCCGTTCGAGTACGACGATGGCGACTGTTTGGAAATCGCTCTGGAGCAACGCGAAGGGTGCTGGCACCTGACGGACCAAGGCACCACGTTCATGCGCCTAACCTACGACCTTGACGAGCGGGATCTCCATCGTGGAACCCGCCAGAAGATCATTGCGAATGCCCTGACGGCCTTCGGTGTGGAGGACCGGGACGGTGAACTGGTACTTCCGGTGCCCGGTGAGCGCTTTGGAGATGCTCTGTTCTCCTTCATTCAAGCGGTCCTGAAGATCAACGATGTCTCATACCTCTCACGCGAGCGAGTCAGGTCGACGTTTCAGGAAGACTTCCGGGCGTTTCTGGTCGATGCGATTCCGGACGACCGAATGGTTTTCGACTGGCGACACGAGGAGCATGATCCCAAGGGCATCTACAGGGCAGACTGTCGAATCGAACATCCGACACGACCGCTGATCGTCTTCGGGCTCGTGGGTGACGGGAAGACCCGGGACGCCACGATCTCCCTGCTTCAGTACGAAAAATGGGGACTCCTATTCCGGTCGCTAGCGGTGTTCGAGAACCAGCAGGCCATCGGCCGCAACGTGCTCGCCCGCCTGACGGACGTCTGTGACCGGCAATACTCTAGCTTGGGTGCCAACCGTGACCGCATTCGCCGCTCCCTAGAGGAGGTGCTAGCGGCCTGATGGCCCGGCTCTCTGGTCTGTGGGGCATCGCACCCGTGCGCACCCAGCAGGCTTCGTCGGCCCTTCATTCGGAGGCGTTTCCCCGAGTCACGCGCTCGCGGAGGAGTGACGAGGGCTGGAAGACCGGCGCGGCGCGCGTTGGAACCTCGACCGGTTCGCCCGTCCTGGGGTTGCGGGCGGTGCGGCGCTTGCGGCGTCTGACCTTGAAGGTCCCGAATCCCCGGATCTCGATGCCCTCGCCCCGCTCAAGCGCGTCCTTCACGGCGTCGAGGAACGCGTCGACGACGAGCCCGCAGTCCTTCTTGGTGACCCTTGGGCCGACCGCATCG
>JAPPNO010000134.1 GCA_028873845.1 Gemmatimonadota bacterium | reverse complement strand
CCACACTCACCGCAACAAGATGCGAAACTTCAACAACATGTCAGCCCGGCGCCTCGCCGCTCTCGGTGCTCGGGCCGCTTTGTCCACGGACTGCTGGAGGACTGTTCCATGAAAGATAGCGACCGTTGCATCCGGCGGCAGCCGCAAGGTCGCGCGTCGGGGGATCGATTCCCGTCAGGTGGTTGTATCGGCAGTAACCTGCCAGATTGGATATCACTCGCGGGAATCATGCAGCCCGGACCGAGTTGCCTTGCGGACACCCTGAAATGCCCTACCTGATCGCCTCCCTTGGAGCGCTGGCAGCCGGACCGCTGCTCCACGCGGGTGCCGGCCATCGGCGCGGGTTCGCGCCCGTGCTCGACGGCGTCTCCAGGACCGCGATTCCCGGGCTGGTATTCCTGGCGTTCGTTCCCGCCGCGGTCGGGGAGGGGGACTGGTTCGTGCTGCTGGCACTCCTGGCCGGGTTCCTGATCCCCGTTGCCATCGAGAGAACATCGCGTGGCGCCACCCGCCCGACCCACCGTCTGGCGCTGCTGGCCGGCCTCTCCGGATTCGTCGTTCACAACGGGCTCGACGGTGCCGCGCTGGCCACGCTCCCGGTCGATGCGGACCCGTCATTCCCCATGGCCGTCGTCCTGCACCGTCTTCCGGTGGGTATCGCGGTCTGGTGGCTGGTCACGCGGGAGATCGACCGCCGGGCCGGCATCGGTGCACTGGCGGCGCTCATCCTCGCAACGGTGGGCGGATACCTGTCCGGGGCGATGGTGGACGGAGTCGTGTCCGATTCGGCGGGGTTGACGCTCTACCAGGCGGCGGTCGCGGGCTCGCTCGTTCACGTGGTGGTTCACCGGCATGGGGAGGCCACCGGTCCGGCCGACAGCCGCCGCGAGGGATGGGGCGCGATTCTGGCGCTGGCGCTGCTCCTGGCCGTGTTCGTGATCGCTGCCGATGACGGGGCGGGCGGGCCCGCTGCCTTCGTGTCGCGCCTCTACGTGCTCAGCGCCGAGAGCGCGCCGGCCCTTCTGCTGGCGTACCTCTTCGCCGGGCTGCTCAGCGCGTTCCTGCCGCAGCGGTCGGTGCGCTGGATGGAAAAGGGTGGCGGGGTTTCCCAGTCGGTCCGGGGAATGGCGATCGGCCTTCCCTTTCCGATCTGCTCGTGCGGCGTCGTGCCGCTCTACCGCAGCCTGATTCAGAGGGGGGCCCCGCCGGCCGCCGCGATGGCATTCCTGGTGGCCACCCCGGAACTCGGACTCGATGCGGTGCTGCTGTCGATCCCGCTGCTGGGCCCCCAGGTGACGGTCCTGCGGCTGGTCACCGCGGCCCTGGTGGCCATGCTGGTGGGGTGGTGGGTGGGGGGAAGATTGAAGAAGGCCGTGCGCGCCGAGGAACGGATCGGTGCGCCCGGGGAGAAGCCGGGCACGTTGCAGCGGCTGGGTGCCGCCCTGCGCACGGGCACCGGCGAGGTGGTCGACCACACCGCTCCCTGGATCGTACTGGGCCTCGGCGTCGCCGCCCTCGTGACCCCCTTCCTCGAGAGCGGCTGGCTCGGCAGCCTTCCCCCGGTGGCGGATGTCTTCCTCTTCGCCCTGCTGGGCTTCCCGACCTACGTCTGCGCGGCCTCGGCCACACCCCTGGTCGCCGCGTTCCTGGCGACGGGACTCTCGCCGGGGGCCGGGATCGCCTTCCTCATCACGGGACCGGCCACCAACATCTCGACGCTGGGCCTGGTGAGCAGCCTGCACGGACGCCGCGCGGCCATCGCCTTCGCCCTCGTCATGGTGACCCTCGCGGTGACGTCCGGCATCGCGATCAACACCGCCTTCGGGGCGCTGCCGGTCCCGTCTCTCGCGACGCTGATCGAGGAGGCCCCGAGTGTGTTGCAGCAGGCCAGCCTGGTCCTGCTCACGGGTCTCTTCCTGCGTTCCGTCCTGCGGCGCGGACCGCGGGCCTTCGCGGGCGAGTTACGGGAGGGATTGGGCTGGGCGCACTAGCAGCGGGAAGAAGTCGCCGCGGGTTTTCTTCCACGGGCTGACCCGGTCATGCGGGGGGTGGCGCCCATTGACGGAACCGACCGGGCCTCCCATATGCTACCTGGTGTCTCTCCGGTTTCCATTTGAGCAGGGGTGGAGGAAGGTGGCCACGGTGATCCCCGCCACACGGCTGGACCTGCCGACTCGCGGCCCCGGCGACGGTGACGCTCCAACGGGCAGCGAATGCTGACCCATTCCATCTGGCGCGCGCTCGCGATTGCGACCCCGGTCGCCCTCGTCGTCGTGCCCTTCGGCTACGCAATCACGGGGGACCACTCCGATGTCCTGAAGGGAGCGGGTTGCGGCCTCGCTGTCGGCGTGGGCGTCGGCCTTCGGGGAGGTTCGCGGAGCGGCACTTGGACCGGCGTCCTGATCGGCACGATCGTCGGGATCGTCACCTCGCTGATCGCGGGCCACGTCACGGGGTTCGCAATCATCGTCCCACCCGCGCTTGGCCTGGCGGTCGGCCTGATCGACGGGCTCCGCGGGTCATCCCTCTCCGGATATCGGGACATCGGCCGCGAGACGTTCATCGCATCCGCGCTCCTCACCCTGGGGCTGCTCCCCGTCCAAATCGCGTCCGGCGGGGTGCGCTTCGCCCTGACTCCCCTCGGGTGCATGCCCTGGATGGCGCTCATCGCCGGCCTCCTGTGCCACCGGCGCGCGGGATGGCGCGACCCCCGTCCTCCCCGGCTCCTGGTCCTCGGTGCCGTTGCGACGTTGGCCCCCTTGCTCTTCCTGATGCTCTCCGAGGAGATCCGATATGGTCGCTTGACCCGGGCTTTCCTTCCGATCCTGCAAGCGGCGGGTTTCTCGACCCTCTGGCTGGTGGCGCTGTCCGCGGCGGCGTTTCTTCTGGGGCGAGTCGTCATCACCTGGCTTCAGCCGCGCCTGCGGGTGTACGGCCACCTCGCCGACTACCTCCGCGTCATGTGGGTCCCGATCGGCGGGTTCGCGGTCGGCTACCTGACGATCATCGTCGTGTTCGCCGGGTTCTACGGCATGCTGGAGCGCTTTCAGCCCGGCGCGTTTGCCGGCGCGGCCGGCGGGATCACGGAGTGGTTGTCCTTCTCCTTCTTCAACGCCCTTGCCCAGGACTACGCGAACTTCGCCCCGGCTTCGGTAGGTGCCCGGGTACTGGTCGGCGCCCACCTGATCCTCTCGGTGGGGTGGGCACTGGTGCTGTTCGCGGCGGTGATGTCATCCATCGGACCCAAGCTGGACCGGATCGCGCGGCGCCTCGCAGTGGAAGACGGTGAGGGCAGCGACGACTCCCCGACCGGGGCGACTTCCCGTGGGTAGTGGAGTGCTGGCGCGGTCGATCTGGCTGGTCCTCCGGATTGCGGCCGCAGTCACCCTCGTCGTCGTCCCCTTCGGTTACGCCATCACCGGGGCTCACGCCGATGTGCTGCTGGGAGCGGGCTACGGAATCGCACTCGGTGTAGGGGTCGGTTTGCGCGGAGGCACGGGGAGCGGTCCGTGGACCGGCATCCTGATCGGCTCGATCGTCGGCGTTGCCGCCGTGCTGATCGACAGCATCCTCCCCTACGACGGGTGGGCTTTTCTCATCCTGCCTGTCCTTGCACTGGCGGTCGGTCTGATCGACGGAATCGGCGGGTCATCGCTTTCCGGGTACCGGGACGTGCGCCGGGAGGTGCTAGTCGTAGCGGTCCTGCTTTCACTGGGGCTCTGTCCCTCCGTGCTGGTGTCGCAACCCTTTCCGGAAGGCGTCCGGGAGGCCTTTTTCGCGATGCTCCTTCCGGTCGTGGTGGTGCCCTAGACTACGATGCTCATCGGCGTTCTCTGCCAACACCGCGAGGGATGGCGCGATGCGAGGCCGCCGCGGCTGCTGTTCCTGGGTGCGGTCGCACTGCCGGTCGTCCTGGTCGTGCTGCTCGCGCTGGGGGTGGCGGATGAAGGGGCGACCATATGGGACATAGCCGCGCTCGTGCCCCTCGCGCTGCTGGTGTTGCCGGCGGCGGCGTTTCTCCTTGGGCGCACCGCGATCACCTGGCTTCGACCGCGCCTTCAGGTGTACGGCCAGCTCGCCGACTACCTGCGCGTCATGTGGGTCCCGATCGGCGGGTTCGCGATCGGCTACCTGACGATCATTGTCCTGTTCGCCGGATTCTATGGCATGCTGGGGCGCTTCAGCCCCGTCGGTTTCGAAGGCGCCGCGGAGGGTGCCGGGATCACCGACTGGCTGTCCTTCTCGTTCTTCACCGCGCTCGGCCAGGACTTCATTGCCGTGGTGCCGGCTTCGGTCGGCGCACGGGTGCTCGTCGGCGCCCACCTCATCCTCTCGGCGGGCTGGGCGGTCGTCCTGTTCGCCGCGGTGATGTCGTCGATCGGGCCGAAGCTCAACCGGATCGCGCGGCGGCTCGGGGAGGAGGAAGACGACTGAGCACGGGGTTGAACTGCCCCCGGGCAGGCGCTATGCGTACAGTCAGGTCGAATCAGGACGTGAAGTAGTCACACGCCCGCATATCCCCATCGCCGTCCCAAGAGAGGTTCAGATGCGTCCCATTCTCATTCCCCTCGTCCTCGCCGCCGCAGCCCTCGCGGCACCGCTCCACGCGCCCGCCGCCGCCCAGCAACGGCCCCTCACCTTCATGGACGTGCAGGAGTTCAGGCGGGCCGGTTCCTGGACCCCAAGCCCGGACGGGACGTGGATGCTGTACACCGTCACCACCCCCGACTGGGAGAAGGCCGAGTCCCAGACCGACATCCACCTGGTGTCGCTGCGCGATGGCCTCCCGTCGGCCCGGCGGCTCACCTACACGGAGGACAAGAACGAAACGAGCCCGGCCTGGGCCCCGGACGGGTCGTTCTTCGTCTTCTCGTCCAACCGCGACGGGGACTCGAACCAGCTCTACATGATGCGGCACGACGGGGGCGAGGCGCGCAAGATCACCGACGCGAAAGACGGCGTCTCGGGCTCCGCGTTCAGCCCCGGAGGGCGCTGGCTCGTCTATCGCTCCGGCGAGAGCGGGCAGCAGCAGCTCTACCGGCTTGCGGCCGATGACCTGGCGGGGGCTGAGCCGGAGCAGCTCACCGATGGCGAGGCGGGCGTCGCCCGATGGGACTTCTCCCCCGACGGCAGCCGCATCTATTTCACGCGCCCCGACTCGTTCGACGAGGACGACAAGAAACGGCGTGAAGAAGGCTTCACCGTCGACATCCGCAACGCGGTCACCCCGCTGTCGAGCCTGTGGAGCGTGGAGGTCGCCACGGCCGACGAGCGGCGCGAGACCGACGACCCGTCCTACAGCGTCGACAACTTCACGATCTCGGATGACGGCCTCTGGATCGGCATCACCGGCGGCTCTCCCGCGCGGTACGAGCGCAACATCACGGCGTCGCGGCTCTACGCCGACCTCTACCTGATGGAAGCGGGGACCGGCGAGATCGAGCGCCTCACCGACAACTACGAGGTCGGCGAGGGCGGGCTGAGCTTCTCGCCCGACGGCCGCTGGATCGCCTTTTCGGCGCCGGACAACATGGAGCGCTACACGATGACCGACAATCGCGTGTACATCCGCGAGGCCGCCGGCCGCGGGGGCGCGTTCCGGAAGCTCGGGGCCGATTTCGACCAGAGCTCGAGCGTCGGTTTCTGGTCCGGCGACTCGAGGACGATCTACTTCAACGCGGGCGTCACGGTGACGACCCAGCTGCACGCGCTCGACATCGAGACGGGCGCGGTCCGCCAGCTCACGGAGGAGCGGGCGGCGATGTCGGTGTCGCGCGACGAGGACACCGGCACGATCCTCATCGGCTACAGCGACCCGAAGACGCCACCCACGGTCTTCACGGTGGCCAGCGTGGACGACGTGCCCGACCGCTCGGCGTGGACGCAGCTCGTGGACGTCAACCCGCAGGTGCGCGACATCGCGCTGGGCGAGGAGGTCGAGATCAACTGGCGCTCGTCGGACGGGAAGATGGTCGGGGGCGTCCTCGTCTACCCGGTGGGCTACGAGGAGGGGACGCGCTATCCGCTGATCGTGGCGATCCACGGGGGACCGGCGTCGGCCGACGTGCTGCGCTTCAACGGGGGCTACAGCTCGCAGGTCTACGCGGGTGCCGGATACGCGGTCCTCAAGCCCAACTACCGCGGCTCGCGCAACTACGGGAACGCGCACCGCACCGACATCGTGGGGGACTACTTCACGCTCGGGTACGAGGACATCATGACCGGGGTGGACTACCTGATCGACCAGGGCATTGTGGACGGCGACCGGATGGGTGCGCTGGGCTGGAGCGCCGGCGGCCACTGGTCCAACTGGATCCTCACGCAGACCGACCGCTTCAAGGCGATCAGCTCGGGCGCGGGGACGATGAACTGGATCAGCATGTACGCCCAGAGCGACGTGCAGCGGAACCGGCAGTTCTACGTGGGGGACGGCTTCCTGTACGAGGACTTCGACACGTACTTCGACCAGTCACCGCTCAAGTACATCAGGAACGCGAAGACGCCGACCATGATCCACGTCGTGGAGGGCGACCCGCGTGTCCCCAGTCCCCAGTCGGTCGAGCTGCACATGGCGCTCAAGAAGCTGGGCGTGCCGACGGAGCTGTTCATGTATCCGGGGCGAAGCCATGGGATTCCGGACCCGCGCAACCGCCTGGTCAAGGCCGTGAGCGAGAAGGCCTGGATGGACTACTACGTTCGCGGTATCGGCGAGAAGTTCGAGTGGCGGCAGGTGCTGGAGACGCTGAAAGGGGAGGGAGGGCCGCAGGTGGTATCGGGGGGATAGGAAGCTGTGCCCGAACCCCTCTGGATCCCTTCGCGGAAACGCGCCGACGCCACCGGCCTCGCACGCTTCACGGCCTCGCTGTCGGCACAGGGGCACGATGTGGGCAACGACTACGAGGCGCTGTGGCGCTGGTCGGTCCGGAACCAGTCCGCCCTCTGGGACGCAGTGTGGGACTGGTGTGGCGTCGTGGGCGAGAAGGGCGGGAGGGTAGTCGACCCCGGCGACCGTCTCCGCGAGGCCCGCTACTTCCCCGAAGCCCGCCTCAACTTCGCCGAAAACCTCCTCCGACGACGCACGGGCGGCCCCGCGATCATCGCCCGCAACGAGAGTGGCCGTCACCGCGAATTGAGCTGGCGCGAGCTGTGCGACCTCACATCGCAACTCGCCCAGGCCATGCGCGCGGCCGGCGTGCAGCCGGGTGACCGGGTCGCCCTCCTCCTCCCCCACATCCCCGAAGCCGTCGCCATCGCGCTTGCGGCGGCTGCGGTCGGCGCGGTCGTCTCCTCCGCCTCGCCCGACTTCGGCGCGCGCGGGATCGTCGACCGTTTCGGGCAGGTCGGTCCCCGTCTCCTCTTCGTCGCCGACGGCTACACCTACCGCGGCAAGCGCTACGACACCCTGGCCAGGGTCCCCCGCATCCTGGCCGGCCTGCCAACCGTCGATCGGACCATCGTCGTCCCCAACCTGGACCCGCCCGCGCCGCCGCCGGCAGCCGGCGCGGTCACCCTCCACGACTTCATCGCCCCCCACCCCGCCACCGACATCCACTTCACCCGCCTGCCCTTCGACCACCCCCTCTACATCCTCTTCTCATCCGGCACCACGGGTGTGCCCAAGTGCATCGTCCACCGCGCGGGCGGCGTGCTGCTGCAACACCTCAAGGAACACCAGCTCCACTGCGACATCCGGGCCGACGACCGCGTCTTCTACTACACCACCCTGGGCTGGATGATGTGGAACTGGCTCGTCTCCGGGCTGGCCTCGGAGGCCACGATCCTCCTCTACGACGGCTCGCCGGTTCACCCCGCCACGACTTCCCTCTTCGACTTCGCCGAAGCCGCCGGCATGACCCTCATGGGCACCTCACCCGGCTACCTCGACACGCTCCGCACCTCCCGGGCGAGCCCCCGCCGCACCCACGACCTGTCCTCGCTGCGCACGATCGTCTCCACCGGCTCGCCGCTGCCCGCCAACGGCTTCGTGTACGTGTACCGGCACGTCAAGCGGGATGTGCACCTGGCCTCGGTTTCGGGCGGCACCGACCTATGCGCCTGCTTCGTGGGCGGCGTCCCCACGCACCCCGTCCACCCCGGCGAGATCCAGGGTCCCGCCCTCGGCATGGCGACCGAGGTCTTCGACGCGCGCGGCGCCCCGCTCCGCGCGGGAAAGGGCGAGCTGGTCTGCACCCGGCCCTTCCCGTCGCTCCCGCTCGGCTTCCTCAACGACGACGACGGATCCCGCTACCGCGGCACCTACTTCGACCGCTTTCCGGACGTGTGGTGCCATGGGGACTACATCGAAAAGACGGCGACGGGCGGCTACGTCATCCACGGCCGCTCGGACGCGACGCTGAACGTGCGCGGGGTGCGCATCGGCACCGCAGAGGTCTACCGCCCGGTGGAGGCGATGGACGAGGTCGCCGAGGCGCTGGCGGTCGCGCAGCAATGGGAGGACGGCACGCGCATGGTCCTTTTCGTGCGGCTGGCCGCCGGGGCGCGGCTGGACGCCGCACTCAGGCGCCGAATTCGTGCCGTGCTGAGGACGGAGGCGAGTCCGCGGCACGTGCCGGCCAGGATCGTTCAGGTGGGGGACATCCCCCGGACGCGGAGCGGGAAGATCGTGGAGCTGGCGGTTCGTGCGGTGGTGCACGGGGAGCCGGTGCGCAATGTGGAAGCGCTCGCCAATCCGGAGGCGCTCGAGGAGTTCAGGGGAAGGGTGGAGCTGGGGGGGTAGGGGGCCGCCGTCGTCCGATGTCTACCACCCGGGGGGCAGCCATTCCTCGTACCCGAAGCTGCGGATTGTCTCCTCGGCGGATTCGGAAAGCGGGTATTTCCAATGCCGGAAGAAGCCGACCGGATCGCGCTGCACAACAGCACTGAATCGGATCGCGAAGCCGTCGAGTTCCCCGCCGTAGATGGACCGCGGATACGCCGGATCGTAGTAGCTGTGAAACACCCGCTTCATCGCGCTCCAGCCGAACTCGACGATCAGCTGGCGGTACATGCTGAGCCGCTCGAAGAGGTCTGCCGTGGGCCAGCGCAGGTCGGCCAGCGCGGCATGGTCCACCGTGCTCACGGCGGGGTCGGGGCTGCTGATGAGCGTGGAGTCGCCGCCACCGAAGAGGTAGGTGTTCAGCGTGTACATCGTGAACAGGTTGACGGCGACCTCGCCGATCTGCGCATAGGTCTTCCCGCTCCCCCAGTCTTCGGTCTGCCACAGGTGGCCGAGTTCGTGGCCGAACAGCCACCAATCCACGCCGTGCTTCCACGGGGAATAGTCGGCGGGCGGCGGTGCCACATGGTATGTCGGGCCCTCGTCGGGCAACGCGGCGAGCCACGACCGGCCCGCCGCCGTACCCGGCACCAGAACCCAGACTTCCGCGTGAAGCGGATAGTTGATGCGCGGCCAGCCCGCGTTGGCATACCCGTGTCCCACCTGCGGGTCGAAGATCCAGATGTTCTCGGCGGCTCCCGTCGGCGGTCCGCCCGCGAGTTCCGCGTGGTGTTGCTGGAATCCATCCCAGAATGCCGAGACCTCTCCCGGATCGGTGATGCCGCGGGCGCTCTCGGTGGAGATCACGAACCGGATGCCCCCGGGTTTCCGGATGATGGCCTGCGGGGCTCCCGCATCCAGAGCCTCGTGCCAACCGGTTGCATCCGACTCGCCCGCGGTGTAGACGGCCATCGGGATCGCGCCCCGGACGGTGACGGGGATCGTGCCCGTGTAGTCGGGCGGTACGATCAGGGCGATGGAGCCCCCGTAGGCGTTCGTGATGCCGGTTTGCCGGTCCGCCAGCGGAAAGGTGCGGCGCAGGACGGGTGCCCGTTCCCAAACGGGGTGCGCGGCCCTGCGCAGATCGTCATGCAGCTCTCCCACCGATACGTGCAGGTCGCCCGTGGCGTGCTCCGATGGAACCTCGATCGCGACCGGTGAGCTCGGCGGAGCGTAGAACCCAAGCGCGATGTGGCGTTCGTACCTTGAACCATCGGCGGGAAACCCGCTCCAGGTGGCGTCCACGGTGACGGTTGCGTCCACTCGCTGCGCATCAGCCGCCGGCTCGCCCGGAAACACGGCCGCCCACGGGTGGATCTCGGGCCATTCGAAGGGACCGAGCGTCTGTCCGGTTTCGGCGGCGAGCCGCGCCTCCGGTGCCGCGCTCGAGGTCGGCAATGCGGGTGTTTCGCGCACCAGGCGGGTGAGCGCAATGTCCAGCTCTTCGGTGCGGTGCGATTCGAGGGCGGACTGGAAGAGCGGGGACAGCAGGGCCATCCTGTCCGCGCCGAATGCCTCGCCGTTGACGTATGCCGTCCATACGGCGTCGGGAGTCAGGTCCCGAACATCGAAGTTGGTGGTCGCGGACTCGATCTCGTCGATACTGTCCTCGTTCCACGAGATGCCGGTACCGCGCAAGAGAGCGTTCGCGCTCAGCCGCCCCTGGCGCTGTTCGATCCACCAGCTCCAGTGAAGTGCCGAAGCGGCCACGACCAGCCCACCTCCGCTTTCGGCGAAGGCCCGGAGCGGCGCGACGGATTGCTCGGCAAGGTATGCCGTGCCCCATTCATTCGTCTGAACCACGGCGACGTCCACGCCGGCCAATGCGTCCGCGCTCCAGTCGCGGCCATTCGAGTTCCCGCTGCCGACCACCACGATCTCCTCGAATCCCGCACCCTCGAGCACGTTCGCGATCCGCCGATTGTCCACCAGCACCCTGAGCGGTTCGGCGCGTTTCGCCCCGGCCCAACGGACCGCGTTGGCCAGCAGGCGGTCGGCATTGACGTTGCCGAGGAGCGTGGCCCGGTCGCCCGACGACAGGAAATCCTGCCCGGGGAACGCTACCACCCGGCCCTCGCCGAGCGCCGATCCGGCGACCAGCACCCCAGCGGTCATATCGCCCTGGTTGACGATGACCGGGAACACGTCCGGGTTCAGAGCCATGCGCAACGTGCCGACCGTCTCGGTGCTGCCCTCGTTTCCGCCCACGGTCTCGTTCACGAACGGCCGTTCGGGCAGACCTGCGGTGACCGCGGCCTGGTTGTCCACGGGGTCCGCCGACAGCACCCTGACGCTCGACGAGTCCCGCAGTTCTCCCGAAGCGGCAGCGACCGTCGCGACGCCCGGCCGGACCCCGCGAACCAGCCCCGAACCGTCCACCGTCGCAACGGTCGTGTCGCTTGACGACCACTCGAAACCGGCGTCCGCCACCGCGTTGCCGCGCGCGTCCAGTCCGGCCGCCCCCAATCGCGCCGTATCCCGCACTTCCAGCACGAGCAGGTCCGGCGACACGCGCACTTCCGCAACCACCTGCGCGACGGTTGCGGTGGCACTCCCCGAGGCCGCCCCGGATGTCGCCGTGATCGTCGTCGTGCCATTCCCCGCCGCCGTGACCAGCCCGGCGGCGCTCACCGTCGCGACACCGGCGGCATCGCTGGACCATGTGACCGGAGCCCCCGCCATCGTCTGGCCGTCCTGGTCGTACACCTGTGCCGAAAACTGTGCGGTCGCGCCCAACGCGTCGAAGTCGGCGGTGGCCGGAGTCACCGTCACCGTTGTCGCGCGCTGCGGGACTACCGGCGGCTCTTCGTCGCCGCAACCCGACGCCCAGAGGACGCCGATCAGGACCGCCAGGCCGAGACAGCGGGTTCGACCACAGGTGCGGAAACCCATGCTCGATAACGTGCGGATCATGCGTTTCTCCCTCTTCGGGCGAAGGTGGGAATCGGTGCTCAGCCGGCTCGACGCCTCACCAGGGGTGAGTAGGTCGGTAACGCTCCGTCAACGCGGATTGCCCCAATATGACGGATACCCTGTCATTGGACAAACCAAAGGAGGCGTGGCATGAGCCTGCCCGGAACCGGGTCAAGGCGGACTTGGACGAAAGTCCTACGAAGCGATGGGCTGACGAGCGAGGCGCGCAACGAGACGCCACACCCCGTGGGTGGTCACGCGTCAGCGGATGGAGCGGAGATGCTCAATCCGTGGAAGTGGGGCAGGTCCGGTTGGTGGTGGAAGGCACCGGATCTTTCGGGACCGGTTCTGCACCGCGATGAGAACTACGCCGACTGGAGGTCCTCACGGACCGCTGTCTAAATCTTCTTCAACAACCACTCCAGCACCCAGCGAACCACGCGCTTCACGATCTGTGCCATCGGTCCTTCCCTCGTCTGAAGTGCCCCGGGGAGCGCCGGCCAGGAGCGCCGCGACGCCGCCGACGAATCCGGCCCCCTTACGGCCACCGCTGCATCAAAGGTTCACCTTCCGGGCGCGACGCGCCAGCCGCCCCAGGCGGACCGCATCGGCGAGCGTTGCATCGCAACGGCGCAAAAGTAAACCACGGTTGACCAAATGTCATCCATGGTTGACATGTTGGCGGAGATGACGGGCGGTACCTCTCCCGATTGAGATGGAGTTCGGGCGTCCCTCGGCCAGCCCCCCCACCTTCCCCGCCATCGCCCCGAAGAACGCCGCATGATCCGCCAGGATCCTCTCCGTCTCCACCGGATCCGGTTCCAGCGTCTCCACCCCCCTCTCGAACGTCCCCCCCAGCAGGATCCCGTCGCTGCGCGGAAACATGTACTGGCTGCCGCGAGTCGAGAAGCGGCCGCCGCCCACCGTCAGGTAGTCGATCCCGGACTGGGGCCTCAGCACGACCAACTGTCCCCTGATCGGCACCAGCGAGTCGTCGCCGAACAGCTCCCGGGCCCCCAGGCCCGTACAGTTCACGATCACCGGCTCGGCCAGCGCGGCCAGCTGCTCCAGGTCGCCGATCTCCCCGACCACCACCCCGCCCCCCGCAATCCGAAAGTCCCGCAATACCGCCCGCAGATACCGGTGCGGCTCGATGAACATCGTTGCCACGCGGCGCGCGTACCGGGTCGGGAACGGGTGCTCGTCCCCCTCCAGCTCCTCCCATTCCGGGTAGAGATCCCGGATCCGGGACGTTTGGCCGCCCGCGCCCGGGGGCCTTTCGCGCGGAAAGTAGTTGTCGATCCAGCGGACCCCGTAGCCGGCGCCGACCAGGTTCTGGAAGTGGCGATGGGCGAGGCGCGCGGCGCGTTCGAACCGGTGGCCGAAGGGGCCGTCCAGGCTGTCCGAGACCGTGGCGGGCGACCACTGCGCCCCCGCGATGTTGGAGGTGGTATTCGGCGGCAGGTCGCGGGCGTAGATCGTGACCTCGCGGCCGCGGCGCTGCAGGAGCCGGGCGGTGGCCAGCCCGACGGCGCCCGCGCCGATCACCGCAACGTTGCCCTCGCGCCCGCCGTATGTGACCAGATCCGCCGCCATCTCCGCCGTGCCCCACGAAAGCGTGACCCCGCCGCCGCCGTGCCCGTAGTTGTGCACCAGCAGCTTCCCCGCCAGCCGCTCGGCCCGCACCACGAACCCCTCCGCACGGTACGGCCTCAACCCCGCGACCACGCGAATCACCCGGTCGCGCGACACCCGCACCGGCCGCAACGGCGTCCACGTCGGCGGCACGTCGAGCCGGCCCCTCGGCCCCGATGCACAGGCCCCGGCCCAGCCGCCCGCCAGAACGGCCGCCGAGACCTTGAGCCATCGCCGCCGGTCCAGCGTCGGCACAGGGTTCGCCCTCAGACCACCTCCAGCTCCGTCGTGATCTCGATGCACCTGTGCAGCGTTCGGTACACCGGACAGCGCATCGCGTGCATGTCGTACGCCCTCCCCACCGCCGCCTGGTCCGCACCCGCCGCCTCCAGCCGGTACTTCGCGTGAATCTCCCGCACCACCAGCACCCCGTCGTCCTTGCCCACCCTCCCCTTCACCTCCGCCGTCAGCCGACCGCCCGACGCATCGATCCCGCGTGCCTCCAGCACGCCTCCGAAGGTGCCGACGAGTCAGCCGCCGGTCGCGGCGATCACGTAGTCGAGGGTGGTGGCGGTCTCGGTCTTGAGGCGGACGCCGTAGTGTTCGGCGATCGCGCCGTGGACGCCGAACTCGACCGGGCCGTCGCGGGCGGGCAGCCAGGCGAGGCGGTGGGGGCCGCGCGTGCGCTCGATCCGCACGTCGGCTTCGTAGACGATGTCACTCATTCGGGAGGTGCTCCGTTCGATGGGTTGGGGGTGGGGACCGGGCTCACACCGGCCACAGCCAGCCGAAGATCCCGGCCGTGAGCAGCGCGTAGACGAGCCCGTCGAGCGCATGCTTGAAGGCGACCTTGCCGGGAAGCCCGAACCAGATGCTCTCCTGGAAACCGATGAAGCCGTGAGCCATGAAGGCCGCCGTGCCGGTGACCTGGAAGACCGAAAGGTAGGACGCGCCCTCCTCGAGCGTGGCCGACGCTAGGTACGCCACGAAGACCGCGACGGCGAGGTGGAGCAGGACCGACTTCGCCATCGCCGGCTTCATGTCGATCACCGACTGCGGATCCCGTACACGCAGGATGCCGACCGGTCCTGCCAGCAGTCTCTCCCGGTAGCCCTCGCCGGTCTGCTCGCTGTCCGGCGCCCACGGGAACATGTACATGCCGGGGCCAGCGACGCTGTCGCGCACGGCGTCCATCAGGGCGTCCTCGTCGTCGGCCCGTGCGAAGTCGTCCTTGTGGTGCGGCATGACCATCCAGACCATCGCGCTGACCACGAAGACGACGGCGGTGGTGAGCAGGATGGGGAGCCAGAGGGCGGTGAGGGGGATCACGGCGGTGCTCCTGGCGAAGGGTGGGGCGGTTGAGTGGGGATGGGATGAGATTCGCGGGAGCCCCGGTCCGCGGGCACTGGACCCCGGCGACCCGCGACAATAGTGTTTCGGGGCCTCGGAGGCCAGCCGCCAGATCCCGTCAGACCGCCAAGGACCGAAATGACAACGAGTACGCACGACTTCCGCGACCGGCGCGCACCGGCCCGGCCGACGGCTTGGGTGCTGTCGATGCTTGCATGGCCGCTGTCCGCCCTCGTCCCCGCTCTCGTCCCCGCCCCCGCCGCCGCTCAGACCGACCCCCGCGTCCTCGAGATCATCGATGAGGTGGACCGCCTCATGCGGGGCGAGTCGAGCACGGGCCGGATGCGCATGGAGATCGACACCGAGAACTGGTCGCGCTCCCTCGAGATGAGCGTCTGGTCGCTGGGCACGGAGTATTCGCTGATCCGCGTGGAGAGCCCCGCGCGCGAGGCGGGCACCGCGACCCTGAAGGTCGAAAACGAAGTCTGGAACTACCTGCCCCGCGCCGACCGCACCATCAAGATCCCGCCCTCGATGATGCTCGGCTCGTGGATGGGCTCGCACTTCACCAACGACGACCTGGTCAAGGAAAGCCGCCTCATCGAGGACTACGACATCGTCATCTCCTTCGAGGGCGACCGCGATGGCGAGCAGGTCTGGGAGTTCACGATGACCCCCAAGCCCGAGGCACCCGTGATCTGGGGCAGGATCGAGCAGCAGATCCGGAAGCGCGACCGAATGCCCCTCTGGGCGCACTACTACGACGAGGACGGGACGCTCTCGCGCACAATCACCTTCGAGGACTTCCGGTCCCTGGGAGGTCGGCTGGTGCCGGCGCGCACGGTCATCCAGCCCGCGGACGAGGACGAGCGCACGGTGGTTATCTACCTCGAGCTGGAGTTCGATGTGGGCCTGAACGAGGATTTCTTCAGTTTGCGGAACCTTCGGGCCCGGCAATGACGGAATGGGACGGCCGGGAGCCCGGGGGACGCGCGGCCTGCCCAGGGGCATCCGGCGCCGACGCCTCGGCCCAATGAGCCGCGGCAACCACCGCATCTGGTGGCGGATCGCGTGGCGGAACCTCTGGCGCAACCGCCGCCGCACGGTTTTCACCGCCTCCGCCCTCTCCTTCGGGTTCGTGGCCTCGGTCCTCATGATCGGGTACATGGACGGCATCGTGGAGGAGCTCGTCTCGAACGGAACCCGCGTGGCGACGGGGCAGGTGCGGATCCAGGCGGAGGACTACCAGCCCGAACTCAGCATCCACAGGACGATGGGCGGCCGCGAGGGCCTCGATGTGGACGCGCTGCTGGCCGCGGTCGAGGCGCAGGACGGCGTGACGGGCGCGGCGCCGCGGCTGTACGGCGGAGGACTGGTCAGCTCGGGTGACGAGACGGTGGGGGCGGTGCTGATGGGGGTGGACGCTGCCCGCGAGGAAGCGGTCAGCCGGTTCGGAAGCGCGCTCGTGGCCGGGCGGATGCCGGGTCCGGGCGAGATCGTGCTGGGCGACGCAATGGCCGAAACGGTCGAGGCCGAAGTGGGGGACGAGGTGGTCTTGGTGGCTCCCGCGGCCGACGGGTCGACCGGCAACGACCTCTTCAGCGTGTCCGGGATCTTCAGCGTGGGCGTCGGCGCGTACGACGACAGCTACGCGCTCCTCGAAATGGGCTCGCTCGCGGAGCTCATGGCGATGGCCCCCGGCCGCATCCACGAGGTGGCGGTATCGGTGGAGCGGATTCGCGAACCGGACATCCCGGCCAACGCGATCAGGGAGGCCGTTGCGGCCGTCTCGCCGGGACTCAGCACCGAGGCCTGGTCGGGCTTTCTGGAC
The DNA here is from genome assembly GCA_028873845.1 of Gemmatimonadota bacterium. Taxonomy (GTDB): domain Bacteria; phylum Gemmatimonadota; class Gemmatimonadetes; order Longimicrobiales; family Gaopeijiaceae; genus Bin94. Next base: position 27,315 of record JAPPNO010000134.1, on the reverse strand, counting down.
CAGCTCTACTTCATCGTCAACTACGTGGCCACGTTCAACTATGTCGTCGCCGTGCTGATCTTCGGGATGGCCGCCTTCGGGGTTGCCAACGCGATGCTGATCGCGACCTTCGAGCGCCGCCGCGAATTCGCGGTCGCGCGTTCGCTGGGGACTTCGGGTGGCAGGATCGGCCGGATCGTGATCTACGAGGGGATCCTCCTCGGGCTGTTCTCCCTCGCCGCGGGCATGGCGCTGGCGGTCCCCCTCATGGTCTACATCCACAACAACCCCATCGACCTCAGCCGCTTCGTGGACACCTATTCCTTCGTGGGCTCCGCGGTCCGGCCGCTGCTCACCGTCGAGTACTCCGTGTGGGGGCCCTTCGTGAGCGCGCTGGCCCTGGTCACCACCGGCGTCGTCTCCGCGCTGCTCCCCGCCTGGCGGGCGGTCCGCATTCCCCCCGCCGACGTGCTGGCGAATCGCTGACATGTTCCGCCTCCCCACCCTGTCCTGGCTCGCGCTCCGCAACCTGGGCCGTGAAATGCGCCGGAGCGCCCTGACCGCCGCCGCCATGGCCGTGGGCCTCGCGCTCCTGATCCTCTCGCGCACCATCGCCGACGGGGCGCACGAGGACTGGATCGACGCGGGCGTGCGGCTGGGTGCGGGGCACGTCACCTTCAACGCGCCCGGCTACCGCGACAGCGAGAGCCTGGACGACCGCATGAGCCCGGCGCAGGTGGAGGCGTCGCTGGCCGCGCTCGCCGAAGCGGAGACTCCCGAGCCGCCGCTGGCGTCGGTGCGCGTGGCCACGCGCGGCCTGGCATCGTCGCCCGACGGCGCGCAGCCGGCGTTCATCATCGGGGTCGACGCGGCGACCGAGACGATGTTCTCGAAGCTGAACGAGGATCTCGCGGACGGACGCTATCTGCAGGACGGCGACCGCCTCCACGCCTACCTCGGCGAGGCGCTGGCCGAGCGGCTCGGGCTGCGCACCGGCTCCCGCATGGTCCTGACGGCGCAGGCCGCCTCGGGCGACATCGAGGGGCAGCTGGTCCGCGTCGCGGGAACCTACCGCACCGGTGTCGAAGAGCTGGACCGGATGCTGATCCACATCCCGCTGGGAACCGCCCGTACGTGGCTGGGAGTGGAGGGCGCCACCGCCGTGGCCGGGCTCCTTCCGCATTCGTCCTTCACGGATCCGGTGATCGAAGGGGTGGAAGCCGCCGCGAGCGAGGCCGGAGTCGAGGTGGCGGGATGGCCGGAGACCCAGCCCGACCTGTACTCGGCGCTCAAGCTGGACGACGGGGGCGACTGGGCCTTCCACATCATCCTCTTCGCCATCGTGGCCCTGGCGATCCTCAACGCGATCTTCATCTCGGTGCTGCACCGGAAGCGCGAACTGGGACTGCTGCGCGCACTCGGGCTGAGCGGCCGGGAGACGGGGCTGGTCGTGTACATCGAAGGGATCCTGCTCACCGTCGCGAGCGGGATCGTGGGGGTGGCCCTGGGCTTCGCGGTAGTGTTCCTCTTTCTCCGCGACGGTCTGGACTTTTCGGGGCTCATGCCCGAGGACATCAGTTTCGGCGGCGTGACCGTCGATCCGGTCCTGGTCCCGGTGATCGAAGTGAAACATGTGGTGCAGAGCGTGCTGATGACCTTCGCGATCGGCCTGTCGGCGGCGCTCTACCCGGCGTGGCACGCGGCCCGCCTGGACCCGGCCGAAACAGTCAAGGTGGATTGAATGCGAGAGAAACCGACGGCAGGACGCGCGGCGAACGCAGTGGGGGCGACAACGCCCAACGGCGGGGCCGGATCCACCCCGGGCGGGGCCGGGGGACCCGCCGTCCGCACCGAGGGGCTGTGGAAGATCTACCCGCAGGAGCCGCGCCCGGTGGAGGCGGTGCGGGGGGTGGACCTGGAGGTGGCCGCCGGCGAGTTCGTGGCGATGGCCGGGCCGTCCGGTTCCGGGAAGACGACCGTCCTCAACCTGCTGGGAGGACTGACCCGCCCTTCGAAGGGGAAGGTGTGGATCGGCGGCCGCGAGATATCGGAACTCCCGGACAGGGAGCTGGCGAAAGTACGGCTTTCGCGGATCGGATTTGTCTTCCAATCCTACAACCTCCTCCCCGTATTGACCGCCGCGGAGAACGCGGAGTTCACCATGCTGCTCCAGGGAGTGCCCGCCCGGGAACGCCGCGAACGGGTGCGGCGGCTGTTCGCGGAAGTCGGGCTCGAGGGCCTGGAGAACCGGATGCCGCCGAAGCTCTCCGGCGGGCAGCAGCAGCGGGTGGCCGTGGCGCGCGCGGTGCTGGCGGAACCGGCGCTGGTGCTCGCCGACGAACCGACCGCCAACCTGGATTCGTCCACCGCCGAGGCGCTTCTGGACGTGATGGAGAAGCTCAACCGGGAGAAAGGGACGACCTTCGTGTTTTCCACACACGATCCCAGGGTGATGGAGCGGGCGGGGAGGCTGATCCGGCTGGTGGACGGGCGGGTCGAGGAGTAGGCGGGCTGTCGGCCGACGTTGTCACCGGCGGTTGCGCGCGCCGGCGATTCGACGTAGGGTAGAAACGCAACTTGTCTTTCTACCCAAGAGGTTGCCATGGGCCTCAACATCAAGAATGACGAGACCTGTCTGCTCGCGCGGGACCTGGCCCGGCTCACCGGCGAGACCATGACCGGGGCCATCACCGTCGCGCTGCGCGAACGCCTGGCGCGCGAGAGGCGCCGGCGCGATGCGGACGCCCGGATCGAGGAACTGCTTGCCATCGGCCGGCGCTGTGCCGAGTCGCTGAAGCCCGGGCCGTCGGCCGCCGAGCACGGCGATCTGCTCCATGACGATCGCGGCCTGCCCGGGTGATCGTCGACAGCACGGCGGTGCTCGCGATCCTCTTCGGCGAGCCGGATGCGAGGCGTCATGCCGCTGCGATCATGGCCGCCCATCCCTGCCGCATGTCGGTGGCCAATGTACTGGAGGCCTCCATCGTGGCGGAACACCGGGGCGGTGAGCAGGCGGCCCACAACCTCGACGAACTCCTGGAGCGTGCGGAGATCGAGCTGGTCCCCGTCACGGTGGAACACCTGGAAACTGCGCGCCTCGCATGGCGCCGCTTTGGCAAGGGCCACCACCCGGCGGCCCTGAACTTCGGCGACTGCTTCGCCTACGCGCTTGCCAGGACGACCGGTGAGCCGCTGCTGTTCAAGGGTGACGACTTCGCCCGAACCGACATCGAATTGGCATGACCGGGCGTCGCGGCCTGTTGGCGGGCGCGCTGGCGGCCCTGCTTGTCCCGGTATCGTCCATCGCTCAGCAGCCCGGGTTCTCCGGCTACTATCTCAACGTCTTCACGCAACTCGCCGGAAGCCCTTTTGCGTCGGCCGGGGCATCCGACGTGCAGCGGCTGCGCATCATGTGGAACGCGTCGCCGGGTCCGCTGCGTCTCGATGCGGCGTACGAGCATACCCTGACGCTGCGACAGGCAGGCACCTCGGTGGGAGCGCAACTGTTCACGGCCACCGGGACCGAATCCGGGGGCGACTGGCTGCGGCTGGGCGGCGAGATCGAGTCGGGCGAACGCATGTTGTGGCGCCACCGGGTGGACCGGCTCAGCGTGCGGGTCGACCTGGGAGCCGGCGCCGACCTGGTCGTGGGACGGCAGCCGGTCTCGTGGGCGACCACGCTCTTTCTCACCCCCGCCGACCCCTTTTCGCCCTTCGACCCGGCGGACCCGTTCCGCGAATACCGGGCCGGCGTGGACGCCGCGCGGCTGCGCGTCTACCGGGGCGCGTTCACGCAGTTCGAGGCGGTGGCGCGGATCGCCGCGGGGGAGAGCGTCACCGTGCTCGGGCGCGTGAGCTCGAACGTCCGCGGCTGGGATCTGGGCGCGTGGGGCGGTGTGGTCCACGACACCCCCGGCGCGGCCGCCTTCCTGAGCGGATCGGTGGGGCTGTGGGCGCTTCGGGCGGAGGCCGCGGTGCGCGAGCTGGGCAGCGGTGTGGCGGTGCGGGGCGCGGTGGGGATGGACCGCACCTTTGCGCTGGCCGGGCGGGATCTCTACCTGGTGGTCGAGGTGCAGCGCGACGGGTTCGGGGCGACCTCGGCGGCGGGGTTGCTCGAGGCGGCGGCAAGGCGGGCGGCCCGCCAGGGCGAGATGCAGGTGCTCGGGCGCGAGGTGGGGGCCGTGCAGCTGTCGTATACGCTGCATCCGCTGGTGTCGGCGAGCGGTCTGGTGCTGGGCAACCTTCGCGACGGGTCGTTCATTGCGTCGCCGGGGGTGAGCTGGTCGGCGTCGGAGAGCGTGTCGGTTCGCATGGGCGCGTACTTCGGGGTGGGGGAGGGGGTGGCGGTGGAGGGGACGGATGTGCGGCTGGGGTCGGAGTTCGGGGCGCTGCCGAGGGTGGTCTTCGGGTCGTTGAACTGGTTTTTCTGAGGGGGGTGTTCTCATGTGCCGAGGACCGGCCCCCGCTGTCAACTGCGCATGACAGGAAGTAAAGGGTTTACGTTCCAGCGCGTTGGGGCCCAGTTGACGTTGCGCGCACCCGGTCCGGCCCGCCACCGCCGACCGGCGGAACCGCGGAGCCCGCGGAAAGTGGAACATCCCCCATGCGCAAGCTGATACTCAGGAACTTTCAGTCGCCGGGTGACATCGTGATGCTCACCGCCGCGGTCCGTGACCTGCACAGGTGTTATCCCGAACGTTTCCTGACCGATGTCCGCACCTCGTGTCCCGCACTTTGGGAGAACAATCCGCACCTCGTTCCGCTGAATGAGGAGGATCCGGACGTGGAAGTCGTGGACTGCCACTATCCCCTTATCCATCAGAGCAACCAGACGCCCTGTCACTTCCTGCACGGTTTCATCCATTACCTGAACGCGACGCTGGGACTTCGGATCGAGCCGGGCGCCTTCAAGGGAGACATTCACATCTCGGATGATGAGAAGGAGTGGTTCTCCCTGGTGGAGGAGACTCACGGGCAGTCGCGACCGTTCTGGACCATCGTCTCGGGGGGCAAGCTCGACTACACGATCAAGTGGTGGGATCCGAATCGGTATCAGGCCGTCGTCGATCATTTTCGGGGCCGCGTGGAGTTCGTCCAGGTCGGGGAGGACGGGCATCACCATCCGCCGTTGGACGGGGTGGTCGACATGAGGGGGCAAACCACCCTTCGCCAACTCGTACGGCTCATGTATCACGCGCAAGGCGTTGTGACGCCGATCAGTCTTCCCATGCACCTCGCCGCCGCCGTGGAGATGAAACCCGGCATGCCCCGAAACCGCCCGTGCGTCGTCATCGCCGGAGGACGCGAGCCTCCTCACTGGACCGCCTATCCGCACCATCAGTTCATACACACGGTCGGGGCGCTCAAGTGTTGCGACGACGGTGGATGCTGGAAGTCGCGAACCGTCCCGCTGGGCGACGGGGACTACAAGGACGGGCCCGAAGAACTATGCGTCGACGTGGTGGGCGACCTGCCTCGCTGCATGGACATGATCACGGCGGAGGAGGTGATCCGCAGAATCGAGTGGTACTTCGGCGGCGGGGCCATCGAGTACTTGGATTCCCGCGACAAGCGTCTTATCGTGAATCAGGTGTAGACTGACGGGAGAATGCCATGAAGGAAGGCCCGACGCGGCGGGAACCTACGGACTTCCATGCCGACCGCTTCGAGGATCGAAGGGAGTTCCTGCGCCTGCTTACGGGTGGGGTCGTGGGTGCGGGAATGACCCAGTTGGCCTCCTGCATCCATGTGACGGTTGATCCCGAGGACGATGACGAGGAGGAATCGAGCAGTTCGTCCAGCAGCTCCTCATCAAGCTCATCGAGCTCATCGAGTTCAAGCAGCTCTTCATCCAGTTCGAGCTCCAGCAGTTCTTCGTCTTCGGGCTGACCCCGGAGAGGGGAACCGGCGCAACCCCGAAACGGAATCCGGTCCACACTCGCCCCCGGCGGGACACGGTGCCCAACCGGACCCCGGCCGCCCAACATTTGGCGTGTGCTACCCTGGCGAGTCCTTCCAATCCGCCCCGGACCGGACGAAGGTCGACTCGCCAAGCAACCCCACCACCCCCCCCGCCGCCCTCCGCACGCAGCCGCGATTCCGCTCCAGCGCCCTCCTCCCCCCCTCCACCACGTCCAGCGCCGCACCCGGGTCCGCCAGCCACCCCGCGATCACGGCCATCGGGTCCTCGCTGACCACCAGCCCCCCCCCCGCCACCAGTTCGGCCACCACCCCCGCGAAGTTCTCGTGGTACGGCCCGATCACCGCCGGCTTGCCCAGGGCGACCGGTTCCAGCGGGTTGGACCCTCCCATCGGAACCAGGCTCCGCCCGACGAACGCCGCGTCGGCGAGCATGTAGGCCGCCGGCAGCTCCCCGATCGTGTCGAGGAGGATAACGTCCGATCCATCCTTCCCATCCTTTCGTATACTCTGCCCACCCTGTCGCATGCTCCGATCATACTCCGTCATGCCCTCGTCATACTCCGTCATCCCGCCATTCCCACGCGTCATCCCCGTCCCCCCACTCCGCCGCCGCATCCCCGGCACCAGCCCCGCCACCTCATCCCACCGCTCCGGCCTCCTCGGCGCCAACAACAACTGACACCCGTCGGGCAGCCCGCGCACCAGCACCTCCTCCTCCCCCGGCCCCGTCGACCCGGCCACGATCAGCGGCCTGTCACGATCGATCCCCAGCGTTTCCGCCAGCGCCTCCGCCTCCCCTGCGTCCGGCTCCTTGAGCGCCGCATCCCACTTCAGGCTGCCACCCACCACCACCCGGTCGGCCGGCACCCCCAAGGCCACGAACCGGTCCCGGTACACCGCGGTCTGCGCGCTCACCCAGGCCAGGCGCCGGAACATCCCCCGCGCAAGCGGCCCCCACCGGCGATACCCCCGGTAGCTGCGCTCCGACAGCCGCCCGTTCACCACGCACACCGCGATCCCCCTCCGCGCGCACGCGGCCAGAAAGGACGGCCACAGCTCGAGTTCGCCCAGGACCACCAGTTCCGGGCGGACCCCACCCAGGAAACGGCGGGCCATCCAGGTGAAGTCGAGCGGAAAGCGGACCACCTCATGGCGCCCGGCATGGAGCCGCACCGCCCGCTCGAACCCCGTCGCCGTGCTCGCGCTCACCACCACGTCGGGGGCGGCCGGCGAGGCCGCCAGCGCTCCGACAAGGGGTTCCAGCGCATGCGTCTCGCCCACGCTGACGCCGTGCACGAGGATCCGCGGTCCCGCGGCCCGCCGCCGCAGCCCGCCGACCCGCCCGTTGCGGGCCCTCACGGCGGTGCCCCCGCTCCCCGTCCGCAGACGCCTTTTCACGGCGTAGGCAACGAGCCCCAGGGCGAGGGCGAGGTCGCGTAGCGGTCCGGTCATGGGGAGGTGCGTGGCAGGGGGTGAAATCCGGCCGGATGCGGGAGTTGTCAGGTCAACAGGCAATCATAACCTTCAAGTCATGATTCCTCGAAACGTCCGGAAACGCGGTGCCGCCGCCGCCGAGTCCGCGGACCGGAGGCCGTGCATGAGTCGCGAGCAGCGGGAGCGGGGAGGGGGTTTCCCACTCCGGGCGTCCGGTTCCGCATGATTCCCCCCGACGCGCGCAGGATCCTCGTCGTACGCCTCTCGGCCCGCGGCGATGTCGTCCTCTCGTCTCCCCTGGCGGGGGCGCTCCGGTGCCGCTGCCCGGCCGCCCACATCGCGTGGGCCGTGGAAGAGCGTACGGCCGACGTGATCCGGCACAACCCGCACCTCGACGAGGTGATCGTGTGGGAGCGCGCGGAGTGGAAGCGGTTGCTGCGGACCGGCCGCTGGGGAGCGTTCCTCGGGGCGGCCGCGGACTTCTTCGGCGCGTTGCGCGACCGCCGCTTCGAAGTGGCCATCGACGCGCAGGGACTCCTTCGCAGCGGGGCGCTGGCCTTCCTGTCGGGTGCGCCGGTGCGCATCGGGCTGGGGTCGCGCGAGGGGTCGCGGCTGCTCATGACGAAGGTCGTGAAGCGTGAGTTCTTCACGCGCCGGATCGCCTCGGCGGACGCGGCCTTTGCGCGGGCGCTGGGACTCGATACGGCATCGTTTCGAATGGAGATCCCGCGCGGCGGGCACGAGCTGGCCGCCGTCGACCGGATCGTCGAGGAGGGAGGACTGGGGGACGGTTTCGTGGCGGCGGTCCCCTTCACGACCCGCTTCTACAAGCACTGGTTCGAGGACCGCTGGTCCGCGCTGATCCGGCAGATCCGGGAGCGCGCCGGGCTGGGGGTGGTATTGCTCGGGGGTCCCGCGGACCGGGCCGCCGCGGACCGGATCCTGGAGGGTGCGGCGAACGGTTCGGTGGACGGTGCGCCGCTCGTGGACCTCGTCGGCAGGACCACGCTGGGCGAGGCTTCCGCCGTGGTCTCCAGGTGCAGCGCGCTGGTCGGGGTGGACACCGGGCTCAGCCACATGGCGCACGCCTTCGGCCGTCCGGCGGTCCTGATCTTCGGCTCGAACGCGCCGTACCTGGACCCGCCCACGCCGGCGGCCCGCATTCTGCACTCGGGGCGCGACTGTTCTCCGTGCTGGGGCAGGCTGACCTGCGGCGGCCGCATCGACTGCATGGACGACATCCCGGTCGCCGAGGTGCTGGCCGCGGTGCGGACGGCGGTCGCGTGAGCGTCATTCACGTCGAGACCGGCCGTGACGTGTACGGCGGGGCTCTCCAGGTGTTGCATCTGGCACAGGGATTGCAGCAGCGGGGCGTGGACTCGGTGGTGATGGTGCCGAAGGGGTCGGAGGTGGCGGCGGCCGCGCGGAAGCGGTGGCTGCGGGTGGAGGAGTTCCCCTACCGGGGAGAGGCCGACGCGAGATCGCTGGCGCGCCTGGCGTGGCGCTTCAGCCGGCCGGATGTCCATCTGGTCCACCTCCACAGGGGGCTGGGCGCGGACCGGCTGGGTGCGATGGCGGCCACCATGGTCCGGGTGCCGGTGGTCCTGACGCGGCGTGTGGCCAACCCGGACGTGCCGTGGATCGTGGGCGCCAAGTACGGCCTTGTCCGCCGGATCGTGGCGATCTCGGCTGCCGTGCGCGACGTGCTGGTCGAACAGGGCGTTCCGGCGGGGAAGATTGCGCTTGTACACGACGCGGTCGATGTGTCGGACTGGCGGGACCCATGCGACCGCGCCGCGCGGAACGGAGAGTTCACGCTCGAACCGGATGTGCCCGCGGGGGCGATGGTGGCGCAGTTTCGGTCCCGTAAGGGGCACTGGGTGCTGATCGACGCGCTGGCCATTCTGCGGCGGCGGGGCCTGAAGCCGAATGTGGTGCTCTTCGGCGCCGGGCCGCTTCGGAGCAACGTCGCAGCGCTGGCCGAGGTCGCGGGGGTGGCGGATCAGATCCGCTTCGCCGGCTTCCGGGGCGACCTGCACCGGTGGCTGGGAAGCTTCGACTTCTGCGTGCTGCCGGCGCTGCTCGAGGGTCTGGGCGTGTCCGCGCTGCAGGCGGGGGCGGCGGGTGTGCCGGTCGTGGGGGCGCGGGCCGGCGGGCTGCCGGAGGTCATCGAGAACGGCGCCACGGGCGTGCTCTGTCCGCCGGGCGACGCGGGGGCGCTGGCGACGGCCATCGCGGGCTTCGTGGAGGACCGCGACGCCGCGCGGGCCATGGGCGAGCGGGCGCGGGCCCGGGTCGAGTCCCTGTTCTCGGTGGGGGCCATGGTCGAGGGGAACCTGGACGTGTACCGCGAGGTCGTGCGGGGGCGCGGCTGATGAAGCCACTCCACGCATTCCGGGACGAATTCCCCGTATCCCGCACCCACATCTTCCTCAACCACGGGGGCGTGTCGCCCACCTCGACCCGGGTGGTCGACGCGGTCCACACCTTCATGGACTCGACGGCGCGCGTGGGCCGGCCCGGCTTCGACGACTGGGAGTCGCTGGCGACCGACTGCCGCGAGCGCTTCGCGCGCCTCGTCGGGTGCGCGCCAGGCGAGGTCGCCTTCGTGCGCAACACCTCGCACGGCCTGTCGCTGCTGGCGGCCGGGCTGGACTGGCGGCCGGGCGACCGCGTGGCCGCGGCGGCCTCGGTCGAGTATCCCTCCAACGTGTACCCCTGGATGGATCTGGAGGAGCGGGGGGTGGCGGCGCTGGACGTGATCCCCGTGGAGGAGGCCGGCACCGTCACCGTCGAGGCCGCCGCGCGCGCACTGCGCCCCGGGACGCGCGTGCTGGCGGTCAGTTCGGCCCAGTACGCGTCGGGGGCGGTGACCGATCTGGCCGGGCTGGGAAGGCTCTGCCGCGAACGGGGCGTGCTGCTCTGCGCGGACGGGATCCAGACGGTGGGGGCGCTGCCGCTGGACGTGAAGAAGGCGGGGATCCACTTCCTCTCCGCCGACAGTCACAAGTGGATGCTCGGCATGATGGGGATCGGGGCCGTCTTCGTGGACCGGTCGGTGGTGGGGAACATTCATCCGCCGCTGCTCGGCTGGAGGAGCACCACCGACAACTTCAACTTCGACCGCGTCCACTACGAGCTGCTGCCCGATGCTGGCCGCTTCGAGGAGGGCAGCCTGGCGTACCCGCTCATCGCGGGGTTCGGGGCCGCGCTGGAGCTGCTCGAAGAGGCCGGGATCGAGAGAATCGCAGCCCATGTCTGCGGTTTGGTGGAGGATCTGGCCGGCCGGCTCGAGCGCCTGGGGTGCGAGACGGCTCCCGACCCGAAACAGCGGCGGCACATGCTGACCTTCCGGCACTCGGATGTCCCGGGGGAGGTGCTCGAAGCGGGCCTCGCCGAGGCGGGCGTGGTCGTGTCGCTCAGGCGGGGACGGATTCGCGTCTGCCCCCATCTCTACAACACAATCGAGGAAATGGAGCGCGTGGCCGGGGCCGTGCGGGCCTTGCTGCCGCGCGTCCACCCCGCATCACCCACAGCAGTCAAACCAGGAGGAACAGCATGAACCGCTCGAAGATCCGCCACCCGGTCCGCGTCGTGGCTGCCGCGCTCGCGCTGGCCCTGATCGCCGGCACGGCACAGGCCCAACGGCCGCAGGACACCGGCGCGCCGCCCACGATCGAGGAAAAGACCGCCGCCATGGAACGCATGGACGGCTTCTTCCCCATCTACTGGGAGGAAGCGGCCGGCAGGATCTGGCTTGAAATCGGCCTCTGGGACACCGATGTGCTCCACGCCGCGGGGATCGGCGCGGGGCTGGGGTCCAACGACATCGGGATCGACCGGGGGCAGCAGTCCGGGTCGCGTGTCGTGCGCTTCCACCGGGTGGGCCCGAAGGTGCTGATGATTCAGCCCAACTACCGTTTCCGGGCGTCCAGCGACAACCCCGCCGAGCGCAAGGCGGTGGAGGACGCCTTCGCGCCATCGACGCTTTGGGGCTTCACCGTCGCGGCCGCGACCGATGAGCGCGTGCTTGTGGACTTCACCCCCTTCCTAATGCAGGACATCGCCGGGCTCTCGGGACGGATGCGTCCCGGGACCTACCGGCTCGATGCGAGCCGGAGCGCGGTGTACATGCCGATGACGATGAACTTCCCCGAGAACACCGAGATGGAGGCCTCGCTGACCTTCGTGCGGCAGGCGGGCGGGGGAGGGGGGTTCGGGGGATTCGGGGGAGGCGGTGGCGCCTTCGAGGGAGTCGGCAGCGTGGCGGCGTCCGGGGCGGCGGCGACGGTGCGCATGCACCACTCGCTGGTCAAGCTCCCGGAACTGGGGGAATACACGCCCCGCGCCCACGATTCCCGCGCCGGGTACGGGGGCATGTCCTTCCAGGACTACTCGGTGGCGCTCGGCGAACCGATGACGAAGCGCTTCATCCGCCGCCACCGCCTGGAGAAGCGGGACCCGAACGCGGCGATGAGCGAGCCGGTCGAGCCGATCGTCTACTACCTCGATCCGGGCACGCCGGAGCCCGTCCGCTCGGCGCTGCTGGACGGCGCGCGCTGGTGGAACCAGGCCTTCGAGGCGGCGGGCTTCATCGACGCCTTCCGCGTGGAGCTGCGCCCCGAGGACGTCAGCAGCCACGATATCCGCTACAACGTGATCAACTGGGTGCACCGCTCGACGCGGGGCTGGAGCACGGGCGGCTCGATCACCGATCCGCGCACCGGCGAGATCCTGAAGGGGACGGTGACCCTCGGCTCCCTGCGCGTGCGCCAGGACTACCTGATCGCCGAGGGGCTGCTGGCGCCCTACGAAAACGGCGACGAGAACCCCGAGGACATCGCGGAGTGGGCGCTGGCCCGGATCCGCCAGCTCTCGGCGCACGAGGTGGGGCACACGCTGGGACTCTCCCACAACTACTACGACAGCGACCTGGGCCGCATCTCGACCCTCGACTATCCCCACCCCCTCATCACCCACGACGGGCGCGATTTCGACTACTCGGAGGTGTACGACGCCGACATCGGCGAGTGGGACAAGGTGGCGATCCGCTACGGCTACACCCAGTTCCCGCCCGGCACGGACGAGGCTGCCGAGCTGGACCGCATACTCGACGAGGCGTGGGAGGAGGACATCCGCTTCTTCAGCAACCAGGATGTCTCGGGGCACGCCCGGGCCGATCAATGGTCGAACGGGACGGATGCGGGCGCCGAGCTGGACCGCATGCTGGACGTGCGACGTGCCTCGCTGGACCGGTTCGGCGAGCGCGTGATCCGGAGCGGGAGGCCCATGGCGCAGATGGAGGAGGTGCTGGTTCCGCTCTACCTGCACCACCGCTATCAGGTCACGGCCGCGGCGTCGGTGCTGGGAGGAATGCACTACACCTACGCCACGCGCGGGGACGGACTCGACCCGGTCCGCGCGGCCTCCGCCGCCGAGCAGCAGCGGGCGCTCGACGCGCTGGTGCGCGCCCTGCAGCCCGCCGAGTTGACGATCCCCGAATCGGTGCTGGCCGACCTTCCGCCCCGTCCGTCCGGCTACGGCCGCTCGCGCGAACTCTTCCCGCGCTACACGGGCCCCATGTTCGACGCGGTGTCGCCGGCGGTGGTCGCAGCGGCCCACGTGGTGGGCAACGTGTTGAACGGGAGCCGTGCGGCGCGGCTGCTGCAGCAGAACCTGCTAGATCCCTCGCTGCCCGGTCCGGGCGACGTGATGGAGGCGCTTGCCGCGGTGGCCGCGCCGAACCCTGGGGACTCCCGCTACGAGGCGGAGGTGCGGCGCGCGGTCGGCAGGATCGTGGCCGATGGGCTGATGGGGCTGGCGGGCGGCGCCTCGATGCCGCAGGTGCGCGCGGTCGCCGCCCGGCACCTCGCGGGGATGAAATCCATGGCGGAGGGCCTCGCGCAGGGCGACGGCGGTGCCGCGGCCCACTTCGCGCTCCTCGCACGGGACATCCGGCGCTTCGAAGACCGGCCATTCGATTCCTGGACACCCGCCACGGCGCCGCAGGCCCCCCCGGGGGCCCCGATCGGGTCGCCGGCCATGGAGTGGGTCGCGGACCGGAACGATGGTGCGGCGAGCCTGATCCGGCGGGCCGGACTGTCCGTCGAGGCCGGAGTCGCGGCGGCTGGCTGGCTGGACGCGCTGATCTCCTACTGTGCCGAAGGGGGGTGGTGACCCCGCGCTACGCCTCTCGATCCGTCGTCCCGAAACGATCGATGACCACGACCCCGAGCACCTCGTAGCCGTCCATCCCGGTCAACACCCCGATCCCCTCTTCGAGGGTGACCGTGCGGGTCACGAGCCGGGCCGGATCGACGAAGCCGGAGGCGACCATCCGCAGAATGCGGCCGTACTCGTGCGCCTGCAGCCCGTGGCTCCCCACCATCTCCAGCTCCCAGGCGATCACCCGGTCCATCGGGACCCTGGCGTTGCGGTGATCCCCGGTCATGAGGCCCACCTGAACGTGGCGCCCGCGCTTGCGCAGGCACGCGACGGAGTTGAAGCAGGTGTCGGGATGGCCGAGCGCGTCAATGGAAACGTGGGCGCCGCCACCGGTTGCGTCGCGCACTTCCCCGGCCACGTCCACCGACCCGGAGGCGTCCACGACCCCCACGGCCCCCACCTCGCGCGCCATGCGCAGCGCCCCCTGCCGGATGTCCACCGCCACCACGTTCGCGCCCAGCGCCGCCGCGATCATCACCGCCGCCAGCCCCACCCCGCCGCACCCGTGCACGGCCACCCAGTCGCCCCCCTTCACCCGCCCCTGCCCCTGCACCGCCCGGAACGAAGTCGCGAAACGGCAGCCCAGGCTCGCGGCCTCCACGAACCCCACCTCGTCCGGAAGCGCCGCCAGTGTGAGATCGGCGTGCCGCAACCCCACGCGTTCGGCGAAGCCGCCCCAACCGTGGAACCCCGGCTGGAACTGGCGGTCGCAGACCTGCTGGTCGCCGGCGCGGCAGGGACGGCATCGCCCGCACCCCGCAATGAACGGCACCGACACCCGGTCGCCCGGCTTCCACCGCCTCACCTCGCGCCCCACCTCCTCGACCACCCCCGCGATCTCGTGCCCGGGGACGTGCGGCAGCACGATGTCGGGATCGTGTCCCACCCAGCCGTGCCAGTCGCTGCGGCAGATCCCGTTGGCCGCCACCCGCACCACCACGCCATCGCGGGCGGGCTCCGGATCCGGCAGGGATTCGATCCTGATCGGCCCCCGGTACTCTCGGTAGATCGCGGCTCTCACGGCTTGACCTCCGGGTCGGCACCGGCGGGTGCTTGGCGGCGACATCTTCCATTTCCGGCTGTTTTCCTACACATTCGTGCACACACACATGTGGGATGTTGGGTGTCGGGGCCGGGGAACAACCGGGAACGTACGAGGCAGTTGAGGGGAAGTATACCGAACCAGAACACGGCGTGCTCGGTGCGCGCCGCTCTCAACGCCCCGGCTCTGGCCGAGTACGGGGCACCAACCCAACAAGGAGCAGTTGCATGAACAAGTCCGAGATGGCCCGGAAGCTCGCGGCGAGCGCCAACACCACACAGGCCCGGTCGGCGGACCTGCTGGACAAGATCTTCGATCCGGCCCACGGTCTGATCGCCGGCGAACTCGCCGCAGGCGGAAAGGTCTCGATCGGAGGCTTCGGAACCTTCGAAGCTCGTGAGCGGGCGGCGCGGACCGGCCGCAACCCCCGTACCGGAGAAGCGATTACGATCGCCGCCAAGAAATACCCCGCGTTCAAGGCCGCCAAGGGCCTCAAGGATACGGTTTCGTAGGTTTCGCGGGAGCAGGACCGCAGGTTTGAAACGGGGCGGCTTCGAAACCCGGAGCCGCCCCGCTTCGTGTAGTTGGGGACGCGGCGACAGGCCACCTCTCACAAGGGGAAGGCAGGCAAATGAGCGAATTCGCGACGCCCGCATTGGTCGGCGAGCTGGTGTTCCTGGTACTGGCCATCGCCCTGGTGTGGATCGTGTTCAAGGAGTTCATGCGCATCGCGATCCGGATCCTCGTGCCGGCGGCCATCCTTCTCGGGGTCGCGGTCTGGGTCGGATGGCTCGACGAAACGGCGGCCGGCAACCTCCTCGCGGCGGTGGGCGAAGGCGTCATGACCGGGGTCCGGGCGGTGGCCGACTGGATCGCGGCCGCGGCCCGTTCCGGGTGAGCCGGATGCCGGCGGGCGGCCCGCCGCCAGCCCGCCCCGCGCGTCCGCGCCGATTCATCAGGGGGCAGCTGTCGCGCTGCCTGCCACTGGTGCTCATCTCCGGGTTGCCGGCCGGATGTGCCACGTCACCCGCCCCTGCCGTCGAGGAGTCGGTCCTGGATCCGCTGGGGACGTACGAGCTGTCGATGTCGTCCGTGACCCGGGTCTCCGACGGGACGATGACGATCCGCGGCCAGCCGGGAAACTACCGCGGGACCCTCTCCGTGGGGGTGCTGTCGGCGCCGATCGCGGCGGTGGAGACGGGGGTCGGAATACTCAATGTCCACGCAAGCCTGCCCCAGGGGACGCTCATTCTGCGGCTCTCGGGAGACGGCCTCTGCTTTGCCGGGAACTGGGTGCTGGGTGCCCAGCGCGGAACGATTACCGCCGGGAAGCTCCCACGCCCGCAGGGGAGCGGCGGCTGCGCTCATGCGGGTTCGCGGCGTCCGCTGCCTTCCGGGGGACCCGTCTCGACCGGCAGGTCCTCCCGGCCGCCCCACTCCGACCAGGATCCGTCGTAGATCGGCACATCGCGGTGTCCCGCGCACGCCATCTTCCACGCGAAGGCGCACGCGCTCGTACCCGAACCGCAGGTGCCCACCAGGCGCTTCCCGGGATCGACCCCCGCACGGACCAGCACCCTCGCCAGGGTCCGGTCGTCGATGACGAGACCGGTGCGGAGATCCACGAGATCGGCATAGGGCACGTTGCGGCTCCCGGGCACGTGGCCGGACCTGAGTCCCTCCCGGGGTTCCGGCTCGGTTCCCGCAAAGCGGCCCGCCGGCCGCATGTCCACGATCTGGGTGTGCGCCGAGCCGATCGCCGCGAGGACGTCTTCGGCGGTGCGGACGAGGTGGGGCCGGGGCCGGGGGGTGAAGGGGGCGGGGGCCTCGAGCGTGCGCACGGGCGGCCCCGACTCGGTGGGTAGCCCCGACGCGATCCAGTGCTTGAGGCCGCCGTCCAGCACCGCCACGTTGTCGTGGCCGAAGTAGCGGAAGGTCCACCACACGCGCGCCGCGCTGAGGTTCACGCCCGACCCGTCGTAGACGATCACCGCCGACCGGTCGGAGACACCGGCCTCTTCGGCGCATTTCCTGAAATGGCCGGGTGGGGGAATGGTGTGGGGAAGCTCGGCGCCGGGGTCGCTGCACATGTCGATGTCGAAGAAGCGGGCCCCCGGAATCCTCCGCTCCTCGAACTCCAGCTTCGGGTCCCGTCCGGACCCGGGCAGATACCACGAACCGTCCAGCACCACGAGTCCGGGCCGGCCCGGATCGGCGGCCAGCCACCCGGCGGTTGCGGCCGGGCCGGGGACGGTCGTTTGCGGGTCGTCGCCGGAGGTTGCCATGCTCCCGATTGTAACCGGCTCCGGTTTGCGGCGCATCCCTGCACCCGTCGCGGAGGCGGCAGCCGCCCGCGGGGTCCGGCGCGCCGTCCGTCAGTGCGTTACAGTAACTGCCATGAAGTTGTGGATGCGGCTCACGCTCTGCGCCTGGCTTACGGCGTGCGGATCGGGACCGGCTTCCTCCGGATCCCCGCCCGGACCGACGCCCGGACCCGTGCCCCCGCCCACGTCCGTGCGCCTCCCCTCGATTTCGCCGGCCGCCGTGCCGACGCCGTGCGTGCGCCCCGACTTCGGCAGGGGATCCGAGCATACGCTGCTGCGTGTGGGGTGCGAGAATCGTCTCGAGCCGGGGAGGGCGACCTGGAAGGTGACCGGCGATACGGTGGTGCTCGAATTCGCGCCCGGGTCGCCGGGACCGAAGGGCATGGCACTCGTGAACAGCTGGCCGCCGCTGGATCAGCCGCCCTGGCTCGGCCACAGGGTGAACCGCGTCGCGGTGCTGGGGGACGGGGGCATCCGGGTGGAATTCGGGGACCCGGTACGCGATCCCGCGCGGCTCTTCGCGGACCCCAGGTTGGCAGGTGTGCCGCTCCCGGTAGAGGACGGCGACGTCCGGGACGCCATCGACGCGGACACCGGGGAAACCGTCACGCGGCATGACGCGTCCATCGAGTACGCCCGGTCGCTGGGCCGGAGCGTGCAACTGGTTGCCTACGACCGCCTCTACCTGGTCGCGTTTGCCGGAAGCACGGGGGACGAAGCCGCCGAAGCCCTGCAGGACGCCGTGGGAGTCTCATGGATCGGCCGGGGCGCAACGATGGCGAGACAGCTTCCGCTCCTGCGGTGGAAGTCCGTCGCGGAGACGTGCGGTCCGCAGTCGGCGGGCAAGGGCGGAAAGGCGGATGCGAGTCCGGCGGCCGCAGAGCGGAGAGCGCCGTCCCCTCCGACGGTGAGCTACCCGGAGGACGATCCCGCGGCGCGTCAGATCGCGGAACGGATGGTCTCGATCGGTTTGCCCGGCGGGCCGCTCGCGGCGACGGTCGCCGAGTTGA
Source organism: Gemmatimonadota bacterium (assembly GCA_028873845.1). Taxonomy (GTDB): domain Bacteria; phylum Gemmatimonadota; class Gemmatimonadetes; order Longimicrobiales; family Gaopeijiaceae; genus Bin94. Next base: position 9,379 of record JAPPNO010000134.1, on the reverse strand, counting down.
CCGGAGCGCGCGGGCGAATGGCGGTGCGTCCGGTTGCGAGCGGCGACGACCGCTGGAGCGGCACGGACGTGGCGGCGGTGATCTCGGTGACCACCGGGCCGGTGCACCCGTGCTCGCTGTACGCCGAGGTGGGCCGGAGGCTGGGCGGGTGGGACGGTTCGGCCGAGCCCGGGATTCGAACCGTGCTCCTGATCGGCGAGACCGCATCGTTCGCGATCGGGCCCCCGTCGGCACCTCGTCCATGAGCTTTCGCACCCGCATCGTCATCGCCGCCCTGGTCGTCGCATGGATCCCCGTTCTGGCGCTGGGGCTCCTGATGCGGTCGGTCGGGGCGGAACGCTTGGCCGGCGCCAACGATCTGCGCATGCTGCAGCGGGCGGACGCCGTCGCGGCGGCCTGGCAGGAGGATGTCCTTCGCCTGGAAGCCCGCCTCGAGAGCCTCGCCCTGCTCCTGGCGGAGGACAACGCGGTCAGGGTGGCGCTCAGGTCCGGTCGGGCTCAGGCGCTGGACGAAGCGCTGGCCCGGTTTGCGTCGGCCGGCGGGGTCAGGGTTGCCTGCGTTCTGGATGCGTCCGGAACGATCCTGGCGGCCAGCCATTTTCCGGGGGACGCGGGGCGGCGCGACCCGGGTCTGGCGAGGCTGGCGGAAATGCCCGACGCACCGGTCGTGGGCGTGGTGTCCCTCCCGCGGGGCGATGTGGCCGCGGTGCTCAGGGCGCGCCGGATCGACGTGGGGGGCGTCGGCGTGGTCGCGGTGGTGGGGACGGCACTCGCCGACCTGGCGGCCGTGCCCGCGGGCGGGGACGTGTGGCTGCTGGCCCGCGCGGAGGGAGAGGGGGGCGGGGTGGAGCGGGCGGTGCCGGGGCCGGAAGGTACGCTGCCCGCCCGCGCGGAGATCGAGGGCCGCCGCCGCATCGGGGGCGTGGCGTGGCTGGGGTGGGACGACGACACCGATTACGCGAACGTGGACCTGCATATCGCGTGGCGGGACCCTGTGCTGGCCGCAATGGTCCGCTCGTGGGACCGTGCGCTCCTGCTTTCCCTGGCGGGCTCGGCGCTGCTGGCGCTGTTGCTCGGGGGCGTTCTCGCGCCCCGCCTGTCGGGTCCGGTCGAAAGGCTTGCCGATACCGCGCGGAGGGTGCACCTGGGTCGGCTGGACGCGACCTTCGGGCGCGGCGGAGGACGGGAGCTGGACCGGCTGAGCTATTTCCTCGACGGCATGCTGAAGCGGATTCGCGATGAGGTCGCCAGGGTACGCGACGCCGAGAAGCGCGCCACGGTGGGGGAGCTGGCGCGGCAGGTCAACCACGATGTGCGCAACGGGCTGGTCCCCATCCGCAACGTCCTGGACCATCTCGGCCAGGCGCACCGGAGCGGTCCGGGCGACCTGGCCGAAGCCTTCGAGGCGCGGTCCCGCACGCTCGTCGAGAGCCTCGACTACCTGGGCGACCTGGCCGATCAGTACCGGGCGGTGGCCGTGCACGGGCGCAGGGACCGGGCGGAGCTGGCGGAGGTGGCCCGCGCGGTCGTTGCGTCGTATACGGAGGTGCCGGAGGGGGTGCGCATCGTCGAATCGCTGGGGATGGAGGAGGCGTGGGTCGAGATGGACACCGTGTCGCTGAGGCGCGTGGTCGAGAACCTGGTGACGAACGCCGTGGCGGCGGTGGAGGGGGAGGGGGGCGAAGTGGTCGTGTCGCTGGAGGAGGCGGGTCGGGAGGGGGCTCCGGCTTACCGGCTGACGGTGGCGGACGACGGACCCGGAATCCCCGCCGAGTTGCGCGCCCGGGTCTTCGAGCCCTTCTTCACTTCGCGGCGGGAGGGGACGGGCCTGGGGTTGGCGATCGCGCGCCGCCTGGTGACGGATGTCGGTGGCAGGATTGTTCTTGAGAGCGAACAGGGACGGGGCACGTGCCTGCATGTGATCCTCGGCGTGGCGGAACCCCCGGAGAGCGCGCAACAGGAAACGGTGCGCGAGGAGGCGTGATGCGAAAGCTGGTGCTGATCGTGGACGACGTGCGTCCCCTGGCCGAACAGTACGCATACGACCTCGAGCGCCTGGGGCGCTTCCGGACGCGGGTGGCGGGGGGCGGGGCGGAGGGACTCGACATCCTGGCGCGCGAGGTCGTCGACTGCGTGATCCTCGACCTGGAGATGCCCGGCCTCGACGGCTTCGACGTGCTCAGGGCCATGGAGCACCAGGAGATCGACGTGCCGGTCATCGTCTACACCGGGACCGGGAGCTTCGACCGCTGCGTGGAGGCGGTGCGCCTCGGCGCCTTCGGGTTCGTCGACAAGGCCGAACCGATGGAGCGCGTGGTGCACGAGGTCCGCCTGGCGCTCCGCCAGTCCGACCTGCGCGACCGGCTCGGCCAGATGGAGGAGCAGGTGTCGGGAGGCTCGCCGCTGATCGGCGAGAGCGAAGCCATGTTGGGGGTGCGAACCGCGATCGGCCGGTTGGCGCGCATTCCCAGTCCGGTGCTGGTACTTGGAGAGAGCGGCACCGGCAAGGAGCTTGTCGCGCGGGAGCTGCACCGGCTGAGCCCGCGCCGCGACGAAGCGTTCGTCCCGGTGAATTGTGGCGCCTTCTCCGAAGGACTCGTCGACAGCGACCTCTTCGGGCACGACCGCGGGGCCTTCACCGGGGCCGTCAAGGCGCGGCGGGGCGCCTTCGAACGCGCCTCCGCCGGAACGCTCTTCCTGGACGAGATCGGCGAGCTGCCGGGTGGCGTGCAGGCGCGTCTGCTGAGGGTGCTGGAAGGGGGCGAAGTGACGCGCCTCGGCGGCGAGGACCCCATCGTGGTGGGTGCGCGGGTGGTGGCTGCCACCCATCGCGACCTCGACGCCGAGGTGGAGAAGGGGTCCTTCCGGGAAGACCTGCTGTACAGGCTCAACATCCATGTGCTGCGGGTGCCGCCGCTGCGCGACCGGCCCGGCGATGTTCCCCTGCTGGCCGCCCACTTCGCAGCCACCCTCGCGCCCGGTCTGGGACTCTCGGCCCGCCCCCTGTCGGACGAGGCCGTGGCCGTGCTCCAATCGCGCCGATGGGGGCGCAACAACGTGCGGGAGCTGCGCAACACCGTCGAACGCATGATCATCGCGTCGGACGGAGCCACGCTCGAGGCCCGCGACCTGCCGCCGGATCTGGCGCCCCGCGGTGCGCAGCCCGGCGTGCCGGCCGGCCCTCCGCCGGGCACCTTCCGCGAGCAGAAGGTCGCCGCCGAGACCGGCATCGTGCGCGCGGCGCTCGGCGCCAACGACTGGAAGATCGGCAGGACGGCACGGGCCCTCGGTCTCGCCGACCACTCCAGCCTGCTCAAGATCATGAACCGTCTGGGGATCCGCCGCCCGACGGATTGACCGCCCGGCGGGCGGGCGGGCTCCCCTCCGGTTCCCGCCGGCTCTGCAACCGGTGGCCCCGCGCTCACTGCCAGGGCTCATGTTCGTGTCCAATCGTACACGAGCGGCCGGTGCGCCTGAGAGGTGGCGCGAACCGCGCCGACTGCCGAAGTGACGTTATTGCAACGTCTTAGCTTCCTCCACCCACTCGTCTCGGCTGCCTGGCCCGACCATTGCCCCAGTGTCAGACAAATGCAACGGCCCTGGCGCCTCGGCCTGGAACGACATCCGGCCGGCCGACCCCGGGCCAGGGAACAGGAGGACAGGATGGACAGCAGAACTGCTGGAAACGATCGTTCGGAGAGGGTGCTGCGCTGGACGGCCGCGGCGCTCGGGGCCGCGCTTCTCGCCGCGTCGATGGCGTGCGACGGCGAGAGGAAGGGCGACACGATGGAGGGGGTCGCCTACGTAGAGGTCGGCGCGCAGACGGTGATGGCCACGCCCGCGCAGCCTCGGATGCCCGTCGCAACCGAAACCGCCACGCCCTCCCCCGGAGCCGACACGTCGGAGACAAGCGTGCCCCCGGTCGCGGGGCCGACCGAAGACGAGACGCCGCCTGCGGAACCCGCCGCCCCGCCCAAGGCCCCCTGGGAGCACTACGACGAGGGAATCGCCGCCTGGAAGGGTGGCGAGACCACCGCCGCCGAGACCCATCTGCGCGAGTGGGTGGGGTACGCTCCCGATCATGTCAAGGGAAGGGTGAACCTGGCCCGCGTGCTCATCGAGATCGGGCGTCCGCACGAGGCGAAGGAGCATGCGACGCTGGCCGCGGACCTGGACCCGTCGTCGGTTGCCGCAAAACGTGTGCTGGCGCGAGCGCTCGCCGAGGCGGGGGACCCCACCGCAGCGCTCGCCATGTACGAGGAAGCGCTGTGGCTCGACCCCGACGACCACTGGTCACTCAACAACATGGGCTACCTGCTCATTCTGCGCGGCCGCCACGACGAGGCGGTTGGGCCGCTGGCCCTGGCCACTCGTGTGGACAGCGCCAACGCGATGTTCCACTCGAACCTGGGCGCGGCGCTGGAGGGAGCGGGCTACCCGGCGGCCGCGCTGGAGGCCTTCGCCGAGGCCGTCGCCATCGACCCCGGCCACACCCGGGCGGCCGCCAGTGTGGCCCGCCTGCGCGAACTCGTGCCGGAGGACGCCGCGCCCGAGGTGGACATCGGCCTCCTCGCCGACGATTATCGGAAAGGACTCATGGGCGTGCCCGGGGAGGAGGACCCCGGCCTCGTCGAGCACCCCTGGCGGGGCTACTCCGGGCAGGGCGATTGATGGACCGGAGACCGTCCCGGGCCCCCACCCGGGCACCCTGCCGGCCCGCCCCCGTCGCCGAATGTCGAGCACGGGGGCGGGCCCGGGTGCGACAGGACCGAAACGGGGATGACCGGGACCGAGCCGAACACTCGGAACGGGCCGTTCCCTGCCACCCATGCCAACCGGACCGGAGGACGTGCGCGAAACGACGAAGCTGCAGCCGGCCAGAGTCTGGAGGGAGGCCCGCGAGATCATCTGGCGCTACCGCCGCCGGGTGGTCTTCGGCCTCGTGGTCATGGTCATCGGCCGGCTGGCGGGGCTCGTCCCGCCCGCGTCCTCCAAGTACCTGATCGACGACGTGGTGGGTCAGGGACGCACGGATCTCCTGGTGCCGCTGGCCCTCGTCGTCGCGGCCGCGACCCTGATCCAGGGCGCCAGCTCCTTCTCGCTGTCCCGGATCCTCGGCGTCACGGCCCAGAGGGCCATCACCGAGATGCGGAAGACCGTGCAGGCCCACGTGGCGCGCCTCCCGGTGGGCTACTTCGACTCCACCAGGTCCGGGGTCCTGATCTCGCGGGTCATGACCGATGCGGAGGGGATCCGGAACCTGGTCGGCACCGGTCTGGTGCAGCTGACGGGCGGCGTCGTCACCTCGGTGGCGTGCTTCGCGATCCTGCTCTACCTGAACTGGCAGCTGACCGTCTTCACCATGGCGGTCCTGCTGGCCTTCGGCGGGGCGATGGCCTTCGCGTTCCGGCGACTCCGGCCGCTGTTCAGGGAGCGCGGCCGGATCAACGCCGAGGTGACCGGGCGGCTGGGCGAGAGCTTTGCCGGTGTGCGCATCGTCAAGGCGTACACCGCCGAACGTAAGGAGGACCTCGTCTTCGCGCGCGGTGCCCACCGGCTGCTGCGCAACGTGGCCCGGTCGGTGCTGGGGGTCTCGGCCGTGACGTCGTTCTCATCGGTGATCGTAGGGTCGATCAGCGTGGTGATGATCGTGATCGGCGGGCGCGCCATCCTCGGGGGGTCCATGACGCTGGGCGACTTCGTCATGTACGTCTTCCTGACCGGGATGATGGCCGGTCCGCTGGTGCAGATGGCGAGCATCGGCACCCAGATCACCGAGGCCTTCGCGGGACTGGACAGGATCAGGGAGCTGCGCTCGATGTCCACCGAGACCGACGGTGACGAGGGGAAGGAGCCACTGAGGGGAACCGAGGGTGGAATCGCCTTCGAGAACGTGTCCTTCTCCTACGACGACGCCGTACCCGTGCTGAGGGGCGTTTCGCTCGAGGCGCCGCCGGGCTCCACCACCGCACTGGTCGGATCGTCCGGTTCGGGGAAGAGTACGCTGGCCAGCCTCGTCCTCTCCTTCAACGCCCCCGACTCCGGCCGCATCCTCGTCGACGGCCGCGACCTGGCGCGGCTGCGCCTCGCCGACTACCGGCGCCATGTGGGTGTGGTGCTCCAGGACAACTTCCTCTTCGACGACACCATCGAACACAACATCCGCTACGGCCACACGCGCGCCACCCGCGACGACGTGATGCGCGCGGCCCGGCTGGCGCACTGCCACGAGTTCATCACCGCCTTCCCCGACGGCTACGACACGGTCATCGGAGAGCGCGGCATCCGGGTGTCGGGCGGCCAGCGGCAGAGGCTCGCGATCGCCCGCGCGATCCTGGCCGACCCCAGGATCCTCGTGCTGGACGAAGCCACCTCCAGCCTTGATTCGGAGAGCGAGGCGCAGATTCAGGAAGGACTGCGGGCGCTGCGCCGCGGCCGTACGACCTTCGTTATCGCGCACCGTCTCTCCACCATCCGCAGCGCCGACCAGATCCTGGTGATCGAGGAGGGCCGGATCGTGGAGCGCGGCACCCACGACGAGTTGATGGCGGCGGACGGCCGCTACCGCGAGTTGCACGACCGGCAGTACCGGATCGAAATGAACCGGTTCGTGAACCCGGGGGAGGAGCTGCTGCCGGGGTCGGGGGCGGACGGCGAGCCGGTGTGACGTCGGCCGCCCGCGGATCCCCAGCGGTCCGGCTCGAAGTGACGTTTTCGAACGTGCGGGACGTAGATTAAGGTTGGGCAGGATCGAAGGCTGCGCCGAGTACATGCGCTTTCCGGATGCAGACCGGATCCGGACGGTCGAGGACTGGATGGACCCGGCGCTCCGCGCGAAGAACGGCGCCTTCACGCCGGCGACCCCCGGCGAAATCCGTAACTTCTTCAGCGAGTTGAACTACCGCGATCCGATCGAGCTGCGCACCCACCTCCACCACCGGATCGAACTGGCGGCCATGGTCGAGGTGTCCCACACCAGCCCCGTGCGCAACACGCCCTTGCTCTATAACTTGTGGGATGCGCGATCGGAGGGCCTTGCCACGGGGATGGAGAAAATGATGATGCCCGCGGGTCTGTTGGACGGAAGGCCGAGATCCCGCCAACTGGTGTGGGTCATGCTCGCACGGAGGGCGGCACGCGCGCTCAGCGGCCTCCATTCCCACGGCAACGTCTTCGACATGGAGGAGGCGGTCGGGCACGCCACCGGGCAGACGCCTCGCGGATGGATCCCCGATGCAGCGCTGGTCCGCAACCAGCAGCACCTCTACCTGCAGCCCGGCCATGGAACGAGCTACCTGACCGGCAAGAGCCAGATCGAGGAGCTGATGGCCGAGTGGGCCATCCAGGAGGATGCGGGATTTACCGTCAAGCGCTTTTTCGATGCCCTCTTCGCGGCGGGGGTGATCCCGGTCGTGCTGACGCGTCGGGAGATGACTGGAACGACCGACGAGGTGCTGAATGCGGGCTCCCGGGGGTGAGATGGGTGGCCAGGGTGGCTCCGAATGGCCATATTGGTGTGGTAATGCGGTGCGAATGAGGGCCGTCCGGGGCAACCCGCACGTGACCGGTTGTGTTACGATAGATGTGTGGTCACGAGATCATCGGTTCGCCAATGCGGAAGGCAGGCAAAGTGCGAGGAGGCTTGCAGATGCGAAGACGTGACTTCATCAGGACGGGAACGCTTGCAGGACTTGTGGCGGGGGGGGGCGGAATCGGGGGTGTGGCGGACCCCCTGGCCGCGATTGTCGGCGGCCCCGGGCGTGCTGCCGCTGACGGCCGTGTGCGCCTCAGTTCCAACGAGAATCCGCTTGGGATCTCGCCGGCCGCGAAGGACGCGCTGGTCGAGGCCGTGGTTCTCGCCAACCGGTACCCGGCGGACCAGCACCGGGCACTCGTAAGCAGGCTGGCCTCGGCTCACGAGGTGGCCGACAGCCAGATCGTGTTGGGAACCGGATCGGCGGAAGTGCTGCAGATGGCGGTGCAGGCATACGCCGCCCCGCGTGCGAGGCTGGTCATGGCGGAACCGACGTACGAGGCCGTGACCAATTACCAGCGCACCGAGGCGTACGACCTCGTGAGGGTGCCGCTGACTCCCGGATACGAGCACGACCTGGACCGGATGCGCGAAGCGGCCGAAAGCTCGGGCCGTCCAGCGCTGGTCTACCTGTGCAACCCCAACAACCCGACTGCGACCATCACCTCCAGCGCCGCGATCGACGCTTGGATCGCGGACGCCCCGGAGCACGTCTTCTTCCTCTCGGACGAGGCGTACATCGAGTACGTGGAAGACGAGCGCATGTGGAGTTCGCTACCGTGGATCGGAAAGAAACGGAATGTTCTGGTCGTGAGGACATTCTCGAAGATCTACGGGCTGGCGGGGCTTCGCATCGGGTACGGGATTGCGCACCCCGACACGGCGGCGCGCCTGTCCGACTTCGCGTCCAGGAACAACATCAACCAGCTGGCGATCGCCGCGGCCGGTGCGTCCTTCGGTGACGAGACCCTCATGGAGAAAAGCCGCGCAGCCAACAGCGAGTCGCGGGAGATGGTCGAGGCCACCCTGGACGAGTTGGGGTTGGAGCGGTTGCCAACTCAGGCGAACTTCCTCATGCACCGGATCAACGGCGACCTCGCCACCTACCGCGGCCGCATGGCCGAGGCGGGTTTTCTGGTCGGGCGGGACTTCCCGCCCATGCTGGACTGGAACCGGCTCTCCTTCGGACTTCCCGGGGACATGGGCCGATTTTGTGACACTCTGCGCGGTTTTCGCGGAAAGGGATGGATCTAGCCAATGAAATCGAGACTGTTTCTCATCGGAGCGCTGATCGCGCTTGCCCAGCCCGGCCTGGCCGCGGCTCAGGGCACGTTGCGGGGCACCGTCACCGCGGCCGGCACCGGCGCGGCGGTGGAGGGGGCCCAGGTCACGATCGCCGGGCTCAACATGGGCGCCAACACCATGGCTGGCGGCGCCTACGAAATCACCGGCATTCCGGCCGGGACACACGAGGTGGAGGTCCGGTTGATCGGCTACCAGCTCGTGCGACGCGAAGTCACCATCACGGACGGGGGGACGGCCCGCCTGGACGTCGCGCTGGCCACGATGGCGATCGAACTTGGCGGACTGGTTGCCGTGGGCAGCCGTGCGCAGCCCAGAACGGTGACCGAGTCGCCCGTTCCCGTCGACGTGATCCCGACCCGGGAGATCGTCAACCAGGCCGACACGGACCTGCTGAACCTGATCCGCAACGTGGTCCCGTCGCTCAACGCGAACATCCAGCCGATCAGCGACGCGGCGACCTTCGCGCGGCCGGCCAACCTGCGCGGTCTGGCCCCCGACCACACCCTGGTGCTCGTCAACGGGAAGCGGCGCCACCGCACG
>JAPPNO010000073.1 GCA_028873845.1 Gemmatimonadota bacterium | reverse complement strand
GTGAACATGTACTGCATGGCGATGACCTTGTGGTCCGTGGACCAGAGGTACTTCTTCCACCCCTCGGGACCGTGGTGCGCGTGGTCGTCGTGGGCGTGGCCGTGTGTCAGATCGACTGCAGGCTCAACCATATCGGTACTCCATTCCTCGCTACCCGGCCGAAGGCGTGTTGTCGGTGGCGGGCACGGCGGCCTCCACCGGTGTGTTCGCCTCCACCCAGGCGGCGTGTTCTTCCGCGCTCTCCACGAAGACCTGGCCCTGCATCACGGTATGGCCGAAGCCGCAGATCTCCGCGCACTGAAGATCGAACTTGCCCGTGACGGTCGGCTGGAACCAGCCGGTGATGCTCCGCCCCGGGATCGCGTCCTGCTTGATGCGCCACACCGGGACCGAGAAGCTGTGGAGGACGTCCGTCGCTTCCAGCCTGAAGTGGTAGAGCTTCTCGTTCTCCACGTGGAGCTCGTCCACCGTGAAGATGTCGTCCGCGGTGTCCAGTTCCCCGTCCGCACCGCAGTGCTGGATGATCCAGGCCCACTGCTGCCCGGTGACCCGGATCACGCAGTCGGGGTTCTCGGGCAGGTCCATCTTGACTCGGTGCCAGACGTTGAACGAGACCACGATGATCAGGACGTCGAAGGCCAGCACCGCCAGATGCGGGTAGGTGATCCACCGCTTGTGGCGCTTGTTCTTCCCGTCGATGTAGTCGGCCCGCCGCCCGTCCCCCTTCTCCCTGAACTTCATGATGAAGTAGACGAAGATGAGCTCGGCGGCGAGGAACCAGACCCCCACCACCACGAGCACCAGGAAGATCAGGAAGTCGATGTCCGCCGCGTAGGTGGACCCGATCCGGATCAGTCCGATCCGGTCGAAGAAGTGACCCCAGCTCTCGAAGAAGCCCATCTAGCGAAAGTCCCTTCCGTTCATTGCATGATGTGGGTGTAGACCACCGCCGCGCCGATGAAGCCGATGGCCAGCCAAAACGTCCAGCGCAGCGTCTTCTTCGCGAAGATGACGGCCTCGTTGGTGTCGTCCGGGGCCGCCGGGGGGATCTCGGCGGCGAGCTCCGCGTGGGTGGGTCGGTCGGTGGTCGGTGTTGCTGCCATGGGTCGTCAGCGGCTCAGGGTGAATACGTAGGCGGCGACGGCGCGCACCTGCTCGTCGGTGAGCGGCATGCCGGCTCGCGGCTGCATCATGCCCGGGTACTCCATCGGCTCGGGCACCCCGTCCATGATGATCTTCACGATCGACTCGTACTCCCCGTCGATGTTCAGCCACTCGTTGTCGGTGAGGTTCGGCGCGAGCGCTCCGCCCGTTCCTTCCCGCACGTGGCAGGTAAAACAGATTCCGGTGGTCGTGTTGAAGATCTGCTGTCCTTCCTCGACCATCGCGATCGTCACCCCCTCGGGCAGGATCGCCGGATCGACGTCGATCGGCGGCAGCGGGGGCGGAGGCGGTGCGGGCGCCTTCCGGGGCAGACGCTGCATGGTCATGATGTAGGCGGTCACGTTGTCGATGCGCTCGTCGTCGAACCCGGTCATGGCCGCCCGCATGGTGACCCCGAGGCCGGCCCCTCCGGCCCCGCGCACGCCGTCCCGGTACTTCCGCATCGACAATGCGATGTACCAGTCGCTCAGGTGCAGCACCGAAGGCGCCTGGAGCGTTTCGTCCCCCCGGCCGTCCCGGCCGTGGCAGTTGGAGCAGAGCGCGACATAGTCCGCCTCTCCGGTCTCCACATCGCCCCCTTCGGCGGTCGCGGGGGGATCCGGGATCGGAAGGCTGACCACGTACTCCACTACCGATTCGATGTCGCCCGTGTCGTCGAAGAGCGCACGCGACATGGGGCGCATGCGCAGCCCCTCCGTGTCGGTGTGGTGATACCCCCGCACGCCCCCCTGGAACTGCAGGAGCTGGTCCGTCAGGTACCAGGCGGAGCCCCCGGCGATGGCCGGAGCGCCGAGCGACTGATTGCCGGCGCCTTCGTCACCGTGGCAGGGCGAGCAGGTGTCGAAGAGCAGCTCGCCCCGCGCCAGGCCCGGTTCGGAGCCGCCGCACGCACCGGTCAACACCGTCAGGAGGGCGGCGCTGCCGGCGGCGCGGATTGTATTGGAGAAATGTCCTGTCAGGAACCTCGTCATTGTCCTCGCTCGGCGGATCGGTTTCGAAAACCCGCCCTGTAAGTTCGCCAATTCGGCGCGCGGATTCTAGCGACCGGGAGCGGCCAAGGCAACGGTGCGGGGCCATGGGGTGCTCCCGGGGATCCGTCCTCGGAACGGCCTGGACGTTTCAGCTGAAACGCGGGAACGCCGCGACAGTCCGTGGATGGGGCCCCGGCGCGAGTGCACCGCCGCGCGAACGCCGGGAGGTTTCCGCGGACCGCTAGTACACGTCCAGATCCGCCGCGGACACGACGCGCCCGGTGTACCCCGCTTCCCGGATCTCGCGCACCAGGTCCTCGTCGGTGGCACCCCAGTAGAGCTGGTGGTACAGCACCAGTAGCCCCGGCCGCGCCCGCCCCGCCAGCTCCGCCAGCTCCACCGTCGAGGTGTGGGAGCGGGCATGGTAGGCCTGCCACACGTGGGGACGCCGCTGAAACGCCTCCGCCGAATACACTTCGTGCACCAGCACGTCGCAGCCGTCGCACGCCTCCACCAGCGATTCGCTGGGGCGCGCGTCCCCCGAGATCACGATGGAGCGTCCGCCGGCGTCGAAGCGGTAGCCGAGCGCGTGCGGCCACGAGCCGTGCAGCACCGGGATTGCGGTGACGCGCACATGCTCGTCTTCGTAGACCAGGCCCCCGGTCGTCTCGGTCACCGGGGCGCGGTAGGCGTCGGCGTTGGCGTCGCGGGGCTCCAGTCCGAAGAGCCGCATGTGGATGTCCTCCCGCCACGCCTCCTCGATGTGGGCGGCCATGGCGGCCGTGCCGGGGGGGCCGAAGATGAGGAGCGGCTCGGGACGATCGAGGACCCACGGCGAGAGGATCAGGTCGGGCAGTCCGACCGTGTGATCCGAGTGGAGGTGAGTGACGAAGAGGCGGTCGAGCCCTTCGGGGGACAGCGCGGCGATCTCGTGGTCGCGCGCGGCCGCGGCGGCCCGGCGCACCACGCCCGCACCGGCGTCGACCAGGTAGGCGCGCCCGCCGGCCACGACCGCCACCGCCGGGCCCCAGCGGTCGGGGTCGGCGTTGGGGGTTCCCGTGCCGAGGATGACAAGGCGGGGGGTGGTGGTGTCGGGAGGTGTGGATGGCTGTGCGAGTCCGGGCGACCCGGGAGGGCCGGCGAATGTGGCCGCGTCGAGGGTGGCGCCCGGGGCCGCGGTGGTGGCCGGGAGCGAGGCGACGGCGGTGGCGAGTAGCAGGAGTGGAGGTCTCATTTGCGTTGGGTCCGGCTCGGAGTGGCAACTGTGGTTGACAGAATGTAAAGCGCAGTTGACGTTGCGGGCGAACCATGGGTCTTTCCAGGGCGGGAGACCGTCCCGGGTGGCTTGCGGCCCTTCGTCCACTGTTTGAAAATACCTGTTGCGTCACGGAAGGTACCCCCGGAATCGTGTTGCCGGAGGGGGAGCCGGCCGTGACGTTGGAGTGCAAGGGACGTTCACAAGGATCAATAAGAAGAATGGGTAGGAGACTCTGGCGGCCTCGGCGTGCACGCCGGCCCGCAACCGCCACATCGGCGCCTCACCGCTCTGTCCGCTCTTTACGCGCGCGCACGCCCACCCGCGTGGTGTCATTTGCGCTTCCGGCCGTTCTCGCATTCGGCACAGGCTGCGCGACCTATCACGAAACCCGCATTCAGGACCTCCCGCCGCAGCAACGGGTGCGCCTGCGCCTCGCTCCGGAGGAACTCGCGAGGAATGTCGCCTTCGTTTCCGGGCAGGAGGGGCTCGTCAACGCGCGTTTCGTCGGCCTGGCGGGTGACTCGGCCACCTTTCTCCTGACCACGCCGACCTCGCACCGGCAGGTCAACCTCGCCCTGGGCTCGATCCTCTTTCTGGAACGCAAGGAGGCCAGCCACGGGCGCAGCATCCTGCTTTCGGCGGGACTGGTGGGCGTCGTGGCCACCCTCGCGTATCTGGGCTTCGAGGGAGATACGAACACGGGGCCGAACCCGGACGAGGACCTGACGGACCAGTTCACGCCCGGACTCTCGTTCTCCATCCCCTTCAAATGGTAGTCGTCATGGGTGATTGCCCCCCTTGCGGCGGGGCGCTACATACGGAATTGTATACACTAGGGGTCGCGAAAGGCTCGCGGCCCTGCTTTACGTCAACACTCCAAGGAGGGAGGTACGATGTCAGTAACACGAGTTAGCCGGGCGGTCGCCCGGACCGCCATCCGGCCGCTGATCGCGGCGGCCGTGGTGCTTGCCGCGGTTCAGGCGCCCGCTCACGCACAAACGGGGACCATCACGGGTGTGGTCCGAAACGCGACCAACGGGCAGCCCATCGCGGGTGCCCAGGTCAGCATCCCGGAGCTGAACCTCGGGATCCAGGCCAACAACGTCGGCCGCTACCTGCTGCAGAACGTGCCGGCCGGCACGCACACCGTCCAGGTGCGCTTCATCGGGTACGGGACGGTGACCGCCGAGGTCGAAGTCTCGGCCGACGGGGCCGTCGTCCAGGATTTCGAGGTGCGTTCCGAGACAATCAGCCTCGAGGGGCTGGTCGTGACGGGTACTGCGGGCGCCGCACGCCGACGTGAAATCGGCAATTCCGTCACCCAGATCAATTCGGACGTGTTCGAGTCGGCACCCGTCAGTTCGGTGGCCGACATCATGCAGGGACGCACGCTGGGAGGCACGGTGCTGACCAACGGCGGCCAGGTCGGCGCGGGTTCGACGTTCAAGCTGAGAGGCAACAATTCCGTCTCGTTCAGCAACGTGCCGCTGGTGTACCTGGACGGCGTCCGGGTCCGCGAGCGCGGGCTGATCCACTCCGACGAGGCCAACCAGCAGACCAACCCCTTCGACGACATCAACCCCGCCGACATCGAGCGGATCGAGGTCATCAAGGGGGCCGCCGCCACGACCCTGTACGGCACCGAGGCGGCGGGCGGCGTGATCCAGATCTTCACCAAGCGCGGCGTCGCCGGCGCCCCGGCGTGGAGCCTGACGGTCGACCAGGGCATCAACAACCTGGGCCACATCGGTCCGGCTGCCGACGTCAACCCGACCGGCCTGGGGCTGAACAACTGCGACTTCACGGGCGACGCCAACTTCTCCGGGGGCGACTCGCAGTTCCCGGCCGACCCGTCCTGCCCGGCCAGCGGTTCCTGGCTCAAGACCGGCCGCACGCAGAGCTACAACCTGTCGGTGCGGGGCGGTGCCGAGCGCATGAACTACTTCGTGTCGGCCAAGTGGGGCGAGCAGGGCGGCGTCTTCGACACCGGTTTCGACAGCGACGGCATCAAGCGCCCCGAGCAGGGACAGGAGTCCTGGAACCTCCGCGGCAACTTCGCCTTCGCCCCCGCCGAGGATCTGGATGTCCGCTTCAACACCTTCTACGCCCACAGGAACGTCACCTGGGTGCCCGACGGCAACAACGCCGAGGGCCTCCTCCTGAACGTCTTCCGGGGCGGCAGGGACTACACCAATGACGAGGACGGCAAGCTCCTCGACATGGACATCACCAACATCAACGATCGCTTCACCTCCGGGATGAACCTGATCTGGACCCCGATGGAGGGGATGCAGCACAGGCTGAACGCGGGGATCGACTGGACACGCAACGAGTACTTCGAGGAGCGCCCCTGGGGTTACTTCTACGTACAGCTCGGCAACCGCGAAACCGATGAGCGGACCTACCGGAAGCTCACCCTGGACTACGCGGGGAGCTGGACCAGCGAGATCCTCGGGCTGTCCTCGCGGTTTTCTCTCGGCGGTCAGCTGTACAATGACTTCATCACCGGGACCAACGGCTTCGGCGACGACTTCGCCGGCCCCGGCGAGAAGGTCCTCCAGTCCGGCGCGATCACCGAGGCGTTCGAGGTCAACAGCACGGTCACCAGCGGCGGCTTCTTCTTTGAAGAGGTGCTCGGTGCCGGGGACAGGTTCTTCCTGACCCTCGGGCTGCGCGTGGACGGCCACTCCGCCTTCGGTAAGGACTTCGGCCTCCAGAGCTACCCCAAGGCGTCGTTCTCGTACGTGGTTTCCGACGAGGCCTTCTTCCCCGAGGGCTTCGGAATGCTCAAGCTCCGGGGCGCATTCGGCTCTTCGGGCAAGGCGCCCGGACTCTTCGACGCCGCCCGCACCTGGGCGTCCGTGGCCGGTGACAACGGAAGACCGGGCGTGACCCCCGACAACCTGGGGAACCCGACGCTGGGTCCCGAGCGGAGCACGGAATACGAGGCCGGATTCGAAGGCTCGACGCTGAACGACAGGGTCGCCTTCGAGTACCAGTACTTCTATCAGTCGACCTCGGACGCCCTGATCCCCGTCACGCAGATTCCGTCTGGCGGGTTCGTTGGGGATCAGTTCGAGAACGTGGGCCTCGTGAGCAACCGGGGGCACGAGGTGTTCGTCAACGTCAATCTGCTGTCGAGCGACGCGTTGATCTGGGACGTCGGCGCCGGTCTGGCGACCGCCAATTCCAGGGTGGAGGACCTCGGCGTCCTCGACAACATTCCCGTTGGCTGGCGCAACTACGTGCAGGCACCGTTGGAGTGCACGGAGGAATTGTCGAACGGGGCGGACTTCGACGGGAACGGCTTCATCGGCCAGGGATGCACGCCCGGTGAACTGGTCTACTTCCCGCTGCCGGCCTTCTGTCATGACCGCGTGCAGAACCCGGACGAGGTGGCGGCACCCCGGTACGCGACCCAGTGCCTGGGTTCGACCACGCCGACCCACACCTACAACCTCAACACCACCATGACGCTCGGACAGCGCCTCACCCTGGACGTGGTGGGCGAGGGGATGGGCGGGCACTGGCTGTCCTCCGGGACCGCGTACCAGAATGCGCGGCGGAGCGTGTGGCCGACCTGCCGCGACGTGAACCAGGCCATCTCCGACGGCCGGCGCGACCAGCTGACGGCCGGCGAGCGTGCGCTCTGCGACCCGTCGGTGACGCGCTACGGCATGTGGACGCAGCCGGCGGACTTCTTCAAGCTCCGCTCGGTGTCGCTCAGCTACCGGCTGCCGCAGGAGTGGATCCCGGGGCGTTTCCGGTCCGCCACACTGCGGTTGCAGGGCAGAAACCTGCTCACATTCACCGACTATGAAGGCGTCGACCCCGAGGCCTTCGAGGACGGTTCTGCGGACGTCCTGTTCCGGCAGGAATACTACAACCTCCCTCCGTTCCGCAGCTTCGTGCTGTCGGCCCGGGTGGACTTCTAGGCCGGGGGGGACAAGAATCATGAAAACGATCAAGAACCGATTCTTCATGCTCGGCGCGCTTGTGGGGGCCTTCGCGGTCACCGGATGCGACGAGGGCCTCTTCGACGTCAAGAACCCCGGACGAATCCTGGACGAAGACCTGAACACGGCCGCGGGCGTGGCGTCGCTGGTGACGGGGATGTCCTCGGACTTCTCCGCGTCCTACGACAACCTGGCCTTCACGACGGCAATCCTGTCCGATGAAATCGTGGGGTCGGGCAGCTACTTCTCCACGGGCCGCTACCGCCGCGGGCTCTTCGATTCCGAGGACGCCAACGGCTTCTGGGCCGGTGTGCAGCGCGCCCGCTGGGTCGCCGAGGCCGGGCTCCTCCGGATGAAGGAGATCGAGGGGTACCAGTTCGACGGGAATATCCAGACGGCCAGGGCGTATCTCTTTGCGGGGCTCGCCAACCGCTGGTTCGGCGAGAACTTCTGCAAGACGGTCTTCAGTGCGCCGTATACCGAGGAGGTCCCCGGGCCCGGTGGTGAAATCGACACCGGGGTGGAGATGGACCGGGAAGCCGCCTTCGAGCGGGCCGTTCCTCTGTTGGAAGCGGCGATCCAGCACGGCGGTGCCGCGGGCGCCACCGACATCGTGAACGCCGCCAGAGGAGGTCTGGCACAGGTGTACGTGGGCTTGGGCGACGCCACCAACGCGTTGGCCAATGCTTCCATGGTGCCCACCGACTTCGTCTTCGCGGCCGCCTACTCGTCGAACTCGGGCCGGGAAGAGAGCATCATCTGGAACGAGACGCACGGACGGCATGAAATCTCCGCCTGGATGACGCTGGCGGGAACGTATGGAGCCGGTGACCCGCGCACGCCGTGGACGGACTGCTCCGACGAGGCCAGCAACTGTCCCAGCGGCAACGGGGCGGATGGCCAGACGATCCACTACCGGCAGGAGAAGTATCCGACGCGCGACGACGACATCCCGCTCGTGAAGGGGACCGAAATGCGCCTCATCGAGGCCGAGGCCGCGCTTAACAACGGAGACCTGGCCGGAGCGATGGCCAAGATCAACGAGGCCCGGGGCCACTACGGGCTCGACGCCCTCGAATCCGACGGCACGATCGGATCGATCACCGGCGGCGAAGGGGGGGGAGCACACCCGACCTCGATGTCGGGGTGGGACATCCTCGACCGGGAGCGCCACCTGACCCTCTGGCTGGAGGGCCGGCGCCTCTGGGACATGCAGCGCTGGGACCACCCCCACCTGAACGGTGGCGGCGTGGTGTACGAAGCCACGGTGGATCGGCGCGTCACCTGCGACGTGCTGGGTGGGCCTCGCCACATCGGCATGCCGATTGCCCTCGACGAGTGCCAGGTGAACGAGAATATCGACACGCAAACCAGATGTTTCAGCAAGTAGCGCGGTCGCCGCGGCGCCTCTCCGCGTTGGGTGAGACACGGGGTCTCGCCACGGACAACTAGGGACACGGAGGCGCAGGATGCGCGCGAAAGGAGCCGCCCCCCGGAGGATCAGCTTCGGGGGGCGGTTGCGCTTGTCGGTCGTGGTGGCGGTGTGTTTCGGGGCCGGGGCGCCCACACTGGCCCAGACCAGGGTGGAGGGGGAAGTGCTGGACGCCGTCACCGGGCTGCCGATCGAGGATGTGGTGGTGCACTTCCCCGAGCTTCGCCTCGGTACGATCACGGACAGCCTGGGCTACTTCGCGATCGACGCGGTGCCGGGCGCCAGGCAGCTGGTGTCCACATTCCACATCGCGTACGAGGAGTTCGAGAGCTCGGTCCCGCTGGTTGCGGGAGAGGTTTGGGTTCTGCGTCTGACGCCCAGGCCGATCCGGCTGGAGGGGATTCAGGTGGAAGGCACGCGGCGCGAGGAGATCGAGGCGCGCCGGCAGGGCTGGCAATCGGAGTTCATCGGCCCCGAGGAGGTGGCGGAAGCGGCGGCCCGTACCAACAAGCTTCTGGAGGTGATGCGCTCCAAGGCGCCGCCCCGGCTGCAAATCCGCCAGGGCGGAGGGCACGGGGGCATCACTTTCTGCATCCAGTCGACGCGGCGCAGGCCGTCGGTCCAGGACCTGCGCGAACTGGGTGACGGGTGCCGTCCGGCCCTCCTGGCGCTGGACGGCGTGATCGTCTACGCGCCCCCGCCGGTGACGGAGATGGCCTCGATGACACAGGCGTCGCTGCCGAGTCATGTGGCCAGGATGCTGCTGGACCAGGATCCGAACGAGATCGAGAGCATTCGCATCCTGTCGCCCTCGCAGGCGTTCTTCCGTTACGGGGAGGCCGGCCGGCTGGGGGCGGTCGAGATCAAGAGCAAGCATCCGGGCAGGCCGCGCGGCAAGGGGTCGTCCGGCGGGGGGAACCGGAGCGGGTGACGGCTGCCCGTCCTGACCGCCCCTGTCAAGGCTCCCCGGCCGTCGGGGAGCGGTGTATCCGGGCCGGGTCGCCGCGTGCGACAAACTGGGCTGAAGGGCGCTGACCTTCCACATGGGCCCACTGCTACTTCCCTGTGCCATCGCTGGCGGACTGCTGGCCTTTCAGCTGCACCCCGCTGTTCAGGCCACGCCGAGTGCGTTCTGGAGCTTCGTGGCGGCGGTGGTGGGGATCCTGGTGTGGACGGGGTGGCTGTTCGCGTCGCGGCGGCGGAGCGGGGAGCCGCTGATCCTCGAGTTCGTGCTGCGGACCCCCCACTGGATGCAGACGCTGGCGCAGGGGGCGCTGCTGGTGTGGTGGGGGATGCATGTGGAGATGGTGCGGTCGTGGGCGCCGATGATTCTGGCGCAGTTGCTATTGGCGGTGGCCCTGGAGTGTTTGTTCGCGTGGACCCGGCGTGGACGCTACACCGCCGGGCTGGGGCCGATCCCGGTGATCTTCAGCGTGAACCTTTTCCTCTGGTTCACGGGCGCCTGGTTCTTCTTCCAGTTTGCGATGATCGTGCTGGTCTACGCGGGCAAGGAGTTCATCCGCTGGCAGCTGGGGGGGCAGTCGCGGCACATCTTCAACCCGTCGGCGCTGGCGCTCTTCGTGGCCGCGGTGGCGCTGATCGCGACCGGCCAGACCGAGATCACGCTCGGGATCGAGATCGCGCAGAGCCAGTTCGTCCCACCCCAGATGTTCCTGGTCATCTTCCTGGCGGCGGTCCCCGCGCAGCTCTTCTTCGGCGTCGCGATGATGACGATGCCGGCGGTGCTCACCATCCTCGCCTTCGGGCTGGTCTACCACGCCACGACCGGGATCTACTTCTTCTACGACGCCTACATCCCGATCTCGGTTTTCCTGGGACTGCACCTTCTGTTCACGGATCCGGCCACCTCGCCGCGCTCCGACGGCGGGCGGGTGATCTTCGGACTGCTGTACGGGAGCGGGGTCATTCTGAGCGTGTTTCTGCTGGACGCGGTCGGGGCGCCGAACTTTTACGACAAGCTGTTGCCGGTGCCGATTCTCAACCTGCTGGCGCCTCGGCTGGACAGGGCGGCGGAGTGGATCGCGATGAAGGGGCCGGAACTGCTGGGCGTGTTCCAGCGTGGGGGAGGTGCGCGGCGGCGGGTCGCGACCGTGGGGCTGTGGGGCACGGTCTTCGCGACGATGAGCTTCACGGGTGGGGTGGGCGACCATCATCCCGGGCAGTACTACCCCTTCTGGCGCGACGCGTGCGAGGCGGGCAGCGAGCGGGCGTGCAACTACAGCGGCGTCATGCTGCAGAACTTCTGCGATCTGGGGTCCGGGTGGGCGTGCAACGAGTTCGGGGTGCTGCTGGTCAGGCTGGACCGGGACTTCGTGGGGGCGACTGGGGAGTTGGAGCGTTCCTGTCGGCGAGCGTTCGAGCCGGGGTGCCGCAATCTGGAGGGGCTGGCGGGGGGGGACCCGGGGTTGGCGAGCTGGACCGGGTTCGAGCGTGATCGACCGCCGATGGAGGAACTGCCGATCGTGTTGAGGGGCAGCAAGGGTCCGGTGACGGAGCGGGATCCGGACGCGCTGATCGCGCTGGGGTGTGGGCGGGGGTGGGTGGAGTTGGGGTGTTGAGGGAGGCGATGTAAACCCCACCTGACATTATGTCAAGTGGGGTTTACATATTCGTGGCCGCGGCCTGTTCAGGCATCTCGAGTTCTTTCTGTTCGGGGATCCGCTTCACTCTGGGCCTGAAGACGGGAACCACGACGCCCGGCAAACCGGCGCGGCCAGCAAATGACTGAACCAGTTCACGCCAATACGGCCAGACATTCAGAGTTCCGTTCAGGTCGGCGAAGTGGTGGAGGGCGTCCTCGGGAAAGGCGCTCGCGCTCGCCAGCCGGTAAGTCGCCAGGAAAGTCGCGTTGAGATCGACCACGGCTATCCCGGAATCGGTTTCTCCCTCCGGGCTCGCCTCGAACTTCAGTTCCACGTAGACGAGCAGCCGGTCGTGATCGGACGGACTCAGTTCGTGGCGGCACCGGAACCAGTTCCCGAGCCGGAAGGTCGCCGGCTGATCGATTGTGTGCAGGGTCGATTTCATCCTGGTGTCGATCAGCGTTGCCGACTCGATCTGGACGTGGCGCGACACGAGGCTGGCACGTTCGACGTTGGTGGGCATGACAGGTCTCTAGGCCGCGAGGCGGTCGCTCAAGGGTAGGATGTCGGCGGAGTTTTCACTGTCTACCGATACCGGAGAAAGGACCGAGCTGTCGAAAGGCAACTCCGGAGGCAGGTCTTCGGTCGAGAACTTCATTGGGATGGCGTGAGACGCGGTTGCGTGGTCTTCGGCGGGAGTAAAGACCGAGTCCGCCATATCTTCGAGTTGAATGACCGCCCGCATTCCACAGGCGTATGCGAGCCGGGCCAGGCTCCGCAGAGTCATGTTACGGGATCCGCTCAAAAGCTGAGTGACATTCGCACGGCTGGTTCCGATCCTCTCTGCGATGTCCGCTCGGCTGATTCCCTGATCCACCATTGCCCCCGCGATTTCTTCGGTCGTCCAGAGGATCAGTCGCTCCTCCTCGTAGAATTGCCGGAATTCCGGGTCCTTGGCCTGCCGTGCGATCCAGGCTTCACTGGTTTCCATCGTTCTCCTTCCTGTGGCGATCGAATTCGGACTTCATCGCGATTGCCCTATCGATATCGCTGGTTCTGGTCTTGGCCGACTTCTTGCGGACGCCGAACGCCAACACGAGCAGGTGCCCGGTCGCGAAGAAACAGAAGATCCTGATCTGACCGCTCTTGATCTCCCAGATACCGGATCGGAGCTTCTTGAACTTGGTGGTGTTCTGAAGAGGTCCACGATCCCCGAGCATCCGAAAGATCAGGATCACCCGCGCCCGTTCATGCCTGGGAAGCTCGTCCAAGAACCTCCCGGCTGGGCAGCGCCCGCTTCCGCGTTCCATGCACCTGATCGTGAGCCTGCGGCCTTCATACTCCGGGGGTCGCACTGCGGTCCGTGCGTTCGACTGATCGTCTCATGGTAAGTCATATGTTAACACAACATCGAACCACGTCAACCCCCTGGGCGTAGACGTGGCGATCAGACCGGAACGACCGGGGGTCCCCCCTAACCCTACCCCTTCGGCCGCTCCCCCTGCAGCTCCAGAATATCCACGTTCCACTGCGTGTCCCCCAGCAGGTGCTTCACGAAGTACTCCGCCCGGAGCCAGAACCAGTAGTCGCTCATGTTCCCGAAGCCGTGGCGCTGGCCGGGGAAGATGAAGAAGTCGAACCGCTTGTTGGCCCGAATCAGCGCCTCCGCCATGCGGAAGGTCCCCGCGTGGTGGACGTTGTTGTCGATGTCGCCCGTCGTCAGGAGCAGGTGTCCCTTCAGGTTGGCGGCGATGTCGGAGTTGCGGTCGATGGAGTACTCGAAGCCGGTCACCGCGCCGGTGGAGTCCTTCACCTCCTTCACGCCGTGGTGCTTCTCGGACCACCAGTTGTTGTAGACGTCGTTGTTGTGATTCCCGGCGGACGACACGGCGACCTTGAAGAAGTCGGGGTAGACGAGCATGGCCGCGGTGGACATGAAGCCGCCTCCCGAGTGGCCGTAGATCCCCACACGGTCGGCGTCGATGAACCCGTGACGGTCGGCGAGCTGCTCGATCCCCACCTTCTTGTCCTCGAGTCCGTAGTCGCGGAGGTTCCCGTATCCGTAGTTGTGGTACCACTTGGAACGGTTGGGATGGCCGCCGCGGTTCCCGATCGTGATGACGATGAAGCCGAACTGGGCGAGCGCCTGCTCGTAGGGAGCCAGCGAAAAGGACTTCGCGACCGACTCGGTCTGCGGGCCGGGATAGACGTAGGCCACGATCGGGTACTTCTTCGCGGGATCGAAGTCGTAGGGCTTGTACATGACGCCGTACAGGTCGGTCACGCCGTCCCCGGCCTTGACCGTGTAGGGCTCGGGGTGCTCGTAGCCGGCGTCCATGAGCGCGGAGAAGTCGGCCTCTTCGAGATCCATGATCTTGCGCCCGGTCGCGTCGTGCAGGGCTGAAGCCGGGACGCTGTTCACCCGCGAGTAGTTGTCGACGAAGTAGGTGGCGTCATCGTTCACAGAGGCCTGGTGGTCGTAGTCGCCCGGGTTCAGCAGGGCGAGTCCGCGTCCGTCCAGGCCGACGCGGTAGAGGTGCGAATAGTAGGGATCCTCTCCTGCCTCGCGGTTGTTGGCGCGCAGCAGAACGTACCCGTCCTCTTCATTGACCCCGCTGATGCCGCCCACGTGCCAGGGGCCCTCGGTCAGGCGATTGCGGACGGTGCCGTCGGAGCCGTAGCGGTACAGGTGTGCCCACCCGTCGCGCTCGGACCACCAGAGGAGGTCGCCGTTTTCGAGGCGGTAGGGGGACTGGATTTCGACGTAGGTGTTCAGGCGCTCCTCGATCACCACGGTCACTTCGCCGGTGGCGGGGTCGGCCCTCAGCACGTCGGCCCGGTGCAGGTTGCGGCTGTGGCGGTAGTAGTAGAGTTCGTTCTCGTCCGAGAGCCACTTCGAGAACCTGATCTCGGACGGGTCGAAGCTGAAGGGCGTGCTGACGTCCCGGTAGAGCCCCATGCGCTGGTCCTTCCAGGGGCCGTCGTCGATGTGCTTCATCTCGCGGGATTCCATGTCGAAGACGTGCACCGTGGTCTGGGCGACGTGCTCCTCGCCGGGCATCGAGTACTTGTAGCTCTCGAGCTTGGGACGCTTGTTGCCCACCGCGTGGACGACCCAGAGCTCGCCGACCTCGCGGCTATCCGACCGGGTGAGGGCGAAATACCTGGAATCGTGGGACCAGACGGCGCCCGAGGACTGTCGCTTCTTGAACTCCTTCTCGGTCTCCTCGTCGTTCGCCCCGCGTCCCTCGAAGCCCCACGAGTAGTGCCGCTCGCCGTCGGTGGTCAGCTGGATTTCCTCGACTTCGGTGTCCTCCTCCGCCTTCTCCGCCTCGTCCCCCGTCTTGCCGCGCCGCGCCTCCAGGATCTTCTCGTACTCCTCGTAGCTCATCATCCACAGGTTGAACTCGCGGGCGAAGACCACCCAGGCGGTGTCGGGCGACACGCTGGCCCAGAAGGGGTGCGTGATCGGCTTCTCGTAGTCCTCCAGTTCCCGCAGCGTCTGCGTGGCCACGTCGTACTCGAAGTAGTGCACCTTCTTGCGCGTGCGGGGCCGGCTGGGGGGCGCATCCTCTTCCTCCTGCTCCTCCTCGATGTCCTCCTCGTCTTCATCGTCTTCCTCCTCCTCGATCTCCTCGTCCTGTGACGACTGCACCTCGAACTGGAGCGTGCCCGCGCTCAGGAAACGGATGTTGCGGATGGGCAGATGCTGCGCATCCCATGGGTCCCGGGTGATGCGGGTCAGCTCGGCGGCGATCCGGTCGTTGTCGAAGATCTCGGTGCGGGTGCCGCGTGCGGCGTCCACCAGGTAGTAGTTCGTGCCCGCCGAGCTCTCCCACTGGTACCAGAAGCGGTCGCTGTCCTCGATCCAGCGCGGGGCGACGCGGGTGGAGTGGACCAGGCCGCTAACCTTGTAGGGGGCGAAGCGGGCGGCCAGCTCGTAGTTGGCGGAGCCGGGGCCCTGGACCATGACGGTGCCTTCGTCCTGGGCGAGGGCCGTGCCGGAGGGGACGGCGAGCGCGGGGAGGGCAAGGGCGGCGAATGCCAGGGCGGGAATGGTGGAACGGAAGGGGAATGAGCGGTGGTTCATCGTTGGTTCTCCGGGAGCGGGGACGGACGGATGGGACTCCATCTTATGCCGTTGAAGTCAGTTCCGCGACTGACGACGCGGCGGACCCGTAACCGATCCGGTCTGATGTCCGTGACCCTTCCCTCATTGTTTCCGTCGGGTCCAGACGGCGGATTCCGTCGCCCCGCCAGCCGGGTGGCCAGGAAGCCGACCGCCGCCAGCAGGATCGCGGAGCCGACGAGGTCGACCGGTTCGAGCGGTCTGATTCCATAAGGCATGTCCCTGAACGCTCGTGCGCCTGCCATCGCCGGCAACAACCCGATCGTCAGCCCGGCCGCGACCCTCCTTGTCGTCGAACGCAGCACCGAGGTCGCGATTCCGGAAGGATCGGCCCTGACGAACATGCGAACTGCCAGTTCTCGCTTTCGGCCGCCACCGAGCAGGCGTCGATTCCGTAGAGTCCGATCGCGGCCAGAACTAAGGCAGAGAGGTTGATAACGAAGGGCTCCAGTTCGCTGGCAATACCGAGCATGACCGGAAACACGCCGGACGGGTCGCCTGCGGTGCGGGCCAATAACGTGCTCCCGATCAGCGAATACCTGAGCGTGTGTCGGGTCAGATCACCTGCGCTCCGCCAGCACCGCCTCCAGAATCACGATGGACAGCCTGTCCGGAGACGGGCGATACCACAGGTTCCCGGCGACAGGGTGCGGGGCATCATCGAGGGAATCGAACCGAACGGATGCCACCAGGCGGCCATCCGGGGTCAACGCCTCGATGACGAAGTTATGGTACCCGATTGTCCCAGCCTGGCCTTCCTCATGAAGAACGACCGGAGCATCAAGCTCTTCGGGAGGTCGTCGCGGCGCGTCGGGATTCGGCACCTGCGCCGCGGCCCAGATCAGCCCGCGACCATCGGCATGAACCCGGTAAATCAATACCTCGCTGCCTCGATCACCCGAAATCCAGTCTCGACTCAGGACCAGCGAGTCGACCATCGTCCCGCCCGGCCAGTCGTGCCTTCGGAGCACGTAGCGGTCCGTGCCGGCGGACCACAGGCCCACGTCCTCCGCCGCGGCCAACATCGGCCACGCGTCTCCGGAAACAAGCGGCACGCCCATTGCCTGGACTTTGTCCCCATCGACCCGATAGGCCTGCCACCCATCACCCACCGACACGGCGAGGATCACCTGGTTTCCGTACCCGGCGCCCGAACTCACCGAACCATGGAGCGGGAGGCGAAACGAGCGCACGAAGCCCTCGGTCCTCGAGTACTCGTGAACCAGTGCCGAGGATCCAAAGACGACGAATGCGCTGTCGGAAGACTGGATCAGGTCCGTAACGTAGTCGAACTCGCCCGGACCTTCTCCCGGGCCCTTTCCGAGGACATCGAGGAGTGCGCCGTCCCGTCCCCAGAGCGCAATCCTGCCACGCGAGTAGGTACCGGTCATGAAAGTGCCGTCCCGGAGAGTTCGGACGGGTGCGTTCGGTATCGTCCCGTCGACGCTTCCTTCGAGGCGCCCGACCTCGCGGAACTCAAGGCCGCAGATCGGCACGTCCGCGGCGGCCGGTTCGGGAGCGGAAAGCCACTCGCATCCCTCCCCGGAGGCCGGAGGTCCGGCGGACCACGTCGACGGCGTGCTGTCGGGCTTACAGCCAGTCGCGACAGCGACGAGCAGCCCGAGGCCGACTCGAACTCTCGTGGCTGTGTCGCCGCCGCCAGGGGGCCTGACTCCCACGGACCGTCAGCCCCTCGGCCGCTCACCCTGAAGCTGCAGGATGTCGACGTTCCACTCGTCGTCGCCCAGCAGGTGCTTCACGAAGTACTCGGCGCGCAGCCAGAACCAGTAGTCACCTCCTTGACCCCGTCGTGCTTCTCCGACCAGTTGGCGTTGTAGACGTCGTTGTTGTGGTTCCCGGCCGACGAGACAGCCACCTTGAAGAAGTCGGGATACACGAGCATGGCCGCGGTCGACATGAAGCCGCCGCCGGAGTGGCCGTAGATCCCCACCCGGTCGACGTCGATGAAGGCGTGGCGGTCGGCGAGTTGCTCGATGCCGACCTTCTTGTCCTCGAGGCCGTAGTCGCGAAGGTTCCCGTAACCGTAGTTGTGGTACCACTTGGAGCGGTCGGGGTGGCCGCCGCGGTTGCCGATCGTGATGACGATGAAGCCGAACTGGGCCAGCGCCTGCTCGGTCGGGTTGAGCGAGAAGGACTTGGAGACGGACTCGGTCTGCGGCCCGGGATATACGTAGGCGACGATCGGGTATTTCCTGGCGGGGTCGAAATCGTATGGCTTGTACATGACGCCGTGGATATCCGTGACCCCGTCCCCGGCCTTTACGGTGTAGACCTCGGGGAACTCGTAGCCAGCGGCTATGAGCGCCGAGAGGTCGGCCTCCTCGAGGTCCATGATCCTGCGGCCGGAGGCGTCGAACAGCGCGCTGGCGGGCGTGGTGTTCACGCGGGAGTAGTTGTCGACGAAGTAGAGGCCCCCGTCGGAGGCGCTGGACTGGTGGTCGTAGTTGCCGGGGTTGAGCAGGGTCGTGCGGCTGCCGTCGAGGGCGACCCGGTACATGTGCATGTAGTAGGGGTCCTCGCCGTCTTCGCGGGCGTTCCCGCGCACCAGGGCGTACCCGTCTTCCTCGTTGACCTCCATGAGGCCGTCGACGTGCCAGGGCCCCTCGGTGAGCCGGTTGCGGACGGTGCCGTCGGGCGCGTAGCGGTAGAGGTGCGCCCAGCCGTCGCGCTCCGACCACCAGATGAGGTCGCCGTTATCGAGCCGCCGGGGCGTCTGGTGCTCCACGTAGGTGTTGAGCCGTTCCTCGATCACCGCCGTGACTTCGCCCGTCTCGGGATCGGCGCGCAAGACGTCCACCCGGTGCTGGTCGCGGCTGCGGCGCCAGAAGTACAGTTCGTTGCTCTGGTCGGAGAGCCACCTCGACTGCCGGATCACCTCCCTGTCGAAGGTGCCCGGGAAGTCGAAGCTGGAGAAGATCCCCATGCGCTGGTCCTTCCACGGCTCGTCGTCGACCTCCGTCATCTCGCGCGACTCCATGTCGTAGACGTGCAGCGTGGTCTGGCTGACGTTCTCCTCGCCGGGCATCTCGTACCGGTAGCTCTCAAGCTTCGGACGCGTGTTCCCCACTGCGTGGACCACCCACAGCTTGTCGACCTCGCGGCGATCGCGGCGCGTCATCGCGAAATGGCGGCTGTCGTGCGACCAGGTGATCCCGGGTGGCTGGCGCTTCTTGTACTCCTTCTCGGTCTCCTCGTCGTTGGCGCCCCGGCCCTGCGATCCCCAACTGAAGTCGACCTCACCGTCGGTCGTCAGCTGGATCTCCTCCACCTCGACGCCCTCTTCCGCCTTCTCCGCCTCGTCCCCGGTCTTGCCGTGCCGCGCCTCGCGGATCTTCTCGTACTCTTCGTAGCTCATCATCCACAGGTTGAACTCGCGGCTGAAGACCACCCACGCCGTGTCCGGCGAAATGCTGGCCCAGAAGGGGTGGCTCCGCGGCTCCTCGTAGTCCTCCAGCTCGCGCAGCGTCCGGGTGGCCACGTCGTACTCGAAGTGGTGGACCTTGGGGCGCATCCGCGGCCTGCGGGCGCCGCGCTCCTGTTCCTCCTCCTGGTCCTCGTCGACCTCATCTTCATCTTCTTCCTCCTCCACCTCCTCTTCCTGCGACGACTGCACGTCGAACTGGATCGTGCCCTCGTCGATGAAGCGGATCGCGCGGATCGGCAGGTGCTGCGCATCCCAGGGGTCCCGCGTGATGCGGGTCAGCTCCGCGGCGATGCGGTCGTTGTCGAAGATCTCGGTCTTCGTCCCGCGCTCGGGATCCACGAGGTAGTAGTGCGTGCCACCCGAGTTCTCCCACTGGTACCAGAACTTCTGCGTGTCCCCCACCCAGCGCGGCTGAACCCGGGTGGAATGCAGCAGGTCGCGGACCTTGTAGGGGGCGAAGCGGGCCGCCAGCTCGAAGTTGGCGGAGCCGGGGCCCTGGACGAGGGTGGTGCCTTCCTCCTGGGCGGTGGCCGGGCCCGGGGCTGGCGCGAGGAGCGCGGCTGCGAGGACCAGGGCGGAAATGGCGGGGATGGGGAGAGGGCGGTTGTTCATCGTCGATGATCTCCGGGCGCAGGGACAGGCGAACGGGGATTCCATCTTACGACGTTGAAAGCGGTTGTGCGACCGGGGCCGGGTGCGGCCGTCACCCTTCCCGCATTGTTTCCATCGGGTCCAGAGCGAAGGCACGGCGCCCTGCCAGCCAGGCGGCGAGGAAACCCGCTCCCGCGACCAGGATCACGGAACCGGCGAAGTCGACCGGTTCGAGTGGTCTGATCCCATACGGCAGGTCGCCGAGCACATGGGCGCCCGCCACCCCCAGCAGCAACCCGATGATCAGTCCGCCCGCGACCCTCTTCGTCGTGAAACGCGACACCGAGGCCGCGATGCTGGAGGGGTCGGCCCCGACCGACATCCGGATTGCCAGCTCCCGCCTGCGAGCCGCCAGGGTGTAGATGACGATCCCGTACAGCCCGATTGCGCCCAGAAGCAGGGCGAACAGGCTGATGGCGCCGGCCAGGACGGCCGAAATCCGCAACGGAAGGAGATGGCCGGAGGAATAGCTCTCCAGGGAAGAGGTGCGAATGGTGATGGCGAGGGGGTCCAGTTCGCTCGCGGTTTCGAGCATGGTCCGAGTCACGGCGGCCGGGTCGGTGGTCGTGCGGGCCACTACGAAAGTGTGGAAATACGGCGACTGGGCGATGACGGTGTAGATCAGCGGGCGCGGGGCTTCGAGGGGGACTCGGGACCGTGTGTCGCCGACTACACCCGCTACGGTCGTCGAACATCCTTCGCACACCGCGACCTGCCGGCCGACCGGATCCTGGCCGGGCCAGAACCGGTCCGCCATGGCCTTGTTGATGACGACCGAGTTGACGGGGCCCGGGCCGGCCCGCGGGTCGAAGATCCGTCCGGCGAGCAGAGGAATCCCCATCGTTTCGAAGTAGTTGCCGGCGATGGCAGTCCAGTCGACAAGGATGTTGTCGTGCCCCGGGAGCGTATCGACTCCGGGGATGCTGAGACGCAGCTTGGTTCGTGTGGCGATTGTCGACGGGAGAGCGGTCGTCGCGCCGGCCGAGACGACCCCGGGGATTTCGCCTGCCCGGCGCAGGTATTCCCTGTAGAAGGCACGTCGTTCGTCCTCCGAACGGAAGTGTGGTGGCGCCACCAGGGTGATGGCGGCGGGGTGCTGGCCGAACCCGGGATCCACTCTTCCCGCCGTGGCCAGACTCCGCAGGGCTCCCACGGCCGCTACGGCGAGGAGTACGGTCAGGGCCACCTGCGCGACGAGCAACCCGTTCCGCGCGCGCACCGCGGCACCGGTTCCCCCCACCCGTCCCTCCTTGAGGATCGCGGAGATTCCTATGCGCGTCGATTGAAGAGCCGGACCGATCCCCATCAGGAGACCCGCCAGAAGCGAGATGCCGAGTGCAACCAGGAGGATAGTCACATCGAGCCTCGCGTCGATCGCGATGGGCGTCGCGAATTGCTCCCCGATGCCGAGGATGGCTTCCGGAAGGACGATCGCCAGGGGAACGCCCAGTCCACCACCGAGCAGGGCCAGAATGGTCGTCTCGGCCAGGAGACTGCGGACCAGGCGGCTTCGGCGCGTTCCGAGGGTCAGGCGCACGGCCAGCTCGGGCCTCAGCCTCTCGCCCCGGGCGAGGAGGAAGCTGGCCAGGTTCAGGCAGGCAAGGACAAGGAGGACGATGAGTACGCCGCCGGCCAGCTTCGCGACCGGATCGACGACTCCTGTGAAGGTCGGGTGAACCGTCGAGGCCGGGGAGGGTACCACCTCGAACCGACGGCCGGGGTGGGTGCCGGGATCGGTGGCGAAGAGTTCGTCGGCGAAGCGTCCGACTGTCGCCTCGGCGTCAGGCAGCGTGGTTCCGTCCGCCATTCGGCCCATGACGTGGAACGTGTTGAGCAGTCGTGAGTCCAGCGTGGCGGAACCGTAGAGCGAAAGCTGGTCGGCCATGGAGGCATGCGCCCAGAAGGCGGACCGGAGTCCCCGGTAGAGGCCGGGGAACCCCGGTGCCGCCACGCCGACGACCGTGTACGGATGCCCGTTCAGCCGCAGCATCCGGCCCACGACCGCGGTGTCTCCATCGAATCTCTGACGCCAGTACTCGTCGCTCAGCACCACGACGGCGTCGGCTCCCTCTTCGATACCCTCGTCGGGATGGAGGACTCGTCCGATCTGCGCATCGACCCCCAGGACCTGGAAGAAGGGTCCGGAGACGAGTTCATGGTGCGGGCTGTCTTGCCATCCGGAGCCGTCACTCAGGTGAGCCCGGTTCGCCATGGCGCCGGTTACGCCATCGAACGCCCCCGCGGCGACTTCTTCCAGCTCGCGAAGAACCGGGTGGGAGAACGCGCCGAAATCGTTGTCGGGTCCGAACATCCGGATATCGACCAGCCTGTCCGGTTCCGTGTACGGAGGGTCACGCAGAGTGAAGCCGTCGAGCAGGCTGAAGAGGGCCGTGGTGCTGCCGATGGGGATGGCCAGCGAAAGCACGGCAACCGCGGCAAATCCGGGTGCGCGGACAATCCTCCGCCAACCCACCTTGATATCCTGGAGCAAAACTGTGGCCCAACTTCCCTGAAAAACGCGCTTGTGGCCTGTTCCGAAGCCGGTGTTGCAATGCCCTGCGTGATCGCTTCCACCTGGACTCGGAGGCTTCCAAATCGCCGAATTATCACCCTTTTGAGTCCGTTTGTAACTCTATAGTGACACGTTTTCGGGAAAAAAGTTCCATTTTCGACATCCGGGCGGTTCATGGCGGAACGCCCGGTCCGGTCCTGGATCGAAGGAACGGATCCATGGAAACACCCTGAGGAATTGAACTTCGCCTGTCGGCACGCCTTCAAACCCGGACTTCCGACCTCGGGCCACCGGGGCGGCAATTCTCGGCATTCCGGCAAGGGGCCCGGCCCGTTCTCAGGTCTACGGTGCTCCGTCGTCCCCCGTCTCGAATTCCTCTTCCGAGAGGCGAAAGGCCTCGATCAGCTCGGGTGTGTCCTCGGTCCCCAGGACCCTTCCGGCCACGTACTCCCCGATCACCGGACCGAACTTGAAGCCCTCGGCCGACCCCCCGCCCGCGAACCACACGTTGTCGAAGCCGGGGTGATGGTCGAAGAAGAAATTGCGGGTCACCGAAACTTCGTAGTGGCACGCCCGCGTTTCGCTTACGGGCGCGTCCGCCAGCCCCGGAAACCGCTCCCGCACGAACGCCCGCGGGCGCTCATACTCCTCCTCCAGCAACCACCGGCGGCTGGTGTCGGGGTCGGAGGGCGGCTGCCCGCCCGTCCGCACGCGAAACCCGCGGTTGTCCGGGCCGAGCGCGGGCCAGCCGGTCACGCCGCGAAAGTTGTAGCTCGGGAGGTTGGGGTAGCTGTAGCTGTTGTCGCCCGGCGGGGTGCGCAGGTAGAGGACGTGGCCCATGGGGATGCGCAACCGCTGGCCCATGAGTTCGGGGAAGGCCTTCGGGAACCACGGACCCAGCGCGAAGACGTAGGTGCCGGCCGAGAGTTCGGCGTCGGGCTCGAGCCGCAGGGCGTCGAGGCGGCGGCCGGTGCGCGCACCCATCTCCGCCCGCGCGATCCTCACGTCACCCCCTTCGTGGCGGAACACCTGGGCGACGGACTCGATGGCGCGCCGGGCGCGGACCACTCCCGCGTCCTGCTCCCAAAGCGCCACGGTGACATCCCCGAGTTCGATGACCGGCCAGCGCCGCCTCATCTCGTCCGCGTCGAGGATTTCGTAGCGGACGCCCACCTCGTCCCAGTTGTTCCTCGTGTCCTCCATGAACTCGGTCCACTCGTCCCGCATGATCAGGTCCGAGGTGGTGAAGAAGACGCGAGGCAGCAGCATGTCCTGCCACTGCCGGTCCCACTCGTTCCACTTCTGGATCGCGCGCTTGGCCCAGGCGGTCCACAGCAGCCCATGCCCCCGGTCCCCGTAGCCGGTGCGCACGCCACGGGTCTCACCCCCCGAAGTCGCTCGCGAATTCGCCGGTCCGTACTGGTCGATCAGGGTGACCTGGGCCCCGGACTGTTGCAGGTTGAGCGCGGTCCACGCCCCGAAGGCGCCGGCCCCGATGACGGCGATGTCCGGATTCTGGCGGGTATGCACCGCGGGAGCGCCTGTTGCCTTTCGGGATGGACGGCTGGACTGCGTGCCGGCCGCTGCGGTGCCCGTCCCGGTGAGGACGGCACCCGCCCCGATGGCGGTGGCCTTTACGAAGCCGCGACGATCGATCGCGCGTGGAGTCTCGGTCATCTGTTGGCCCCTCTCGCGAGACCGGTTCACGGATTGGGGGTCGGCGGCGCCATCCGCACCTGCCGCATCGGCGACTCCGCCGTCATCTCGGAGGTCCCCGCCGCGTGCCCGTTGATGCGCAGGATGTAGGTCACGACATCCAGGTAGGTTTCCTCTTCCAGCCCGCCGGGATTGTCGTCCGGCATGGTGGAGCGGATGGTCCGGAAGAACGAGTAGACCGTGCGACGGCCCCAGTTCGACTGGAAGGTCCGTCCGCGGAACTCGCTCGTCGTGTGGCAGTCGGAGCAGACCTCGTCAAAGGCGGTGCGGCCCCGGTCCGCCTGGCTCGCGGTGAAGATGCCCGCGGTGGGAGGGGGGTTGGCGGGTGCGGAAACGGGGGCCTCCGGGGTGGGCGCCGGCGTCTCCGATACGGGACTGGCGGCCCCGGCCTCGTCGGGCGGTACTTCCGGTACTCCACCGGAGGCGCAGCCCGCCAGGCACGCGGTGAGCACGATGCCGGACAGCGCTCGGACAAACCCGCTCGGGCGTGGAGCGTGGCGAGCCGCCGAACGGCCTTCCCGGTGGGCCGCCGTTGCGGCCGCCGCCTTGGCGCGGACCCGTCGCATGGACCGGACTCTCTCCTCCGGTGTAGTGTATACATCCAGTCTTCGCGCGTACGCGAACCGTTTTCCGACAACGAATATAGGAGATTCGACGGAATGTGCAGCCGAATTCATGTGGCCGACCGGGACCGAGGGCGCCGAGCGTACTTTCTCGCAGCCCTCGCCGCAGTACTACCCGTTACCGCGTGCGAGCAACTCCCCCTGACGCTGGGGGACTTCAACAGCATCATCGCGACCGCATCTCCCGCACTTTGGGAAGAGGTTCAGGGCGATCTCGTTCCGGCGCTGGAGAGGACCGTCTTCACGGTTCGCGACGAGAAGATCTTCACCGTCACTCCGGGAACGCCGGGGACCGAAACCTGGTACAAGCTTCGCCGACTGAAGCAGCAGCTCGTCATCGGGACGGAGGCGGACCCGTGGATGGCCGCGCCGCTGGCCGGGATCGGCGGGCCCGTCGCGCCCCCGCACATCGCCCACGTTGAAGACGTCTGGGCGCGGGGTCAGGTGGTGACGGTGGTCGTACTCGAAGAGGGCAACGAAGCGGCAGGTTTGCGGGAGCTCACACCGGCGCTCGCCGACACCTACGTCGACTGGTTCCGGAGCCGGTCCGTTGCCCGGATGTTCATAACGGCTCCCGATACCGTGCTCGCGCGCGAACTCGCCGAGAACCACGGCTTCAGCCTGGTGGTGCCCGAGGTATACAGGTACGAGGTGACCGATTCCGTACACATGTTCCGCAACGACAACCCCGACCCGTCGGAACTCATCCGCCAGTTTGCGGTCACCTGGCAGAGCCCCGTCCAGGCGGATTTCGGGACGGAGGATCTGCTGGCCTGGCGCGCCGGGCTCGTCGACCGCTACTACAACTACCCCCAGGTGCTCAATGCGGAATTGGTGGTCGAGGGGCCGGGAACCCTCAACGGCCTCCGGACCTACGCCTACCAGGCCGTGTGGGAGAATCCGCCCGGCGCCTATCCGGCCGCCGGTCCATTCATCGTGCGCGCGATCGAGTGTCCGCAGCAGGGCCGCCGGTACCTTGTCGATGCCTGGCTGTACGCGCCCGGACGCGACAAGTACGAGTACATGGTACAGCTCGACGAAATCGCCAACTCGTTCCGCTGCGCGTGATCGTCGCGGAGGGGATGGCAGGACTCCCGTCGCGTGCAGTCTGCCGGGCGGGACGGCGTATCGAGCCAGGCTACTCGGACGACAGCCCGTCGCGGGTCGAGGCACGACCGTGGAGCAGGAGGCACACCAGCGCGCCGCAGACGGCAACGAGAAGGGCCGCACCCCGGTTGGCCGGCGCGGAGAAGACGATCCGGTCCAGTTGGGTCAGTCCGTACCACAGGGGGGCACCACTGCCGACTCCCGTCGCCAGCCATTCGATCTCGCGGTCCCATCGGACGGCTCCGGTCCCGCCGCATCCAGGCTGGAGGGGAACAGGGCGTCGGAACCGGTGAACGGCGCGAGGAGCGGGTCGACCAGCGCGATCATCGCGTAGGCCGCTCCGGCTAGCATGGCCACCGCGATCCACAGATGAGGGCGGCCTGAACGGCCGAGACCCCCGAAGAGGCCGGAACGGCCCGAACAGGCGGCGAATACCGCCACAGGGATCATCTGGCCAACCACGAACGGCAACCTCGCGACCAATCGGGGAAGGTGATCCCGGTCCGGCCACAAGGTGACGTCAACCAGCGCGTACACGACGTATATCGCGACCGGCACGAGGACCCAGAAGCCGACATGTCGGAGGAATTCCAGTCCTGATCTGATCGTTGAAGCTGTTGTGTTCATGGAAGAGGCTCCCGATTCGTGGCGGCGGCACCGCACGGCACCTGCCAACAGGATGCATCCACCCGGCAATCCGTTGCGACCGGCCCGCCGCCGCCGACTCGCGCGAATTCATCCCCGGAATGCTACATTCGAACCGAGCCGGTTCGCCTGGGCGCTTCGGCGTCGCTTCCGGGCTCCCGCCGCCCCCCGTCGTCACCCTCATCCCCCACCCGGCCACCATTGTCCTTCGTCCATCTCCACACCCACTCCGAGTACTCCCTCCTCGACGGCGCGAACCGCCTCTCGGACCTGATCCGCCGCGCAAAACGGTTCGAGATGCCCGCGCTCGCGCTGACCGACCACGGCTGCATGTACGGCGCCTGGAACTTCCAGAAGCTGGCCCGCAAGGAGGGGCTCAAGCCGATCATCGGGATGGAGGCGTACGTGGCCCCGGGCGACCGGCGCGAACGGGCCCGCTCGGGACAGGGGGGCAAGGCGCACTACCACCTGGTTCTGCTGGCCCGTGACGCGGAGGGTTACCGCAACCTCATCCGGCTGTCCTCGATCGGGTACACCGAGGGCTTCTACTACCGCCCGCGGGTGGACCGGGAGACGCTGGCCCGCCACTCCGACGGTCTCATCGTCACGTCGGCGTGCATGGCGGGCGAACTGGCGCGCCACCTGAACGCAGGCAATGACGACACGGCGCGCGAGGTGGCCGACTGGTACGCGAACACCTTCCCCGACCGCTACTACCTCGAAGTCCAGGCCCACGGCACCCCGGGCCAGGCGGCACTGAACGAAAAGATCTTCGCCCTCTCCGATGAACTCGGCCTCCCCGTCGTGGCCAGCAACGACGCCCATTTCCTCCAGCACGAGCACCACCCCGCGCACGACATCCTGGTGTGCATCGGGACGGCCAAGAACCACGACGACGAGGACCGCCTCAGGTACGACGACGGCCTCTACCTGAAGAACGCCGAAGAGATGGCGGCCGCCTTCCCCGGCCGTCCCGACGTGATCGAGAACACCCTCAAGATCGCCGACGAGGTCACCCTCACCCTCGAACGGAAGTACCACCTCCCCGGCTTCCCACTCCCCGACCCCTTCACTGACGACAACGACTACCTGGTCCACCTGGCGGAGGCGGGCGCGAGGGAGCGGTACACCGACCCCCTCCCCCCCGAAGTCCGCCAACGGCTCGACTACGAACTCGAAGTCATCCTCAAGACAGGGTACGCCGGCTATTTCCTCATCACCTGGGACTTCATCCGCTGGGCGCGCGAGAACGGCATCCCCGTGGGCCCCGGCAGGGGTTCGGCCGCCGGCTCCCTCGTTTCCTACGCGCTCCGCATCACCGACCTCGACCCCATCGCCGACGGGCTCCTCTTCGAGCGCTTCCTGAACCCCGAGCGCATCTCGATGCCCGACATCGACATCGACTTCTGCTACGAGCGACGGGGCGAGGTGATCGAGTATGTGCGGGCCAAGTACGGGCGCGACGCAGTGGGCCAGATCGTCACCTTCGGGACCATGAAGAGCCGCGCGGTGATCCGCGACGTGGGCCGGGTGCTCAAGTTCGAGGTCGCCGAGACCGACCGGATCGCGAAGATGATTCCGAACCAGCCCGGGCAGGCCTACACGGTGGCGCAGGCGGTCGAGCGGATCCGGGACGTGAAGGCGCTCTACGAGTCAGATGAGCGCCACAAACAGCTCTTCGACTACTCGATGACGCTGGAGGGACTGTCGCGCCACGCCTCGGTGCACGCCGCCGGGGTGGTGATCGCGCCGGGACCGCTCCACGACTACGTGCCGATCTGCACGCAGTCCAAGGGGGCGCGAAACGGGGGGGACGGCGAGGACGGCCCCGACATCGTCACCCAGTACGACATGAACTGCCTCGAGGACGCCGGGATGCTCAAGATGGACTTCCTGGGCCTCAAGACGCTGACCGTCATCCACGACGCGGTGCGGGCGGTGAAAGACCGGCTGGGCGAGTTTCGCCATCCTGAGACGGGCGCGGTGTACCACTCCGACGCCATGGACGACGTGCCCCTCGACGACCCCGAGGTCTACCGGATGCTCGCGAGCGGGGGGACATCGGGCGTCTTCCAGTTCGAGTCGAACCTGGCGCTCGACAAGCTGCGGGCCATGCGCTGCGACCGCTTCGACGACCTGGTCGCCACCAACGCGCTCATCCGCCCCGGCCCCCTCGATTCCGGGATGACCGACCAGTACATCCAGCGCAAGCTGGGGAACAAGCCCGTCTCCTACCCCGCGCCGGGCCTGGAGCACATCCTCGAGCCCACCTACGGCATCATCGTCTATCAGGAGCAGGTGATGCTGATCGCGAGCGACCTGGCCGGCTATTCCCTGGGTGAAGCCGACGTGCTGCGCAAGGCAATGGGAAAAAAGGACGCCGAGCTGATCCGGGAGGAGCTGGCGCGCTTCCGGGAACGGGTCGTCGAGCGGGGGCATCCGCCGAACACCGCGAACGACCTGGCCAGCCAGATCGAGACCTTCGGCCGCTACGGGTTCAACAAGTCGCACTCGGCCGCCTACTCGCTCCTGTCGTACAAGACGGCGTGGCTGAAGCGCTACTACCCGGCCGAGTTCATGGCCGCGCTCCTCTCATCGGTGCTCGACAAGACCGACGACGTGGTCAAGTACATGGGGGAGTGCCGCGAACTGGCCCGCTATCACCCCGGGCTGGACGACGGACTCGAGGTGCTGCCGCCCGACGTGAACGAGAGCGGCTGGAAGTTCACCGTGGTCGGGGGCTCCACGATCCGATTCGGTCTGGGGGCGATCCGGGGGGTGGGCGCAGCCGCCGTGCAGTCGGTTCTGGCCGCGCGCGAGGAGGGCGGCCCGTTCGACACCTTCTTCGGCTTCCTCAAGCGGATCGATCCCCGCGCGCTCAACAAGCGGGCCTGCGAGGCGCTGATTGCGGCGGGTGCGCTGGACTCGTTCGGTCACCGGGCCCAGCTGGCGGCCGGGCTCGGCGAGGCCTACGGCGAGGTCGTGGCGCGGCTGCAGGAGGCCGAGATGGGTCAGCAGTCGCTCTTTGGCGGTCCCGGTGTGGAACGCCCGGCTCCTTCGCTGCCGACCGTGCCCGAGTGGGACGACCGCGACCGGCTGGCCCGTGAGAAGGAGGCGCTGGGATTCTTCATCTCGGGGCACCCGCTCGACCGCTATCGGGAGGTGGCGCGCGCCTTCGACCAGGTCGGCGGGGACACGCTCAAGGACCGCATGGGCGACTCGGTCGAGATGGCGTGCGTGGTCACGGCGGTGTCGCGGCAGGTCTCGCGGCGCGACGGCTCCGAGTGGGCCAAGATCACCGTCGAGGGCTTCCACGGCACGGCCACTGTCCTCGCCTTCAAGGACGTGTGGCAGTCCGGCAAGGAGACGCTGCGGACGGACGCGGTCGTGCTGCTGCGCGGCAAGGTCAGCGACCGCGACCGCGACGAGGAGGACCCCCCGATCTTCCTCGACGCGGCCGAACCGCTCAAGGGGGTCCCCGACAGCGGCCGTCTGGCGGTGAGGATCGCGCTGGAGTGGGACGGTGAACTTCCCGAGGACGCCTTCGGCCGGGCTCGTGCGGTGGTGACGGAGCACGCGGGCGGCGCGCCGGTGGAAGTGGTGATCGGCAACGGCGATGGGGTGGAAGCGCCGCGCCTGAGGTCTCGCAGCTTCAAGGTGGCGGTGGACCGCGAGACGATCCGCGAGTTGGAGGCGGTGTTCGGGAGGGGGAGGGTGGGGTTGGTGAGGGTGTGATGGGTGGGGGGCGGGCACCCGTATGGGTCACGTACCGAATGATTCCAGAGTGTCAACGGCGGTTTACACTATGTAAACTGTAGATGACTTTTTTCCAACCCCACTCGCAAGTCCGCTCAAAGGAAAGCAAGAAATGAAGACGCTACTGGCGTGCATCGCCGTCATCGTGGTCCCCCTCGCCCCCTCGGCAATTGCCCAGGAACCGGAGGCCCCCACAGTGGCTGACTTCGTCGGAAACTGGCTGGGCACCCTGGACGTCGGCGCGGCCCAACTGCGGCTCCGCTTCGTCTTCGCCGAGGGTGACGACGGGCTGACCGCCGAAGTCTTCTCCCTCGACCAGGGCAACGCTCAGGTCCCGGTTGCGAGCACGACTCTGAACGGCGCTACGGTCACCCTCTCCATGCCGATGGCCGGTGCCACATACGAAGGCTCGCTGTCGGTGGAGGACGGCAAGATCACCGGCACCTTCACACAGGCCGGCGCCGACTTTCCCCTGGTCCTCGAACGAGTATCCGAGGAAGACGTGACACCCCGCCGCCCGCAGAACCCGGTCGAACCCTATCCCTACCTGGCCGAGGACATCACCTATCCCAACCCCGACGGCGGCCACACGATGGCCGGCACCTTCACGCGGCCCACCGAAGGAGGTCCCTTCCCGGCCGTGATCCTCATCTCGGGCTCCGGCCCCCAGGACCGGGACGAAGCGCTGATGGACCACCGTCCCTTCCTCGTTCTGGCGGACCACCTCACTCGCCGCGGCATTGCCGTCCTGCGCTACGACGACCGCGGCGTGGGCCAGTCGACGGGTACCTTCGCGACCGCGACCACACCGGACTTCGCCTCCGATGCGCTGGCCGCAGTCGCCTACCTCAAGACCCGCGACGACGTGAACCCCGCCGCGATCGGCCTGGCCGGCCACTCCGAGGGCGGCGTCGTCGCGCCCATCGCGGCCACCCGGTCCGATGACGTGAGCTACATCGTCCTCATGGCCGGCACCGGGGTGAACGGCGAACGCATCCTGTACGCCCAGGCGGCTCTGATCCTGCGTACCGGGGGCGCGACCGAGGAGGCCATAGCGAGCAACCGGGCGCGGCAGGCGCGCATCTTCGAGGCGCTCAAGTCGGAACCCGACCGGGAGCGCGCGAGCCAGTCGATCGAAGCCATCATACGTGCCAGCCTGGAGACGGCGACCGATGAGGAACTGGCCCTGGTCGGCATCACCGACTCGGCCTCCGCGGAGACCGCGATCGCCGCACAGGTGCAGCAGGTCAACACCCCGTGGTTCCGCTACTTCCTGACCTACGACCCCGCTCTGATGCTCGAGCAGGTCACCGTCCCCGTGCTGGCCATCAACGGCGAAAAGGACCTGCAGGTCCCCCACGAGGAGAACCTGCGCGAGATCGAGGCGGCGCTGGTGCGGGGCGGCAACACCCGCTACGAGATCCGCGCCTTCCCCGACCTCAACCACCTCTTCCAGCACGCGGAGACCGGGGCGCCGAGCGAGTACCAGGCCATCGAGGAGACCTGGTCGGTCGAGGTGATGGAGGTGATCGCGGACTGGATCTTGAAGACGGTGGGGGGTGGATGACGAGAGCTTTGCTGGTCGCAACCGTCCTCCTCGCCGCGCCGGTCCCCGGTGTGGCAGGGCAGGAAAGGGGCGGTGTCGAGTCCGTCGGCTTCGCGGGCACCTGGGGAGGTCGTGTGAACATCGACGGAGCGGATCAGCGGATACGCATTGTCCTGACCGAGGCGGAAGGAGGGCTGCAATTCACGGAGTATTCGGTGAAGCGGGGGAACGTCGAGGAGAAGTACACCTACCACCGGGGTGACCCCTTCAAGTCCACCGTCAACGGCAACACGATTTCGCTGACGATGTCGGCGGTCCGGGCATCCTACACGGGCACCTTGTCGCGAGAGGATGGAAGGATCACGGGGACCTTCACCCGGGAAGGCCGCACGTTTCCGCTCGTCCTCGAGCGCGTGGGCCGAGCCGGGGAACGTGCGCATGAAGACGAGGTCCCGACGAGCCGGCCGCAGGATCCCGAGGAGCCCTTCCCGTACCTGGCCGAGGACGTGACCTACGCCAACCCGATCGGCGGCCACACCCTGGCGGGCACCTTCACCCGCCCCGCCTTCGGTGGCCCCTTCCCGGCCGTGATCCTGATCTCGGGGTCGGGCCCGCACGACCGCGACGGAGCGGGGGTGGGGCACCGCCCGTTTCTGGTGGTGGCCGACCACCTGACCCGGCGCGGAATAGCGGTTCTTCGCTACGACGACCGCGGCGTGGGTGGATCGACCGGGGAGTTCGCGCCGGCGACCTCGAAGGACCTCGCGTCGGATGCGCTGGCCGCGGTGGCCTACCTCAAGGGCCGCGACGATGTCGATCCTGGCAGGATCGGGCTCGCCGGGCACTCCGAGGGCGGCCTGATCGCGCCCATGGTCGCGGTGGAGTCTCCCGATGTGAGCTACATCGTCCTCATGGCAGCGGCCGGGAGTACGTGGAGAGCGCCTCGCCGCGGCGCAGACCGAGCTGATCAACCGCGCGGCCGGCGTTTCCGAACAGGAGATCGCCGAGATGGTCGAACAACTGAAGGCCATGACGGCCACCGACCCGTGGTTCCGTTACTTCCTGACCTACGACCCCGCGGAGACGATCGAACAGGTTACCGTCCCCGTGCTGGCCATCAACGGCGAAAAGGACCTGCAGGTCCCCCACGAGGAGAACCTGCGCGAGATCGAGGCGGCGCTGGTGCGGGGCGGCAACACCCGCTACGAGATCCGCGCCTTCCCCGACCTCAACCACCTCTTCCAGCACGCGGAGACCGGGGCGCCGAGCGAGTACCAGGCCATCGAGGAGACCTGGTCGGTCGAGGTGATGGAGGTGATTGCGGACTGGATTCTGAAGACGGTGGGGAGGTAGCGGGGATCCTGGGGCAGGATCTGGCAGGAGTCGTGCGACTACCCATCACTCACGCTTTCGGGTAAATTCGATTCTAATACCATCTACAAACGATCTACCATGAATCCATTTGTCTACCATGAATCCGCGTAGTCCCGATCGACAACCCGACACCGAGCGCGTGGTGATCGACGAAGCCGGACGTCTCGTGATCCCGGCGCGCTTCCGCCGGGCGCTTGGCATTCGCGGCCGCCACACTGTCGTGATCGGCATCAGCGGCGACAGCCTCCGCGTGCGCACCCTCGATGGCGCGCTGGAGCGCCTTCAGCGGCTGGCCCGCCGCCGGAAGCCGGACGAGGGGAGCGCCGTGGACGCCTTAATCGCCGACCGGCACACCGAAGCCGCGGAGGAATAGCGTGGCGGCGAACCTGCTGGACGCCTCGGCGATTCTCGCGGCGCTCTACGAGGAGCCCGGGCACGCGCGCGTCAGGAACGCTCTGCGGGAAGGCGTGGCGATGTCCGCCGTCAACGCGGCCGAGGTGGCCGCCCATCTCCGCTCCAACGACTGGACCCACGGCCAGGTGTCGGACGTCTTTGACGAACTGGGCATCGAGGTCGTGCCCTTCGACCGTGCGACGGCGCTGCTGAGCGGCGCATATCGGTCCCGCACGAAACATCTCGGCCTGGGCCTCGGCGACCGGGCATGCCTCGCTACAGCGCGGCGGGTGCGCCTGCCGGTTCTCACCGCCGACCGCGCGTGGGGCGAGCTGAAGCTCCGAGGGGTGGAGGTCATCGTCATTCGGTGACCGGGCTCCGCCCGCCTCTGGCGAGCATCAGTTGTTAAGGCTTGCTCGGAGCGTATTGGCGGCGGTGAAAGAGAAACCGGGCGAGATCACCCATCGGGCAAATACAGGCGTCGCATCAAGTCCTTCAGTGCGCTCGGAAACGTATCCCCCCAACGAACGAACCCGTAGGCAGTGCCATCGGCGAGCCCGGCGGCGTAGCTGGGGTCTCCTTCGGCGCCGATGCTCACCGATAGCATGGTGCGATCGCTGCGAATCCAGTCGAATGCGACCTCGCCGTCAGGGTCGACGGCGATCTCGGGCACCGGGAATCCCGTAGGGATGGTGTCGAGCAAGCGTCTGGCTCTAGCGAACGTCCCGGGCAGCACGGTGCCTTCTTCCATCGACCTGGATTCCGCGAGCAGATCGATGAGGTCGAGCCTGGCCATCCTATACCCGGGACCCTTGCTCCTGCGGGCAAGTTGGGCGAGCTGCCGCTCCATCGCCCTGGCATACGACGCCTGGGAGCGATACCGGGGGCCTGCCGAAACCTGTCGCTCCCCGCAGCCGGGTCGGATCAGCGGGCTCCCCGGTCTCGACACGGACATCGAGAACCGCTTCGCGGATTGGCGCCCTGGAGAGGTGGCGTCTACGGGCCATGAGAGCTCTTGGTTGCTGCCGGGACATGGGGGATTCGTGATCCAGACAGTAGGTAGACTGTAGATCATCGAATGGTCAGTGACAAGCGGACTCCCTCGTCGCAGTTATTCACCCACCCTCAAACCGCGACTCCCCCAGCCGCATCGCCCTCCTCCACAGCCCCGGCACTCCATACCCCTCCGCCAACTCGACGAAGCCACGATCCACCCCCCTCCACTCCAACTCGTCCACATCCTCGAAGAGCGCCGCACTGTCCCGCAGCGTCGCCAGGTCCCGGAACAGCATCGCCGCCGCGCGATTCGCAGCCAGCGTCGCCGCCAGCCGCTTCGCCCCCCGCACCTGCACGTCCCACCGGTCCACCCGCCCCGGAATGTGCTCCAGGTGACGATACCGGCCCAGCACCGCTGCCGTCGACTTCGCACCCCACCCCGGTATGCCCGGGAACCCGTCCGCGCTGTCCCCCACCAGCGCCAGGTAGTCCGGAATGCTCGCGGGTCCCACCCCGAACTTCGCCACCACCCCATCCGCGTCGCGCACCTCGCCCTTCCGCCTGTCCCACTGCACCACCCGATCACCCACCACACACTGCGACAGGT
The DNA here is from genome assembly GCA_028873845.1 of Gemmatimonadota bacterium. Classification (GTDB taxonomy): domain Bacteria; phylum Gemmatimonadota; class Gemmatimonadetes; order Longimicrobiales; family Gaopeijiaceae; genus Bin94. The sequence continues at coordinate 134,422 of JAPPNO010000073.1, read as the reverse complement.
CCTTGTCCGGCGTGCAGATGTACACGCGCTCGACCCGCCCGTCGCGCGCCGCCCGGGCCGCGCCCGAAGCCAGCCCGTCGTCCGCCTCCAGCTCCTCCATGGCCCACACCTGCACGCCCATCGCCCGGAGCGCGTCCTCGAGGGGGTGGAACTGGGCCAGAAGGTCGGGAGCGATGCCCGCGCCCGTCTTGTAGCCGGGCCACAGGTCGTTGCGGAACGACTCGATAACGTGGTCGGTGGCGACGGCCATGTGGGTTGCGCCGCGCTCGAGCATGCCCAGGAGCGAGGCCAGCACCCCGCGCACGGCGCCCACCGGCCGTCCCTCGCGATCGGTGGCGGGGGGCGCGCCGAAGTGGTGGCGGAAGAGCTCGTAGGTGCCGTCGATGAGGTGGACGTTCACGTTATCGAGGTGGCGGACGGTGATTGGGCGGTGGGAGGCTCGCCGGGTGGGGGCCGGGCCGATAGAATGACTGTCCCACCCGCGCAAGCCCGGTTGCGGGGTGGCCGACTCCGTTCAGGGTCGCGCCGCGCCGCGTCACAAGCAACAGGAGAAACGTGATGACACTCGACACGACGGGAATCACAAGCCGTTCGCGCAGAAGCTCCTCCGGCACGCCGGCAGGGACCGCACGACGGGCCGCCGGGAGCCGGGGATCGCTTGGCACGCCCGACCTGACCACGTTCGGTCCGGCCAGGGTCGGCCCGCCCATCCTGGCCCTGGCCGCCCTCGCCCTGACCGCACTCATCCCCCCCACCCCCGCCACCGCCCAGGAAACCCCCGCCCCCGACCTCCTCACCGTCGGCCACTACCTCGACATGGAACGCGTCGGCGATCCGCGGATCTCCCCCGACGGCACCCGGATCCTCTTCACCCGCTCCTGGGTCAACAAGCTGGAGGACCGTTTCGATTCGGAGATCCGCGTCATGGACGCCGACGGCGGGCGCCAGCGCTTTCTGCTGAAGGGCTCCAGCCCCCGCTGGTCCCCCGACGGGACGCGGATCGCCTACCTGGCCCCCGGCGAACCCTCCGGGCAGCAGATTTTCGTGCGCTGGATGGACGCCGAGGGCGCCACCACCCAGGTCACGCGCGAGATCGAGGCTCCCGCCAACTTCAAGTGGTCGCCCGACGGCACGTACATCTACTTCCAGCGCCACGTCCCCCACTCCGACCCGTGGCCCATCGACCTTCCCGCACCCCCGGAGGGCGCCAAGTGGACCCCGGCGCCCCGTGTCATCGATCGCATCCACTTCCGCTACGACCGCATCGGCTTCCTCGAAGAGGGGTTCACGCACCTGTTCCGGGTCCCCGCCGACGGAGGCACGGCCCAACAGCTCACCTCCGGGGAGTGGTACGCGGGCGCGACCTTCGTCCCCGGGGTCGGCAACGTGGGCTACAGCATGACGCCCGACGCCGGCACCCTCGTCTTTGACGGCCTCATGGAGGACACCGACAACAGGTACCGGGAATCGCACATCTACGCGATGGACCTGGCGAGCGGCGACATCCGCCAGCTGACATCGGAGCGCGGCCCCTGGAGCCGGCCGCTGGTGTCCCCCGACGGCCGCCGCATCGCGTACACCGGCTACCCCTGGACGTCGCAGACCTACAAGACCACCGAGCTCTACGTCATGGATCTCGACGGCGGCAACGCGCGACTCGTTTCGGGCGAACTCGACCGGGACGTCGGTGCCATGCATTGGTCCGACGACTCCCGCGGCGTCTTCTTCACCGCCGGTGACCGCGGCAACATGAACGTCCACTACGCGACCGTGGGCGGCGACCTCCGCCAGGTTACCGAAGGCAACCACATGCTGTCGCTCACCTCGGCCACCCGCGATGGCCAGGCCGTCGGCACGCTGTCCTCCCCCCACCGGCCCGGCGATGTCGTCGCCTTCGACCTGGGCCGCCCCGGCGAGATCCGCCAGCTCACGCACGTGAACGACGATGTCCTCGCGGGCATGCGCCTCGGCGATGTGGAGGAGATCTGGTACGAGTCCACCGGCGGCACCCAGGTGCAGGGCTGGATCGTGAAGCCGCCCGGTTTCGATCCCGCCGGGAGCTATCCCCTCATCCTGCACATCCATGGCGGCCCGCACGGCATGTACAACGTCGCCTTCAGCTACCCCTACCAGAACTACGCGGCCAACGGGTACGTCACCCTCTACACGAACCCGCGTGGGAGCACCGGGTACGGCACCGACTTCGGCAACGCCATCGACAACGGCTACCCCTCGGTCGACTACGACGACCTCATGGCCGGCGTCGACGCGCTCATCGCCCGCGGCTACATCAACGAGGACCAGATGTACGTGACCGGGTGCAGCGGCGGCGGCGTCCTCTCAAGCTGGGTGATCGGCCACACGACGCGCTTCGCCGCGGCGGGCGTGCGCTGTCCCGTCACCAACTGGATCAGCTTCGCGGGCACCGCCGACATTCCCGTCTGGGGATACTACCGCTATGAGGGCTACCCCTGGGACAACCCCGACAAGTACCTGGAGCACTCGCCGCTGATGCACGTCGGCAAGGTCACCACGCCCACGATCCTCATCACCGGGGGACTGGACCTGCGCACGCCGATGGCGCAGACCGAGGAGTACTACCAGGCGCTCAAGCAGCTGGGCGTGCCGACGAAGCTGCTATGGTTCCACGACGAGTACCACGGAACCGGCTCGAAGCCGTCGAACTTCATGCGGACCCAGCTCTACCTGATGAAGTGGTTCGAGGAGTACGGCGGCAAGCCGAAGATGACGATGGACCGGTAGTCAGCCGCCGGGGCGCCGCCGCTGGAGCAATCCGGTCAAGGTCTTCTTCTGCTCCTCGTCGAGCAGCTCGACGACCTTCTCGTGCAGCCCCTCGAAGGCGGGGCCCAACTCCTGCATCAGGGTCCTCATCTCCTGCATTCCCTGCATGCCGCCTCCGCCACGGCCGCCGCCGGCTCCACCGCCGCCCCTCTGACCCCTGCTCGCGCGCATGTTCGCAAACAGCTCCTTCAGACGGCTGACATTCTCGTTCTTTTCCGTGAACTCCTTCAGCAGCTTCTTGACGCTCTCCGTCTGGGTTTCGGTAAGGGTGAGCTGCTTGCTGAACTCGTCGAAGCGGTCATCCAGCGCCATCCAGAGCGCCATGCCGGGGTTCTGGCCGAATCCGCCCTGGCCGCCCGCTCCGCGCTGGGCGAATGCGGATGCGGGCAGGGCGAGCAGGATCGCCGCGGCGAGGAGTCCCGGCGTCGCGACGCGAGCGAGGTGGTGGGTGCGGTTCATCGATGGATCTCCTCCGGAAAGTGACGGGCGAAGCGCCCCGCAGCCGGCGGTGGCCGGTTCGCCGTTGACGTTGCATACATGACAGCTCAGGGAGTCGATCCGTTGGGAGTGGTCGGCCTCCGTGGTTCCAGGCGCGATGCGGCATTCGTCGCGTGATGCGAACCCGGTGGTCCCCGAAGGACCCACGGCGTCCGGACTGGCGTCGGGCGGTCGACGGGGCCAACTTGACCGATCTTCGAGTCCGTCCGCGCGGCGCGGACGAGTCCAGATCCGGCAAACGAGGAGCAGCAAGAATGACCCGTTTCGCGGCAGTTGCGATGTCAGTCGCATTGGTGGGTTGCGGAGGGGATTCGGGGGACCAGTCCCGGGACGCGGCACCGGAGGCCGAAGCCGCCCCCGCGGCGGGCACGGTGACAATCGTGGAGCCGGCCGACGGGGCTGTGCTCGACCCCGGCCCGGTGCTCTTCGTCCTCGAGACCGACGGGGTGGAGATCGTGGCCGCGGGCAACATGGATGCCGGCACCGGCCACCATCACCTGATCGTGGACGCGGATGTCGACTGGGCCCTGCCGATTCCGAACGATGTGGGGGTCCACTACCACATGGGGCAGGCGGAGACCGAGTACACCCTGACCGACCTCACGCCTGGCGAGCACCGCATCATTGCGGTCGTGGCCGACGGCGTCCACATCCCGCTGGACCCCCCCGTGAGCGACACGATCACGGTCGTCGTTCGGTAGCGGTCGGCGGCTCGTGGGACGAAACTTCGCCGGTCCGCTGCTGTTGCTCGCCGTCGCGGCCGGATGCGGCGACCTCAGGGACCGCGGGGTCGCGGCCAGGGCGGGTGACTGGACCCTGACCGAGGGGCGCCTGGCCGAGTTGATCGTGCTCGCGCAGCCCTTCCCCATGGACTCGATGGCCGTGCATCAGCTTGCCGACCACTGGGTGTCGATGGCCGCGCTCTCCCTGCGATCGGCGGCGGGAGATTCGCTGCGGGGGTCCGAGGCGCTTGCCGAAGCCACCTGGCTGGATCGCCGGGAGGCGGTCCTCGATGCCGACCGCGAGGCGCGGCTCGGTTCCGAGATCACCCTCGATGCGGCGTCCGCCGAAGAGATCTTCAACGATGGCAGGCTCCGCCTTGCCGCGCATGCGCTGCGGCGGGTCGGACCCGAAACCTCCTCCAGCGAGCGAGTGCTGCAGCAGCGCACCGCGGATCGCCTCCTCTCGACGCTGGTCGAGGGGGGCTCCTGGGATCAGGTGGTGGCGGAGAGCGAGGATCTTGCAACGCGGAGCGCCGGGGGACTCCTGGGGCTCTTTGCCCTGGGCGAACTGCCGTCCACGCTCGACCGGGTGGTCTTCCAGCTGGAGCCGGGACAGGTGTCGTCCGTGGTCCAGAGCGCGCAGGGGTTTCACATCGTGTACCGGCCCCGCTACGAGGAGGTCGGCTCCCTCTACATGGAGCAGCTGCGGCAGCGATTCCTCGCGGAGTCGGACGCGGCGGCGAATCGGCAGGAACTCACGTCACGCGGCTTCGAGGCGGCGGTGGGTGGAACGGCTGTCCTGGGGCGGATGGCGGAAGACCCGACGGAGTGGCTGGAGTCGGCACAGCCGCTGGCCAACTGGGAAGGGGGCGTGCTGACCGCCGGAGTGGTTGCGCGCTACCTCGACTTCTTCCCGCCCGAATCGCTGGCCGAGCTCGCCGGGGCCGCCGAGGATGCTCGCGTCCAGCTGATCACCGACCTGGGGATCCGCGAGCTGCGCTACACGGATGCGGTGGCGTCGGGAGAGGTCCTGTCCCCAACGCTGGAAGAGAGCTTCGCCACGGCCCACGCCGACGAGATCGAATACTGGACCCGCGAGCTGGAACTCGATGCCCCGGACGCGCCGTCCCGTTCCGCTCTGGTCCGGCACATGGAACTCCTGGTCTCGCGGCAGCTGGACGCCAGGTCGTTGCCGCCCCTCCTCGAGGAATGGTTGAGGGGACGCATCGACCACAGGGTGCGGCCGCGGGGGGTGCTCGCGTCGATCGTTCTGGCGCGCGGAATGATTGCGGAAGCCGGCGGGAGCGGGGGATCGGGATCGTGAGCGCAACCGGGGCCCCGGCCCGCGTGGCCGTGCTCTGCGCTGTCGTGGCCGCCGCGTGCGCCGACGCCGAGCCCGAGCCGCTTCCCGCCCCCGGTGAACCCCTGCCCGGGCTGTCGACCGGCGAACGCGGCCGCTTCCTTCTCGGCCGCGCCCTCTTCGAACGCCTCGCCACCGCCGACGAAGGGCTCGGCCCGCTCTACAATGGCGAGCGATGCAGCGACTGCCACGACCAGCCCGTGACGGGCGGGAGCGGGATCCAGCGGCTGCGCGTCCTCAAGGCCACCCGCTTCGAGGACGGCCGCTGCGACCTCCTGCACGCCATCGGCGGAGACAACATTCAGCGGCGTGCGACCGACCTCCTCAAGGCGCACGGAATGGGCCCCGAAGAGGTCCCCGAAGGCGCCACCGCCACCGCGCTCATGACCGGGCCGCCCCTTCTGGGCCTGGGTCTGCTCGAAACCGTCCCCGAAGCGGTGCTGGAGGAGTGGGCCGACCCGGACGACCGTGACGGGGACGGCATCTCCGGGAGGCTGCCGCGGTTGGGCGATGGCCGCTCGGCAAGGTTCGGGCGCAAGGGCGACGCAGCGACCGTAGAGGACTTCGTGGACACGGCGCTACGCTTCGAGCTCGGCTTCACCACCCACCGCCACCCGGACGAAGAGCCCCGAAACGGGACGCCCGTCCCCCCGGAGGCGGACCCCATGCCCGACCCCGAAATCGACGCCCAGACCATGGGGCACATCACGGATTTCGTGCGCTTCCTGGCGCCGCCCGCACCCGAAAGCGAGCTGTCCGCCGCCACCAGGGACACCGTCGAGCAGGGCGAAGCGCTCTTCGCCCAGATCGGCTGCGCATCGTGCCACCGTGCGGAAATGCGCACCGGCGAGTCGGCCACCACGGCCCTGTCCGAACGTGTCTTCAGGCCCTACTCCGACCTTCTCCTGCACGACCTGGGCGAGGAGCTGGCGGACGTCTGCGGCGTGGACGCGGCGCCGGGCGAGCTGCGGACCGCGCCCCTGTGGGGATTGCGGCACCGGGACCGCTTGCTTCACGACGGCAGGGCGACGGACGTCGCTGGCGCGGTTGCGGCCCACGGCGGCGAGGCGGCGGCGGCCCGCGACGCCTTCCAGGCGCTCCCGGAAGAGGCGAGACTCGCGGTGATCCGCTTTCTCAGGTCGCTGTGAGAGAGGCCGCCCGGGCCGCGCCGCAGACTTGACCTCCACGGCGCCGCTTCTAGCTTTTCTGTCCCACCATCGTCTCTCGATTGCGGGCGCGTGCAAATGGTCCATCTGACCGACGTCACCAAATACTACGGCAGCAAGCGGGCGCTGGGCCCCGTGTCCTTCGAGATCGAGAAGGGCAACACGGTCGGGTTCCTGGGGCTCAACGGCGTGGGCAAGACCACGCTGCTGCGCATCCTCGCCTGCGGTCTGCGGCCGTCGTCGGGGACGGCCCTGGTCGACGGTTTCGATGTGCTCAGGGACCCCCACGCGGTGCGGAAGCGGGTGGGCTACCTGCCCGAACTGCCGCCCGTCTACCGCGACATGACGGTCACCGACTACCTGACCTTCGCCGGACGCATCAAGGGGATGAGTCCCGAGGCGGTGGCCCGGCGCATGCCCGAGGTCCAGGAACGCACGCGAATCGTCGAGGTGCGCGACATTCCCACGGGACACCTCTCGCAGGGATACCGCCAACGGGTGGGCGTGGCGCAGGCCATCATCCACGAGCCCGAACTCCTCATCCTCGACGAGCCGACCCACGACCTCGACCCCGTGCAGATCATGGAGATGAGGGCGATGATCCGGTCCCTCAAGGACTCGCACACGATCCTGATTTCCAGTCACATCCTTCCCGAGATCAGCCGGACCTGCGACCGCCTGCTCATCCTCAACGACGGCGAGATCGTGGCCTCCGGGACCGAGGAGGAGCTGGGCGAGAAGCTGTTCGCGTCACGCAGGCTGGCGGTCACGGTGCGCCTCGAGGCCGCCAAGGCGGGGGATGGGGATCGTGCGGCCGCGGTCGGGGCCGCGCGGGCAGCCATCGCCCGGGTCCCCGGAGTGACCGGCGTGGAGATCCCGGATTCTCCCGGCAGCGTGGACCGCGACGCGGACGCCGTCAGCTTCCAGGTGGAGGGCGACACGGATCTGCGGGCCGAAGTGTGCCGCGCGCTGGTCGAGTCCGGACACGACGTGACAACGCTGAATCGGGCCGAACGCGGGTTGGAGCGCGTCTTCGTCGGACTGGTGGGCAAAGGCGGGACATGGCACTAGCGGCGACGGGCATCATCTTCCGGCGCGAGTTCAACGCCTACGTGCGGTCCCCGATGGGGTACATCGTCGCGGCGGTGGTGTTGCTCATAGACGGCATTCTGTTCTACGTAACCGCACTCGGGCCTGACAGCCAGTTCCTGTCGGGAGAGGTGCTTGAGCAATTCCTCTACACCGCGAGCGGCATGACGGCGATCGCGGCGGTGGCCCTTTCGATTCGACTGGTCGCAGAGGAGCGCCAGGCCGGCACCCTGCTGCTGCTGGACACGTCGCCGGTGCGCGACTGGGAGATCCTGCTCGGCAAGTTCCTGTCGGCGCTCGCGTTTCTGAGCCTCATCACGGTGGCAACGCTGTACATGCCCCTTCTGATCCTCGTGAACGGCAAGATCTCCGTCGGACACATCCTGATCGGATACCTGGGCCTGACCCTGCTCGGCGGCACCGTGCTGGCGATCGGGCTGCTGGCCACCGCCCTGACCCGGCACCAGCTGGTGGCGGCGGCGGTGGCGTCGGTCATCACCGGCACTCTCTTTCTCCTGGCGCCCCTTGCCGAACGCGTCGGGCCTCCGTTCGGAAGGTTCTTTGCCGCCGTTACGATACACGGGCGCCACTGGGCGGGTTTCCAGGACGGCATCCTGCACCTCCGCGACCTCGTCTACTACCTGGCGATGACCTACTTCTTCCTGTTCGCGGCAACCAAGGTCATGGAGGCGAAGCGATGGGAGTGACACGTCCCCTTCCGACGTGGCTGCTGCTGGCAGGGCTCGCGGCGGTCTTCTCTGGCTGGCGCGTCTTCGACGGACTGCCCTTCCTCAGCTTCCCGCTCGTCGTGGGCGGCGTGGCGGTGTTGCTCCTCGTCACCGCATGGCGCTTCCGCGCCCTGAAGCGCTCGGAGGGGGATCAGCGTTCGATCGCGGCCGTCTTCGCCTTCGGCACCCTCGGTTGCGTGATCGGGCTCGGCGGCTTCGTCCCGGGCACGGATACGGGCCTGGGGTTCCTCGGTCTCGACTTCCAGGAGATCGGTGAACACCTGCGCCTCAAGAGGTTCTTTTCGGTGGCCTCGCCGATGCTGCTGGGCTGCTCGCTGCTGCCGGTCCTGGCCGCCCAGTGGGCGCTGGGGAAGGGGGGCAGCGCGGGCGCCCTTCCGGTCGATGCGCTGCGCGTGAGGGGAAGCGCCGCAAACGCGCTGAGCCTCGGGTTGGCCGGCGCCGCGCTGTTGCTGTTCGGCTACGTGACAACCGTGTTGGACCGGACGATCGACTTCAGCTACTTCAAGACCTCGCAGCCCGGCGAGGCCGTGCGCGAGATCGTGCTGAGCCTGGAAGCCCCGCTGCAGGTGGCGTTCTTCTTTCCCGCGGTGCATCCGGTGAAGGACGAGCTTCTCGGCTACTTCCAGGAGCTGGCCCGCGTCACGGACCGGGTCGTCATCGAGGAGTACGACCGCTTCTCCAGCCCCGACGCGGCTGCCGACTACGGGGCGCGCCGCGACGGGACCGTCTTCCTGCGGGTGGCGGGGCGTACGGAGCAACTCAACTTCGCGACGGAACTGGAGATAGCCCGCGGCAGCCTGAGGATCCTGGATGGCCACGTTCAGCAGGCACTGCTCCAGCTGGCCCGGAAGCGCCGCTTCGCCTATCTGACCACCGGGCACGGGGAACTCAACGACCCGCAGGGAGTTGTGGAGGAACCGGATGCCATGGAGCGCCTGCTCCAGGCAGTTCGCGAGGGGGAGGACGTCCCGCTCGAGGAGCAGCTGCCGTTGCAGGAACTGCGCACCCTGCTCGAGCGCCTCAACTACACGGTGCGCGACATCGGAGGCAAGCAAGGGCTGGGCAACCGCATTCCCGATGACGCGGCCATGGTCATGATCCTCGCGCCGCAGACGCACCTCCACGAATCGGAGATGCGCGCGATCTTCGAGTACATGGACCAGGGAGGTTCGTTGTTGGTGGCGCTGGAACCGGACACCGAATTCCGCTTCGAGGAGTTTCGCGACCGCCTGGGAATCGACTACGACCCGGACATGACGCTCGACGACGAGCGGCACTTCACGGAACGGGGCACCATCGCCGACCGGCGGCTCGTCGGCACGAGCCGGATATCGGCCCACGCCTCGGTGAGTACGGCCGGGCGGCGCGCGGGCGGTCGCGCGGACCTCCTGATGGATGGTCCGGGCCGGGTCAGCGCGGCGGAGGATGTCGAGGGGCTTCGCACGACCATGATCATCAACACCTATCCCACCAACTATCAGGACCGGAACGGCAACTTCCAGTTCGACGAGGGTCTCGAAGTCAAGGGAAGTCACGCGGTTGCGGCGGCCGTCGAGCGCGAGGCGGGAGAGGGAGATGACCCGGGGGCCGGGATGCGGGCGCTCGTCTATGCGGACGCCGACCTGTTCACGGATCACATCCTGCCGTTCCAGATCCTGAACCCGTCGATCGTCATGGACGGGATCCAGTGGCTGGGACGGGAAGACCACTTCTCGGGCGAAGTGGTTTCCGAAGCGGATGTGCCGATCGTGCACACGCGCTCCGAGAACGTGATCTGGTTCTACTCGATCATCTGGGGAGCCCCGCTGCTGGTGCTGGGCGCGGGTCTCCTGGTCCTCTACCGCCGCCGGCGCATCCGGGAGGGAGACGGCTCGTGAAACGTTGCACAAGGTCGGTGGGCGGTCTGGGGGAAAGGCCATCGCCGGGGCGCCGGGAATGGCGAGGTGCCGGGCCCGGGGGATTTGTGCCACGCGTTGCGGGGCCGTCATGAAGGACCTCAAGGCGCACATCGTCCTTTTCGCCGTGGCGGTGGTCGCGACGCTGCTGACCTGGACCCGCGACACCGTGGATGTGCGGGACATGGGTCTGCCCGTGGTGTGGGACCGCGACAGCACCGAGGTCGTCGGCGTGCACTACCGGAATCCCACGCTGGATCTGCAGGTGGTGCGCCGGGAGGACGACGCCGGAGCCTTCCTGTGGGGCATCCAGACGCGGGACGGCGGGGCGCCCCTGGAGTTCCCCGTCGGCGCCGAGGGACACTATCTGTTCGTGGAGCTTGCCGTTCTGCGGGCGCTGCGCGACCTCGGTGAACTGTCGCCGGAACGGAAGACGCGCTACGGGCTCGACGATCCCGCGAGGCGGCTCACGGTGCGGTTTACCGACGGGCAGCGCGAGCTGGCGGTCGGCGATTCGGTCTTCGGCAGCACGGATCGGTACGCACTGGAGCCCTCGACAGGGATGGGATACGTGCTGTCACGGCTCCTTGTCGACCGGCTGGACCACGGCGAGGGAGCGGTCCGCGAGCGGATCGTGCACCACTTCGGCGATAGCGAAGTCGGCGCGGTACGCATCAGCGGGCCGGACGGAGAACGCCGCATGGCGCGCACCGAGTCGGGCGATTGGACCGAAATGGGCGGAGGAAACCCCGACGCCGGTTTCGGCAACTTCATGGAGCGCGTGGGACTCCTGGCCATCGAGGGTTACGACAACCTGCCGGCTCCCCAGACGCTGACGCCCTTCCTGCGGGTGGACTATGTCAGCGTGGATGCGCAGCCCCTGGGATTCGTCGACGTCTTGCACGATGGCGGCGAACCCCGCAAGACTTACTATCTGAGGAGCGAAACCACGCGCATTCTGGGCCGTGTTCCCAGAATACTGGGTGAGCGCGTGGAACAGGTGGTGGGGGACGTATTCTAGAAGTGTGAGAGGAGGCTGGCGTGAGCGTGCAGCCGAGGAGGTCGTGGTACCGGGGGGTGGGAGAGACGGGGGGGATCGGTCGTGGGCGGCTCGGGCCGTGCCGGGGTGCCCAGGTTGCCGTGCTGGCGGCCCTGGCTTTTTCCGGGTGTGATTTCTTTGACGGGGAGGCCGAGAAGCGCCGCATCCTCAGCGAGCTGGAGCTGGAACTCACCCCCATGGCGAACGGGGCCGAGGACCTGGCCCAGAGATCCACGGGCTGGTGGGTACTCATCCAGGCCCTTCAGGCCGACGTGCTGCAGGCGGCGGAGCCGGAGCCCGACCCCGGATGGGATTACCTTGGGTTCCTGGAACGAGGTTGGAACCAGGCGCGGCAGCTCGCATCGGTTGTGGAGGAGCGCCTGCACAGGGAACTGGAGCTCGAGGACGCCGAATCCCATCCCCTGATGGCACAGGTGCGGTGGGCCACAGGGCTGGCCGAGCTGTACCTGGGCATGACCTTCTGCGAGACGGTCCTGGACGAAGAGCTTCTGTCGGACAGGCAGCTGTATCGGAGGGCGGAACAGTCCCTCGGTCTGGCCATCGAGACGGCCCGGAGGGCGGGCAGCGCACACTATCTGAACGCGGCCCTGGCCGGGAGGGCCCAGACACTCATGCTGCTGGAGGACTGGGACGGAGCCGAGTCCGATGCGATGGAGGTGCCGGCGGGATTCTCGTACGTGTCCTACCACATCGAAGGCGACCCCAATCCCCTGGTGTTCTGGATCCAGCAGGGGAGCGTCGGTTTCCTGCACAAGTGGTGGCCGCTGGTCGAGGAGAGCGAAGATCCGGGATTCATGATCGACCCCAGGAGCGGGGAGGAGGATCACCGTATCCCGGTGCATTACGATGGCGGTACGCTCGCCGGCTCCGAGATCCCCCACTACCGCCCGCTCAAGTACGTCTCGTCCGAGGACGACATCCCCGTCGTGCACTACGACATGGCTCAGCTGATCATCGCCGAGGCGAAGGCCGTGAGGGGTGACTTCGATGGCGCCACGGCGGTCCTGAACCGGTTGCGGGCGGCGGTCGGCCTGCCGCCACACGACGTGCCGGCCACCGCCGAGCAAATGGAGGAACTGATCCTCTGGGAACGCTTCGCCGAGCTCCATCTGGAAGGGCAGCGGCTGATCGACCTGCACCGCAAGGGATTGATGGAGCGGGTCTTCGAAGAGCTGGACGACCCCGAGCGACCGGGGGTTGGCCGGCCGTCGAAGTGGGGGGAGTGCGACGGCGGCTAACCTGGTTGGCCGGCAGTCAGCGGGAGGGCAGCTTGCTTTCGGGCCCGTAGCGCCTGCCGCAGGCGAACGAGCCGTAAATCGCCGCTACCGGAAGTTCCCGAAGTCGGCCACCGCCTGCTTCCCGCCGCCGCTCCAGTCCACCACGACGGACCCCGACAGTTCCGGGGCGATGCTCTCGATCGGGTAGTCCACGAGCGCGGACACGCGCGCGAAGGCGGTGGGCTGGTAGCAGATGTTCGTGCCGAAGCTCACGATGCCGACCTGAAGCCAGCGCCCCCGGAACGGGACCATCAGGGGGCCCCCCGAGTCACCATCGCAGGTGGATTCGGAGGATCCCTGCTTCCCGGCGCAGATCGTGGTCTCCAGAATGTTCTCGTTGAGGTGCGTCTTGCATTCGTCGTTGCTGATGATCTCGGCCTCGAGCTTCCTGAGGACCTCCGACCCTTCCCCGCCGACCGATGTGAGGCCCCAGCCGATCACCGTGGCGATCGTGCCGGGGGCGGACATCTCGATCCGGTCGGGTGTCAGGAGCTCGATGCGCGGATACATGAACTCGCCGTCGAGCTCAAGCAGCGCCATGTCGCTCGAGATGAAGGCGTCGGCGGAGTAGTCCGGGTGGATCCTGATGCGCGTCACGTCGATGTACTCGCCGCCCTCGGTCAGATCGTGGGTCCCGGCCAGCACCTGGATCGAGGCCGGATCGAGGCCGCCGTCTACGCAGTGGGCGGCCGTCATCACCCGGTTCCGCGCAATGAAGACCCCGCCGCAGAACTGGAAATGGGTGCTCCTGGTGACGAGGGCGACCTGGAACGGAAACTCTCCTTCTTCGGCCTCCTCACCCCCGATGATGGCCTGGATCCCGGGCTCGCGGACCGACCCCGACAGTCCCGGGGCCGTGTTGGTCCACCCCAGGGTGAGTTCCTGGGTGACCGTGTAGGACAACCGGTGGTCAAGTCCCTCGAAGGCGTACTCGCCGTCGTCGTTGGTGACCGTGAAGACCTCGGCGGAATCCCGGATCGCGTCTCCGTTCTCGTCCAGAAAGACGATGAACGCGGGGATCGTCTCCTCGTCCTCGTCGCGCACGCCGTCGGCGTCGGCGTCGTGCCAGACCACTCCCGAGATCTCGTTCTCGCCGGTGCCGGGCGGGTGGAAGACGGTGATCGCGTCTCCGGTGGTGGTGTGGGTGGCACCCCGGTCGTCGGTGACGGTCAGGCTGGGGGTGTAGGCGCCGGGTGTGTCGTAGGTGTGGGTGACGATCTGACCCGAACCCGTGTTGCCGTCCCCGAAGTCCCACGCGTAGCTGACGATCCGTCCGTCGGGATCGGTGGAGGAGCTGGCGTCGAAACGCACCTCCAGCGGGGCGTTGCCCTCGGTGACGTCGACGGTGAAGGCGGCGGTGGGGCGCTCGTTGGGAGTGCCGGTGGGCTGGGTGGGAGGATTGTCGCCGCATGTGGCCGCGAAGAGAACCAGCGCGACCGCTGCCGGGCGGGTGTGCTTCATGCGGGCTCCTGGATGGCGTTCGGCGGGGACGGGTTCGTTGAGGACCATATCCCTACCCTGCATCTCGGGCAATCGATCCGCACGAAACAACCGATGAGTCCCGGGGGGCGCGTTGTCCGTCTTCCAGCGCCCTGCCTATCTTCCCGGCTCACGGAATCGAGCCACCCCAGACCCCGGAGGACTGCGTCCCATGAAGACCACGCTGCGGAGCCCCGCGATCACCGCGCTTCCGCCCTTGCTGCTCATCGCCGTGATCGGTTGCGGCGGAGACGGCGACGGGGCCGACGCGGAAGCCGCCGGAGACCAGTCCTCCGACTCCGGGATCAACGCCATTCTCTACTACCCGGACAGGCTCGTCGAGACCGCGCCGGAGACCTTCCGGGTGCGCTTCGAGACCACCGCGGGCGACTTCATCGTCGATGTGACCCGGGCCTGGGCGCCCAGGGGTGCCGACCGCTTCTACAACCTGGTGAAGAACGGCTATTACGACGGGGTGTACTTCTACCGGGTGATGAGCGGCTTCATGGCCCAGTTCGGCATGCACGGCGAGCCGCAGGTGCAGATCAGGTGGTCCCGGGCGACGATCGAGGACGACTCGGTGGTGGCGTCCAATACGCGAGGCACGGTGACCTACGCCATGGGGGGCCCCAACACGCGGACGACCCAGCTTTTCATCAACTTCGGGGACAATTCCCGTCTTGACGCCCAGGGTTTCGCCCCGGTCGGGATGGTGAGCGAGGGCATGGACGTGGTCGACCTGATCCATTCCGGGTACGGGAATATCGAGGAATTGGGGGGCACCGGACCGCGGGCCTATAACATCACCTCGCAGGGCAACGCGTACCTCGAGGAGAACTTTCCGGACCTGGACCACATCGTCACGGCCACGGTCGTCGATCCGGCGGGCGGGTAGCGGGGCGGCGGCGCGGAGGCGTGCCGAGCGGCCCGTGGAGGGAATCGTCATGAGCCCTCCCCACGAACTCGACCGTCTGCGCGAGGAGCTGATCCGGTGCCGGCGGTGTCCGCGCCTGGTCGAATGGCGCGAGGAGGTGGCGCGGGAGAAGCGCGCAGCGTATCGGGACGACGAGTACTGGGGGCTGCCGGTTCCCGGATTCGGGGACCCGGAGGCTTCGGTGATGGCGGTGGGGCTTGCGCCGGCCGCGCATGGGGCGAACAGGACGGGGCGCATGTTTACGGGGGACCGCGCGGGGGACTGGCTGTACGGGGCGATGCACAGGGCCGGGTTCGCCAACCAGCCCCTGAGCCGCGACCGGAAGGACGGGCTCGTGCTCAAAGGGGCGTACGTGACGGCGGGCGTGCGGTGTGCGCCGCCGGGGAACCGGCCGACGACCGGCGAACGGGACCGGTGCGCGTCTTTCCTGCGGCGGGAGATGGAGATCATGTGGGAGCGGCTGCATACGATCGTGGCGCTGGGGGGGTTCGCGCATGCGGTCGTCTTGAGGACGCTGGCGGGACTGGGGGTCGGGATTCCCAGGCCGCGGCCGAAGTTCGGACATGGGGCCGAGGTGGACCTGGGGAGGGTCGTGGTGCTCGGATCGTATCACCCCAGCCAGCAGAACACGTTCACGGGGAAGCTGACCGAGGAGATGTTCGACGCGGTGTGGGAGAGGGCGGCGGAGCGGGTGAGGGGGAATGCATCGTGAGGCCGGAACATGGTACGTTGCTGCGGTTCGGAAACGGGGACGGCGGGTTTCGAACACCGGTGCGCCGCCGATGAGACCGGATCCGGATTCGCTCCCGCTCCTGCGCCGACTTCACGGGCGCGTTTTCGGGTGCGAGGAGGTGCGGGCGGTCCTCGCGGCCGCCTTTGCCCAACTGGCGGCGTCGCTCGAGGCACAGCCCGGGGCCCGGTACACCATGACCGTGATTCCGGTGGACCGGCTGTTGGAGGATCCGATGCCCGCGGAGGAGGACCCGGTGCGCATGTGCCGCCTGTTTCTGTTGCGGCGCGGTGCCCGGATGGCCGCGCCCGAGCGGCATCGCAACAGTGTTCAGCGCCTGGTTTCGTGGCGTGGAGCCGGCCGGATTCACCAGGGGGCTCCGGGTGAGGGTCCTGATGATTTGCGGCCTCGGGAGATTCGCAGTCCGCGCGGGGGATTGTCGGGCGGGTCGGCGACCGACCGGGAACTGCTCGCCTGCTGGGACGTCGTGCCCGCCGGCGTGTGGCACTTTCCGGAGGCGGGTGAGGGCCGGGATTGGGCGACGGTGACCTTCCACAGCGCGGGAGAGGATGAAATCGTGGACGAACTCCGGGAGGCACGATGAGCAGCGGCGGTTCCTCGCGCCGCCCCCGCCCCGCGCACGAGTGCTTCGTCTGCGGCCCGGACAACCCGATCGGCCTGCACCTGGTCTTTCGCCTGGAGGACGGCGCGTGCGTTTCCGAGTTCACGCCCGGTCCGAACCACGTCGGCTACCCGGGCGTGGTGCACGGCGGGATGATCTACAGCGCGCTCGACGATGTCATGGCGAACTGGCTGTACCTGCGTGGGGCGCGGGCGTACACGGCGCGGTGCGAGATTCGCTACCGGGAGCCGGCCGCGCCGGGGGAGAGGCTGTTGCTTACGGGGCGGCCGACGGCGCGGAGGCGGAGGGTGGTGGAGATGGAGGCGAAGGCGATGCGGGCGTCGGACGGGAAGGTGGTGGCGACGGCGACGGGTACGTTCGTGGTGGTGGACGAGGAGGAGTTCCTCGAGATGGTGGGTGGGGAGGGGTAGGGCGATGACCGAGGGGCCGTCGTGGCCAGATCCGGTCGTCAGGCTGGTGGCCCGTCCGGGTGGAGTTCGCAGTCGGGCGGTTGCTGGCGCGTCCAGGACAGCCCCGTCACACGCCACGCTTCGTCTTCGCGAACGAGTACGAAGACGTCCGCGCCACAGTGGCTCAGCGTGTCGCCCACGTAGAAGTCGTACGGCGTCCACACCATGGCCAGGTCGCCGCTGATCCGCACTTCCGGGTCGAACATGCGCTCGGTGAGGACCTCTTCGCTGCCCTCGACCCGCGCCACGAGATCGTCCAGCGTCGATGTCGCGACGGACCGCTCGCCGTCGCCCGCCACCTCGACCGAGCGCATCACGACACCGGGATGAAGCAGTGAGCGCAAGGTGTTCCCGTCGCGTTCGGCGAGAGCGTCGAAGAGGGACTGGACGACGGTCAGGATGGCCGCGCGGTCTTCGTCGGTGGGGAGGTGGCGGGGGGTGGGGGCGGTGGCCTGTTCGGGGGGTGGGGATGGGGGATCGTCTGTGGGAGGGGCGCAGGAGGCGAGGGCGACGGCTGCGAGGGGGGCGATGAAGGAGGCGACTCGGCGCATGTGGCGGACTTCTCCCGGGCGTGAGGTATTGGTCATGACAGCGGTTCGTCGAAGCGAGAATGGATCATGAGGCAAGAGGCGCTCACGTCGCGACCCGTCCCCGATGTAGCCGACATCCGGAGGACTTGGTCCTACCGCACAATGATCTCGTCCACATAGGTCCACGCTGTCTGCCCGACGAACGGCCACCCATCGGGCACCGTACCCAGACCCGCGATCCGCACCCGCACGGCTTGCACGCCGGTGGCACCTACCGGGATTTCGACGTAGATCCGTCCCCCCACCGGCCCCTCCTCCCCCTCGCGCGCGGCCACCACCTCACGCACCACCCCCTCCCCGAACCCGGTCCCGTCCCCGCTCACCGCCACCTCGACGCGGCGTGGCCAGTACACCCCCGATCCCGGGTGCTGCAGGAACCCCACCTTCACGGTTTCCACCGTCTCGCCCCCGTCCAGATCGATCACTGCGGTGATCTCGTCGCCGTGGTAGCCCTGCCAGTGGCCGCCGCGCCGGTCGATCGAGCCCCTGATCCCGTCAACCAGCCCCGCATCGCGCGCGGCCGAGTAGCGCGAAGAGGACGCGGGTTCTACCTCGACCGGGCGGCCTCGCGCGACGTGCTCCACCAGATTGACATCGCCGAAATGGTCCAGCGCGAGCGATCGTGTTGCGACGGCATCGGCGGCTGCGGAGTCGGGCACCGTGTGCGACAGTCCAACCGGATCCTCACCCGGCCGCAATGGCCGCAGCAGGAAACGGAACCCCATCTCGCGCGGCCAGAGCGTGTATTCATGGTGCGCCACCGCGCCCCACGAATCGTCCCCGCCCACGCCCTGCTGCCTGTGGTCCACGGTCAGGGTGACTTCGTCGCGCGGGACAAGGTCGGCCCAGTGGCGCCCTGCCTTTCGCTCGCCCGCGTCGAGATCCTCGATGGTGTGGGGCAGCGCCGAGAAGGAGACGGTGGGCAGCCCCGTGACGATGAGCCCGGTACCGTAGTGGTCGGTGAGCGCGACCCAGCGCGTGTCGGTGCGGGTGCCGGTCTCCTGGGGGCGCACGTAGGGGTGGGCGAGTTCGGAAACCGGTGCCCCGTAACGACCGACAGCGGCACCCGTGCGACGGTCCCAGTAGTTCTCGTGGGGACCGCGGCCGTACCACTCCACGTAGTCGAGATCTCCCGGCAGCGTGAGGATCGTCCCGAAACGGGGCATCTCGGGGAGGTCCTCGTCAACATCGTTGAGGTGCGCGGAGATAGCGGTGGTGCCGTCGGGGTGGACTTCGTGGGAGAGTGTGTAGTGCGCCCCGATCGAGCGGAGCGAGAAGTGGCTGGTGACGGTGACGCGAGCACCGTCCGGCGCCGGCGCCACCGTCATCGAATCGAGGTGGCGGCCGGGGGGACGCCCCGCGTACCGCCACACCCCCGACCGGACCGGGAAGCCGCTCCCGTAGTCGTTGTCGGTAGGGGCGCGCCAGAAGTTGGGGGCCGGGCCCGAGACGAGGAGCTCACGGTTGCCGAGCTGCATCGAGTTGAGGATTCCGGTCGTGCGGTCGAACCGTAGCGTGAAGTCGTCACCGTTCACATGGATCGCATCGGCCGTTTCGAGTGTACGCAGGGAACTGCCGGGAAGAGGCGCCACTTCCGGGCGCGTCTGCGTTATGTGAAGCTGCTCCCGGGCCACCACATGGCCCGCCGGCACGAGCGGCGTGTCCTCCCTTGTCCTGAACGTGATGTTGAGCATGCTTTCGCTACCGGGCCCCAGCCTTAGGAGAGGGACGCCCGCCAGCGCCACCGTGTCGTGCCCACCGGGTGGCGTTTCGAGTGGGGGCACACTTCCGACGGGAGACCGCCCTCCATTGACCGTGAACTCCCACGTCCCCTCCAGGTCCGACAGATCCCTGAATGCCCTCCGATTCTCAACCACGACCACATATCCCCGCACTCCCTCGGCCCACGACACCCGCACCGGCTGATACACCTTCTTCACCTCCCACGCGTGCGGATGCAACTTCCGGTCCGCCGACACCAGCCCGTTCACCAGAAAATTCCCGTCATTCCGCATTCCCGCCGGCCCGAAGTCCCCCCCGTACGCCCAGTACCGCCGCCCCCGCTCATCCGTCGCCAGCATCGTCTGGTCCACCCAGTCCCAGATGAACCCGCCCTGCAGCTGCGGGTGCGCGTCGATCACCGCCCAGTAGTCGGCCAGGTTCCCCACGCTGTTCCCCATCGCGTGCGCGTACTCCACCAGCAGAAAGGGCTTCTCCGGACCCGACCGCGCGTACCGTTCGAGCCAGTACGGCCGCACGTACATCGGCGCCACGATGTCGATGTTGTCGCGCTCCTCGGACGGCTCATACAGGATCGGACGGGTCGGATCCCGCGCCCGGATCCACGCCGCCGTCGAATCGAAGTTCTCCCCGTCCCCCGCCTCGTTGCCCAGCGACCAGATGATGATCGACGCGTGATTCTTGTCCCGCTCGACCATGCGCACCGTGCGGTCCATGTGCGCGGCGAGCCAATCGGGCCGCCCCGCCAGCGTCACCCCCGGTTCGAACCCCATCCCGTGCGACTCGATGTTGGCCTCGTCCACCACGTAGAGGCCGTACTCGTCGGTGAGCTCGTACCAGCGCGGCACGTTCGGGTAGTGGGCCGCGCGCACCGCATTGATGTTCAGCTGCTTCATGAGGCGGATGTCCTCGATCATCGAAGCCTCGGAGACGACGTGGGCGCGCTCGGGGTCGTGTTCGTGGCGGTTGACGCCGCGCAGAACGATCGGCTGGCCGTTCAGAGTCAGGATCCCGTCGATGATCTCCACGCGCCGGAACCCGACCCGAGTGGTCACGATTTCGGCAAGCTCGCCCGTCGGGCCCTGGACCGAGATCCCCAACTCGTAGAGCCGGGGGGTCTCGGCGGTCCAGTGACGAGGGCCGGGAACGTCGCGACTTGCCGTCGCCTCGACTTCGCCATCCAGCGGGACATCCATCTCCAGCACCTCGGGTTCCTCCCACACCCATTCACCATCGGGGTCGCGCAGCTGGAAGATCACCTCATGCCTGCCGGCCTGCCCCAGCCCCCGGTTGGCCAGCTTCACCGTGAGCCGCAGCCGCCCGTTCTCGTAGTCGTCGTCCAGCTCCGCTTGGGCGAAGAAGTCACGCAGGTACGTCGCCGGCCTCGACACCAGGTACACGTCGCGGTCGATCCCGCTCACGCGCCAGAAGTCCTGGCTCTCCAGGTAGCTCCCGTCGCTCCAGCGGTAAACCTGGACGGCCAGCACGTTCGGGCCGGGGCGGACGGCCCCGGTGATCCGGAACTCGGCGGGCGTGCGGCTGCCCTCGCTGTACCCGATGTACTCGCCGTTCACCCACACGAAGAAAGCCGAGTAGACCCCGTCGAAGTTGATGAAGATCTCGCGCCCGTCCCAGCCGGGCGGGATCTCGAAGTCGCGGCGGTACGACCCCACCGGGTTGTCGTCGTGGGGGATGAAGGGCGGGTTGGCCGGGAATGAGTAGAACTCGTCGCGGTACACGGGGTAGCCGTAGCCTTCGAACTCCCAGTTGCTCGGCACCGGGATGGTCGCCCAGCCGGACACGTCGAAGTCCGGCTCGAAGAAGTCGCGTGGGCGCCGGTCGGGCCGGGGTACCCAGTGGAACTTCCAGTCGCCGTTCAGGGTGATCCGGGGTCTGGCGAGTGGGCCGGGTGCGTCGGGCGGCGTCGAGAAGGTTGTGAACGATGCGTGGGGCGGTTCCCGGTTCTCGGCGAAGACGGCGGGGTCTTCCCAGTAGGGGGCGGGTTCGGACTGCTCAAGACACGCGGAAGATACGGTGGCTATCGTCGCCGCGAGGGCAATGCAGTTCGTACGATCCGTCAGCTGCATGGGGTCACCACAAGTCTCTTGTAAGGCATTTTTTGGGCAAATCGCCCTACCGCTGAGGAGCCCGATCAAGTCGTTTCGGCCGTTGAGGATCTTGAGCGAATCAACACCAACCTAACGTCTTCCAAGCTCTGGGCGGTATTCGATTCGCGGCCCGGAGGGAAACTCCCGTCAAGGCCATCCAGTTGGTCGGTCGAGGGCAGTGCGAGGACTCCGATCCGCCGTCGGTGGTTCGAGGGACCTGTCCAACGGGTTGCCAGTGCCTTGACCGGACATTATAGATAGATTACAATTGTATTATGTCCGGTAACGAGAGACGAAGGAGGTATCGCTCATGACGAGGAATCGCAACCAGCACGTTGTCCCGACGAAGGATGGTTGGGCGGTCAGGCGCGCAGGTAGCCCGAAGGCAACGAGGGTGTTCGGGACGCAGCAGGAAGCCATCGAGAGGGGTCGTGAGATCGCGAGGAACCAACGGTCGGAGCTGTTGATCCATGGACGCGACGGGCGGATTCGGGAGAAGAACACATATGGCCGAGACGACTACCCACCGAAGGGGTGAGCCCCTTGACCCCCCTCGGAAGTAGCCCTTGGGACAGCTCCATGCGTTTCAGCTGTCCGGGTGTCGCTTGTGGTTTCACACCGGCGACCACGGACCGCAACACTTCCACGCAGGAGTCGTGGACGCGTGGGAAATACGCGTCTTCTTCCTGCAGGAGCCCCCGGAGTACGATGTGAGGTTTCAGCTGAAACGCGTTCCCGCAAGAACAGTGAGGACAATCCTGGAGCTGGCAGCCGTGCACCGCGCAAAGCTGTTCACCGAATGGAAACGGAGTCACGGCGAATGAGCGACGCGAGACCATTCAGCCACATTGCCTTCTGCGGTACGGTGGCAGACTACTTGCCGAACGCCGGGTTTCGCTCGCTGGCAAGGCAGGTATCGGGGTCCATCCAGACCGGACGGAAACCGAGTCTGATCGTGGCTCGCGCAAGCGAGCTGATCGGCCCGGCCCGGCTCGCGCTACCGAACTGGGTGGACGCCGAAACTCGGTATCTGGTCGTATTGGATGTGCCGGAGCAGGCGGCATTGCGCCTCGCTTCGACGCTTCGGCTCCACAAGCCGGATCAGCGGCTGCGAGTCTGCCGGGATCCATCGGTGGTGAAGCGTCTGGTCATCGCGCTCAGGAGACCGGCACCGTGGGAGGGCATCCTCGACGCCTATGTCCTTGAAGACTCTCTGGTGGTGGTCCTTGGGGACATCAGCGTGAGGGAGTTCCCAATCGGAAGGCTTCCCCGGGTGGGGCGGCTTGAGCCGGCGGCGGTTGGCCGGTTCGAGATCGATTCATCCGGCTCCTGCCTGTATTGGCCCGATCTGGATGTGCATATGGGTCCGTCCCAAATGCTGCAGGCCGTGGATCCCATGTACCTGTCCGACGTGGAAATCCGCAGGTACGAAATGGAGAACGTGTCGCAGGCCCTTCAGGACATGAGGAGTGATCGGCAACTGAAGCAAACTGAGATATTGGGGCTGTCAGAGAGACACGTCCGGCGATTGGAAAAGGAGAAGGTGCGCTTGACTGTCAAGGCGGCAACCAGTTTCGCGAGCGCGTTCGGCCAGACGCTACCCGGGTTCCTGGACGAACTGAGCGAGCGAATTACGTCTCTTCGAAAAGGCCGTGGGGCCGCCGTTGTCGCTGACTCGCGCGCGATGTCGATTGGCACTCGCACCGACGGTATCGAATCAGACGACACGCGGCCCCGGGAGGTTGCAGCTGTCGGCCCCGGCAGCCTCTGCGGCTCTTCCCAACCCTGACGTAACGTTGGGTTAGGGTTCGGGTCATCCTGGGCCGGGGGGCGTGCCGGTAGGCATAGGCGCAGGCCGAGGCAAAGAGCCCCGACCTGCGCCCGATGTCGACTGGACCCATGGACGCCCGCAAGGAGTCATGGCTGGTGGCAGGGGACTTACCGGTACACAATCCCCACGATGTGGCCCCGGTCGTAGATCACTTCGGCCGGCTCGCCGTGGAAGCACCAGCCTCCCGGACCAGGCGCCTCCAGGTCCCGCTCCGCCATCGCCCCTGCTGTCAGCAGGACGAAAGGATCCGCCATGCTCACGTCGACCTCGTATCCGAGGGCAGCCATCGATTGCACGGTGATCGCGCTCATGGGAACGTTGGAACCCCACACGGGCGTGGGCAGGGTCATGATTTCCTTGCCGAAGACGGAGAGTCTCCAGTGAAAGTCCGCGCCGCGCAGCGGGTTGTTTTCCACCGGGACCTTCGAGCCCTCGGTCCAATCCGAGCCGCCCGCGGCGTCGAAAGCCGCGATCGTCGCCGGATCCACGAAGTGGGTATCGGCCCCCGGCCCTTCCTCCGTCGTTGGGTTGCGCAGGAATGAGCTCCAGAAGTAGCCGAAGCCCAGCAAGTGGCCGACGTGGTGGGTCATCCCTTCCTGTATGTCGGAACCGAACACCCGGAGCCAATTCTCATTCATGGCGAAGTGGATCCACACCGGTTCTCTGGACATCGGGGTGGATCTGAATTCGCAGATCGCCAACCTCGATCCCTCCCCGGGCGGGCGCATGCTCAAGCTGACCCGAAAGTCGTCGATCATACCCGGCGACAGGGTCTCAATTCCCTCGCATTGGGCGGGCACCTGGTAGTCCTCCGGGATGACAAGATCCGGTTTGTCTCCCACGATGACATCGGTCCAACGTTCGGCAGCGGCCCGAATCGCCGTCTCCTGTTCCAGCGTGAACCCCTCTTCCACCACGACGTGAATGTCGAAGTCGCTGACGCGGGCGGTGGCTCGGATCTCCACACTGGGGCCATCGCGAACCGAGCCGGTCATGGAATGAGCGCCTGCCTCGCCGCCCAGCGTCCATCGGACTGCTGCTTCGCCGATCGAATCGGTCTCGACCATGTGGTAGCTGACCGAGCCATTCCCGGGTGCGGGCGCGAACTCGATCGTGGCTCCGGTCACCGGATTGCCGGTGTCGTCCACCGCCCGCACGACCACCGGGTCGTTGAGTTGCCGATCCCTGCCCTGGAACTGTTCGTTCCCGGACACGATTTCGATCTCCCTCACATCGGAGTCCGGCGACGTGAGGCAGCCGGCGTGGGCGAGCAGCACCAGTGCCGCGGCCAGCAACCCGGGGAGGCGGGCTGCGCGGGTGCCGGGAACGCCGAGACCACCTTCGGCTCGCGTTGTCGGCCACCCGGGTCCTGCTGGGTTCTGACGTGGATTGTCCATAAGCATCGTCTTCTCCTTTGTGAAATGGTTGTGGTTGGAAGCCTGGACACGCTCCAACCCATGGTATTGGACCCCGCGCTACACCTCAGGGTTCCGCGGGGCTGCCGGGCCCCTGCGTCCGCGCGTGCCCTCACCAGAAGATCACGTACAGCACCGCCGCACACCCGATCACCCCCCCCGCCCACCACTTCGCCCCCGGCGCGGGCGTGAGATCCACCTGCGCCGCCGACCGAGGCAGTCTCCTCGGCTCGTCCAAACCCTGACGTAACGTTAGGGTTATCATGAACCCCGAGATCACAAGGAACGTGATCGCCATGTGGTGCAGGAACGCCACTTCCGGCAGCAGCCACAGTAGAAGCCCGTACACCGGAATCCCCAGAATCATCCCTCCGAAGGCGGCCGCCGGGGGCGTCCTCGGCACGAAGATCCCGAACAGGAACGCCGCCACGATCCCGGGCGAAATGAACCCCCAGAACATCTGGATGTAGTCGAAGACGCTGCCCGCCTTCGCCACCAGCGGCGCCCACAGACACCCGACCAGCACCAGGGCCGCGGTCGTCCAGCGTCCCACGACCATCAGTCTGCGGGACGACGCCTCCGGCCGCAGGTGCCGCTTGTAGAGGTCCACGCTGAAGATCGTCGCGGCGGAGTTGAGCATCGAGTCGAGCGAACTCATCACGGCGCCGAAGAGCGCGGCGAACATGACGCCGGTCAGCCCCGCGGGGAGCAGCTCGCGCATCATGACCGGGTACGCTTGGTCGGGATGCGCCACTTGGTCGGCGAAGAGCTCGGCGGCCATGATCCCCGGGAAGACGATGACGAAGGGGATGGCCAGCTTGATGAACCCTGCCAGGAAGATGCCGCGCTGCCCGTCCGCCAGGCTGCGCGCCGCGAGCGTGCGCTGCGTGATGAACTGGTTCAGTCCCCAGTAGAAGAGGTTCGGGATCCAGAGCCCGCCGACGAAGACCGCGAGCCACGGCATCTCCGGGTGATTCCAGGGCAGGACGGTGTTCAGCTTGCCGTCGGCCGCCTCGAGGAAGGGCTCGATGCCTCCGATCGCCTGAAATCCCAGCACCGTCACCACCACCCCGCCCAGGAGCAGCGCCACTCCCTGGAGCAGGTCGGACCACACCACCGCCTTGAGCCCGCCGTAGATCGTGTACCCCCCGGCGAGCACGCCGATCAGCCAGATGCCCAGGTTCAGGTCGATCCCGAAGATGGACTCCAGCGCGAGCGCCCCCGAGTAGAGCACGGTCGCCAGCGCCACGAACACGTACGCCGCCATGATGAAGGCCGCCATGAGGGTGCGGGTGCGCACGTCGTAGCGGAATTCGAGGTACTCGGGGATCGTGTAGATGCCCGCCTGCAGGAACCGTGGCAGGAAGAAGAGTCCCACCAGCACGAGCGTCACCGCGGCCATCCATTCGTAGCTCGCGATCGCCAAGCCCAGGTCGTAGCCACGGCCCGCCATCCCCACGAAGTGCTCGGTCGAAATGTTGGACGCGATCAGCGAGAAGCCGATCAGCCACCAGGGGAGGTTGCGGCCCGCCAGGAAGTAGTCGGCGGCGTCGTGCTTTCCGCGGGAGGCGTAGAGGGAGATGCCGACCACGAACGCCAGGAAGCCGACGAAGGCGGCGATGTCGAGGGGTTGGAAGGTCATTCGGTGGGATGTGGAGGTGGGGGAAGGCGGGGGTGCGACTCGAAGCATAGTCCCCGCCCGAAGGTGTTGCCAGCCGCTTGGCTGGTCCTCCAATCTGGAGGCCATGCCGCCCGTGCCAGCGACCGTGTGTCCATAGCGACTTTCGACGCCATGGCCCGACAGCTTGCGGCCGGCCGATGGCTGTCCCCGCGCCGCCTGCCCTCCTGAAAACGAACCCGATGCGCTCTCCGACGACACACCGGACCCGTTCAGCACCTCCCGTCCCCGCGCTCCTTGCCATCCTCCCGGGGTTGTGTGTGGCCGCCTGTTCCGACCCCGGCCCATCCGGCAGATCCGACAGCGCCATCCGGACCGCCGCCGCTCCGGGCGCATGGCCCGACCGCCTCTCCGAGTACCACGCGCACCTGGCGGACGTCCAGGAGTACCGGGCCATCCAATCGGGACTCGCGCACGGCTGGAACACCTGGGACAGCCGTGACGTGCTCCGTTATGTCCTTCTCCCCTCCGGCCTCACGGTGGACCTTGCCATCAAGCGGCACGCGTGGCTCGAGGAGGGCTACCTCGGCGACGCGCTGATCGGCCGGCGAGGCGACGATGTCGAACGGATCCGTCCCGGGGTCCACGCGCTGGACGGGTCGTACATGCGGCTTGAAGTCCAGTGGCAGGGGCTCTCGGCCACCGTCGAGGCGGGCCATGCGGGGGACAACCTGGTCGTGCTGGTCACGCCCCCCGAGTCGCCCGGCGCGGACGTTGTCGGCCACGTGAGCGCCGAATTGGCCGACCAATCCACCCACTACGAGCTCGTGGTCAGCGCCGGCTTCGCCTGGAACCGGGAGGGCTCGGTGCACGCTTCCGACGACGGATTCGTGGCCCGGCACCCCATCGCCACCCATCCCATCCACGTCGTGGGCGTCGCGGAAGAGGATCCCTACACCGGGACGCTGCTTCCACACCGGGTCGTGCGTCTGGACCGGGCGGCCGGCGTATCGACCGGCAAGCCGCGTGACCTGGACGAAATCCGCGCCGCGCTCGACGCCGCCGAGGGGTCGCTGCGGGAGCGCGCGGCCGAGTACGGCGACCTCTCCGAAGCCTACCTCGCCGTCACCTCCGGCATCGCCTGGAACACGATCTACGAACCCCGCCACGACCGCGTGGTGTCCACCGTGGGCCGGCTCTGGAACCAGGAATACGGCGGCGTGGCCCTCTTCGGCTGGGACAACTTCTTCCTGGCCTACATGACGTCGCTCGACAACCGCGAGCTGGCGATCGCCAACGTGATCGAGCACCTGCGGGGCGCGACCGCCGAAGGGTTCCTGCCGAACGACAACCGCGGCAACGGCAGCAAGTCGTGGGATCGCTCGCAGCCGCCCGTCGGGGGGATCATGGTGCGGGAAGTGTACCGGCGGTACCCGGAGCGGTGGTTCCTGGAAGCGGCCTTCGATCCGCTGCTGGCGTGGAATCGGTGGTGGCCCCGGAAGCGGCTGAACGGGGGACTGCTCAGCTACGGGTCGCACGAAGCGCGGAATCCGTTCAACGAACCGGCCGTCCGCACGAAACGGGCCGCGGGGTACGAATCGGGCATGGACGACTCGCCGATGTACGAGGACGTGCCGTTCAACCCGGAGAAGAACACGCTGGAGCTGCAGGATGTGGGGCTGACGAGTCTGTATATCGCTGATTGCCTGGCCCTGGCCGAGCTGGCCGGGGTGCTCGGGCGGGCTGAGGAGGCCGAAGAGCTGGCGGCGCGCGCGCGCCGGTTCGCGGATGCGCTGGACGCGCTGTGGGACGAGGAGCGCGGCTACTACCTCAACCATCGCACGGATCTCGACCGCCCCTCGGAGCGCCGGTCGCCAACGCTCTTCTACCCGCTGCTCGCCGGTGTCCCGGACCCCGACCGCGCCGACCGCCTCATCCGCGACCATCTCCTCAACCCGGCCGAGTTCTGGGGCGACTACGTGCTGCCCTCGACCACGCGCGACGACCCGTCGTTTCCCCGGCAGCGCTACTGGAAGGGCGCGATCTGGCCGCCGCTCAACTTCCTCACCTACCTGGGGCTGCGGAAGGCCGGGGCGTACGATGTGGCGACCGAGCTGTCGCAGCGTTCACTCGACATGTTCCTCTCCGAGTGGCGCCGGAAGGGATATGTGAGCGAGAACTACTCCTCGATCACTGGCGCGGGAGACGATGAACGGCTGTCCAGCGACCCGTTCCATTCGTGGGGTGCGCTCTTCGGGTTCATGGCGTTCATCGAGGCGGGGTATGTGGGGGCGCCGGAGGGTGGGGTGGGGGGATAGTGCTTTCGACCGGCGCCGGGGCGGCGAGTCACACCCCTTCCTCGATGGGTCGACGGCCGAATTGGTTGATCCAACGGGATACGAAGGTACGGCGGATATCGGTGAGGTGGATGGCGCGGGCGATCTCGTAAAGGGAGAGGCCACCGTACGCGAGAAGCCGGTTGAGGTCGAAGCCGCGGACGCAGGCCAGGACGTGCCAGACAAGGGACAGGGGAAGGCCGGATAGCTCGGACGACTGGAAGTGACGGCGGAGGCGGGCTCCTGAAGGGCGGTCGGGATGTCCCGCCAGGTAGGCGTAGGAGAGGGAACGGAAGAAGAGGTGGGCTTCTTCGATGCCGCCCGGAGGGAGCGTGTGGGTGTGGCGGCGAGGATGGTCGAACCAGGTGAGAGGCAGAGGACGCAGCTTGGCGTGAATTTCAGGAATGGTGTGGTGGATGGTGAGCGCCTTGCCATCGCCGCCGATCAGAGACCCGTGGGGACCGAGCGCTTCGGCCTCGGGATCGCCTCCCCGAAGGACACAGGTCTCGAAACGCTCTCGCTCGTAGCGGGCGGTGAGTTCCTCGCGCGAGGGGAAACGCTCGGGGTCGTGTGGGGGAGGATCGAAGTAGAAGGCGCGGACCTGGTCGAAATCGAGCATCCGAGATCAGCCGGTGGGGGGGTTGCGACGGGCGATCTCCCGCTCGACAAGGCGCTGGACGATGGCAAGGAAGTCGGCGGCTTCACCGGTGTGTGCGGGGTGTAGGAGTGATCGGGAATCGCGGACAACGGTGGCTTGGTCAAGCTCGCTGAGGCCGCGTTGGATGACGAAGAGGTTGGGCGGGTGAATGGTGTCGAAGGCGGTCTCGAGCGCGACGGCGTCCAGGTGATGGGCAACGGCGAGGTCGTAGAGGTCACGGGACAGGAAGGCGGATTCGCCGAGAATGCGGTACCCGAGCTTCCTGGCAAGGATTTCCGCATTGGTGTGGACACCGATTTGGGTGCCGCGCACGGTGTCGGCCGAGCGGGGTTGGGTGGTGGGTACGGGAGGGTCGGCCATGGTACAGGTACGATAGTCAGCTCCATCGAGGTGGTGAAGTGGTCACCTCACGACTCTGGAACTGTGGCCAAGGATGTGCAACCATTCGCGCCGCGGTCGTGTCCCCAAACCGTACAGAGCCGCCTCCGGCCCTGACCGAAGCCTACCAACGCGGGAATACCATGCCCCACCCCACCTCGGCGCACCTGCGACCCACACGATGCTTGCCGCTTGGAGCGGCCCTTTGGGGCTTGCTGGCCAGCGGTGCCGTGCCGCCGGACGCCGCTGCCGCACAGGTCGTCGTCGAGAATCCCCTCGAATCGGCCTGGACCACCACGACTCCGTGGACCCTCGAGGAGGACCTCCGCATCTGGGGCCCGCCGGATGGTTACCTGGGCAGGGTCATCGCGGTGGCGGCCGATTCCCGGGACAACATCTACATCCTGGACGGCACGACGCAGGAGATCCAGGTCTTCGACGCCGGGGGCGGATTTCTGCGGACGCTCGGCGGACAGGGCGAGGGGCCGGGTGAGTTCCGGGAAGCGCTGGGGCCCGCCATCGCGCGGGGAGATACGCTGTGGGTGGCGGACGGGCTGGTACCGCGCTATTCGATCTTTGCTCCGGACGGTACGCTCATCGGTACGCGGGTCCGCAGGGCGGCCGGGGGCATGCTCTCGGAGCGTTGCACGATCGCGCCGGACGGCAGTTACATGGAGTGGTGGACGCGTTTTCCGAAGGCGGAGAGGAGCGAAGACATGTCCGACAACGACCTTCGCCATCACTATCCGATCCGGGTATCGCCCGATGGGGAGAAGCAGGACACGCTGCCGTACCTGGAGTTCACCCGGACGCTGGCCGATCTGCCGTCGACGGGCACCCGGCGGCCGGTCTTTTTCGGACCGAGTCTCAAGAGGGCCCTGGGTTGCAGAGACGAGGTCTGGTTCGCAAACAGCGGAGAGTACCGGGTCTACAGGCGTTCCCACGCCGGTGACACAACCCTGGTGTTCACCCTCGACGGAGTCAGGCCGGCGGCTGTCGACGAAACCGACCGCGGCGAGGTGCGTGCAACGTTCGAACGCTACCGGGAACTCGGCGTCGCGTTGATGGAGGACCACCTGCGAGCCCTGCCGGAGCACAAACCGATCATCGCCGCCCTCTTCGTGGATGGGGCGGGCCACGTCTTCGTGGGTCGGATCCCGGTTCCGGAGACGGTTCGGATCGACCTCGGCGTACCCGGCGCAGTGGTCCATGCGACCGCGAACTACGTCCTGTTCACGGGCGAAGACGACATCGGCACGCCCTACGTGACCCGCCTGAGGATCCGCCGGTGACTCCTTCGACCGCCGTCACCCGGATTCCCGCCGACCCGGAGCACCCGATTGCGCCCCCGGCCGCCAGGCGCAACCATTCCCCGCCTCATGGTGTCCACCAATCGGAAACAGGAAACCCGGAGCGGAACCGGAGACTCGGGTCGGTGACGGAATCGCAACTCATACAGCGATTGAAGGACGGAGATCACAGCGTCGCGCGGTCGCTGTACGACCTGCACGTCGACCGGGTCTTCCGGCTCTGCTACCGGTTCGCGGGCGAGTACGATCTCGCCCAGGACTTCACGCAGGAGACGTTCGTGCGCGCATTCTCCAAGATCGCCACCTTCCGCGGCGAGTCGGCCTTCGGGACCTGGATCTCGGCGATCGCGACGTCCGTGTCGCTGAACGAACTCAGGCGAATCAAGCGTTTCCGGACCCGCGAGGCACCGCTGGACGATCAGTTGGTGGGCGCCAGCACCGCCACCAGGGTCGAACCCGACCTGCGCGAGGATCTCCACCGCGCGATCGACGACCTGCCCGAGGGATACCGCACGGTCTTCCTGCTCCACGACCTGGAAGGCTACACGCACGAGGAGATCGGCGAGATCCTCGGCATCAAGGCGGGGACATCGAAGTCCCAGCTCTTCCGGGCGCGCAGCCGGTTGCGCGAGATGCTGGCGGTGCACGCCGAGGAGTGGGCGTCGTGAAGGACTTCGACCGCTTCACCGAGTTTCTGCTGCGCGAGGCCGCGGGCTACAATGAGCCGCCGGAGACACCGGCCGACTCGATTTGGCCGGGGGTTGCCGTGCGCCTGAATCCGCCCTCCGCCCGGAGTTCCGAAAGTGAGAGGCGGGTCGCTGGGGTCGAGACCGGGTTTCCGGGCGACCGGTGGCCCATCGTCGCCCCGCTGGACTACAACCGGCCACCCCCGGCGCCGCGCGACGAGATGTGGGCCCGGATCGAGTCGGCCTGGTCGCTGCGGCGGGCGGTGCCGGTGTCCCGTCTGCGTCCGGCGTGGCTCGGCCAGCGGGGTGCGGCGGGCTGGGTTGCGGCCCTGGCGGCGGCGGCGTCGCTGGTGCTGGGGATCGGGCTGGGCAGGGGGACGCGGCCTTCGGCGACCGATGAGACGGCGGTTCCGCTTGGCGCGCCGCCCCCCTCCACGTTGACACGCCAGGTGCAGACGCCCCCTGCCGCGGTCGCCGAGCGGGTGGTGCCGGAGTCGGACGATCCCGGCGATCTGCCGGCTGCCATGTCGGGGCAGGTGACCGTAGCCGCCGACGCCCACTCCGACGATGAGGGCGATAGCCGCGTGTCGTTCGCGGTCAGCGAACCGGCTGAGCGGCCGACTCGCCTGAACCGCACCTTCGAGCCCGAATTCGACGACGCCACCGCCCGTCACATGGGCCGCGCCGCGACGCTGCTGACCGCCTTCCGAACCGATCCGCGCACACCGGCATCGCAGGCGGATCTGGCCGGGTGGGCGCGGGAACTGCTGGTGGAAACGCGCATGTTCATCGGCTTCTCGGATTCCGCGTCCCCGGTGGAAGAGGAGTTGCTCCACGATCTGGAACTCGTCCTGATCCAGATGGCAGGCCTGGGTCCCGGTGCACCCGACTTCGAGTGGGATCTGGCCCGTGAGAGCATGGAGCGGCAGGGCACCCTGATGCGACTGCGCGCGGTGAGCGCCGAAAGCGAGACCTGAACATGAAGCACCTACGACACCTACCAATGAGCCTTGCTTCCGGAGGCACGAAGATGATGAACCACAAATCGACGACGAACGGCAGGAAGAGCGTGATGATCGCCGGGACGATCCTGGCCCTTCTCATAGCCGCGGATGTTACGGTCATGACCGCCGGACACGCGCGCGCATGGGAAGGCGGGCAGCTTTCGGCCCAGGAGAACAGAGAAGAGGAAAGGGATTTTCTCTTAGCGAGATCGCTGATCAACCGGGCGAATTGGGTGGATGCCGCCGCCAGGTTCCGGCAACTCCGTGAGAAGTACCCGAAAGGAAGACACGTCAGCGACGCCTTCTACTGGGAAGCCTTCGCCCGTCATCGGATGGGCCAGTTGGAGCAGGCCCACCTGCTCCTCGACAACATGCTGGAGATGGCCGCACACCCCGAGACAGCCGGTGACGATCTGCTTCTCCGTCGCGTCAACGACGCGCGCCAGTTGCGCCTTCGGATCCTCGGAGAACTGGCGGAGAGGGGTGATTCCCGCGCGGCCGAGGAGGTGCTGCGGCAGTCGGAGCTGACCCTCGGACAGGCGTGGGACAGCATCGCGGCGCATTCCAGGGTGGCGTGGGACAGTGCCGCGACCGCCATGGCCAGGGCCATGGACTCGCTCGCGGTTGTGATGGGACCGGCGATGGACTCGATCGAGGCAGCTGTCGCCCAGGAGTACCAGGGGGCCGTGGAGCGTTTGGAACGGTTCAGGTTGGATGATGCCGTTGTTTCGCTACGGGATTTTGAAGCAGCCCTCAGGTTTTCGTCGGGCAGGCGTGAGCTCCCGGAGGGCTGTGACGACGATTCCGTGCAGCAGGAGGCGCTGACGGCGGTCCTGCGGCTCGTCGATACGGACCGGGTCCGGGTCCTGCGA
This sequence comes from Gemmatimonadota bacterium, assembly GCA_028873845.1. GTDB lineage: Bacteria > Gemmatimonadota > Gemmatimonadetes > Longimicrobiales > Gaopeijiaceae > Bin94. The sequence goes on along the minus strand of JAPPNO010000073.1, from coordinate 101,023 downwards.
GGTGTGATCGACCGCGAGGACGAGTGCTCCGTCAACCTGCGGGTGCGCGCCGTCGAGTTGCTTGCGCGCGAGGATACCGGGGAAGCGGAGAGGGAACTGATCAATGTTGCCATGACCCATCAGGATCCGAGGGCCAGACATGCCGCGGTGACGGGGCTGCGGCGCTTCGACACCCCGACCGCAATCGCTGCCCTGGTGACTGTGCTCACCCGGTCGAGCTACGAGGAAACACAGGAGGCGGCGATTTCCGCCCTGAGGCGCAGCGAAAGCGCAGAGGCCCGCAAGGCGCTCGAGGTCTACGCCGCAGACGCAACCAGACCGGAGGAACTTCGCGAGGACGCGATCGTGGCCTTGGGCCGCCGTGACGACGTCGAAGCCGACGTGCTGATCCGGCTGTACGCGGCGGTCGAGACCGAAAAACTCAAGAGCACGCTGATCGACCGGCTGCGCCGGAAGGTGGAGAGTGGGAGCAAACAGGGGGAGACCTGGCTCTTCAATCTGGCCTTCGACTCGAACGAGCCGAGCGACATCCGCTCCAAGGCCCTGGACGCCTGGGGCAGAAGTCCGTCGTTGGAACTGTCCGGCCTGGTCCAGGCCTTTGGACGCCTGGAAGACCCAGACCTGCGCGAGCGGATCTTCTATGCTCTCTACCGCAGAGCCGGTCGTACCAGGGACGAAGCCGCCAAGTCGGAAGTCGTGCGGAAGATGGTCGAGCTCGCCCGCCTCGAGACCGATGACGATGTGCGCGAACGGGCGGTCTACTGGATGGGCCGTACGGGATCCCAGGAAGCAGTCGAGTATCTGCTGAAACTGTTGCGCGGGCCGCCTTCCGGGTAAACTAGCCACATGAGCACGCCCGGAACCAAAGTCACCACCGCCACCGCCGCCTTCACCCTCCTCCTCGCCTGCGACTCCGGTACCCGGTCCGGCCCCACCCCCCTCGTCACCGACAGCGCCGGCATCAGGATCGTTCACAGCCACCCCGCCACCTCCGACGCGACCTGCACGATCAGCGAGCAGCCCACCGTCGTCATCGGCGACGACCAGAGCGACGAGAACCTGTGGTTTGCCCGGGTCGGGAGCGCGGCACGGATGTCCGACGGATCCATCGTCGCGGTCGACCGCGGCTCCAATCAGATCCGCGTCTACGACGCCGATGGCCTGCACCTGCGCACGATGGGCAGACAGGGCGAGGGACCCGGGGAATTCGAGAACGGTCCCTTCCAGATGTGGATCGCCGCCGCCGACACGATCTGGGCCGGCGACTATTTCCCCTGGCGCTTCAACCTCTTCAGCGCGGACGGGGAGTTCGCGCGGGACGTGAGCTTCACCCCGCAGTTCATCAACTCGTCGATGGGCGGAGGGGTGCTGGCGAACGGCTACAGCGTGAACTCCACCGAAACGAGGGCACGGAAGCCGGACTTCAGCGTTGCGGACACCATGATCGTGGAGGCACACGGTCCCGGCGGCCACCTCGTCGACACGCTGGCCCGAATCCCCCACGGGAGATGGGGGCAGGACGCTCACGAGGCGCTCAGCACCTTCTGGCTTCCCCGTCTCTTCTACGGGGGCGCCGAGGTCGACGCGGGCGGATCCACGGTCGCTCTGGCATACGGAATGAGTACCGAGGTCCGCGTCCTCGACGACGAGTTCAACCTGCGTCTCATCGTGCGTTGGACGGAGCCCGACAGGGAGGTGACCGCGGCGGATGTGGATGCGTGGCGCGAGGACTACGTGGAGACTCGGCCGAGGCCGGACTATTCTCCCATGGCCGAGGCTCATGACGCCATGATCAGCGAGGAGCGACCCGCGGCCGAACTCTTCCCGGCGATCTCCGCCGTGGTGGTCGGCAGTGACGGGCGCATCTGGGTACGCCAGTATGACAGGCCCCGGGAGGTCCGCGGGGTGGCTCGCCTTCGAACCCGACGGACAGTTCCTCTGCCACCTGGCGCCGCTGCCCGGACCGATCCGGGAATTCGGGGCGGACGACGTGCTGTTGGTGCACGAGTCGGAACTGGGGCTCCAGACGGTCCGGCTGCACCGGTTGGAATTGCCCGCCGGGTAAACACCAAGGCCGGCGCGCCCGAAGCTTACGTGCGACCATATGCACCCACCGAAAGAGGGGCCTGACATGAGGCTTGCTCCGTTTCGACCGACGATCGCCGCGGCATTCCTCCTGACGGCGGCTGCCTGTTCCGAGGGCGAGGAGTCCGAAGCCGCCCTGCCGGAGGTACCCACCTACGAGGGCACCATCGACCTCGAAATCGGTGATGTCGCCGGCGAAGACCCCTATCTCTTTTCCTACATCCTGCACGTCGCGGCCGACGAGCGGGGGCGGGTGTTCGTCGCAGACCGGCAATCGACCGAGATACGCGTCTTCGAGCCCAATGGGGACTACGCGTTCCACTTCGGCCGCCTGGGCGAGGGTCCCGGCGAATTCGGCGACCTGTGCTGCATGCAGTTCGGTCCGGATGGCGAACTATGGGTGCGCGAGAGCGCCCGGTACAGCGCCTTCGCGCTTGACGCGGCGGGCGCGCAATACCAGCGGATGCTCAGAACGCTTCACCCCGGCAACGTCGGCCTGATGGCTCCGTTCACCTTCAGCAGCGAGGGCGATCTGATCAGTGTCGGTCCCGTTCGCAGTGGCGACGACCCGAGCTTTTTCGCGCGGCTCCGCGTGGGTGCCGACGGGGCCGTGGACACCGTCATGATGGCGGACGCGGAGCGCCAGTCCGTCAGCCAGGCAACCGTGCCGTTCACCAGGGGGGAGTTCAGTGGCATCATGTACCTCCATCAGCCCTTCGGACCGCAATGGATTCACGCTCACGCGAACGGCGGCACATGGGCGGAGGCGGTGACCTCGGACTACTCGATCAACCTCCATCATCCCGACGGCACCGTGTCCGTGATCGAGGGTCCCGCGCTCCCCGGACCGCCGTTGAGTGATGCCGACAGGGACTGGGCGCAAAGCCGGATCGACCGCGAGCGGGATCGCGCCGACATCGACAACCACCCCTTTGCGATTCCCGACCGCAAGCCTCCGCTGGACGACATGTTCTTCGACCGCGCGGGCCGGCTGTGGGTCGTCAAGACCGCTGAACGGGGAGCGGCGGTGCGCGACGCCGATGTGTGGGACGGGACGACGCTCGTCGGGCACTATCGGTGGCCGAGCCGTATCCTGAAATACCCGACGCCGTGGGCCACGGAGTCCGAACTGTACGGGGTGACCGCCGACTCGCTGGACGTCCAGCGTGCCGCGCGGGTGCGGTTCGAACGACGGTAGGGTTCAGTCGGGGTCCCCTACCCCCCCGCCACATCCGCCGACCAGGTCACCTTCACCGCCCCCTCCAGACTCCGAGCCGTCGGACACTTCGCCACATGCGTCGCCAGGGCCCGGTCCACCTTCTCCCGCGGCGCGCCCTCGGGCAGCCGAATCGTGTAGTGCGCATGGATCTTCGTCAGCACCACCATCCGGTCCACCACCTCTTTCACGCCCTCCGCCTCCACGCGGATCGCGTCGTTGTCCATCGGGATCCCGCGCACCTCCAGTGCGCCGTTGAGTGTCCCGAGCAGTCAGCCGGCGGCGGCCGCGACCAGGTAGTCGACGGGGAGGGCCCGATCCGGTTCGTCGTGCAGGCGGTAGTGGGATTTGATGGGACCGTGGACGCCGAAGTCGATCTCGGTGCCGTCCTCCAGGGTGGCGCGGCGGTGGATGCCGTCGATCTTCGCGACGCTGGCGCGCGCGGTGTAGAACGGTTCGCTCATCGAGGGCCTCGTCGGTTTGAGGGGGATGAAGGGCTACCGGCTCGCAGCCTCTCCACCGAAGCTATCACCCCGCCCCACGATCCGCCCATACAGCTCCGGGTCGGTCGCGCCCTCCGTATTGAACACGAGCACACGCGAGCGCTGGTCCAGCCCGATCGCACCCCGCCTCTCCTCGTCCCGCGCGACCTCGATCAGGCCCAGCAACCCCGCCACCCCCGACTCTCCCCCCTCGAACGCCTCACCCATCTCCCCCCGCGCCGCACGGCACATGAGCGGCGCGATCCCCCCATCCGGCACCGTCATGAAGGCATGCGCCCCCACCCCCACCACCTCCCACGCCAGCGGCGACACCTCGCGGCAGCTCAGCCCCGCCATCACGGTGTGCAGGTCCCCCCGGCCGGGCACCGGCCGCCCGGCACGCGCGCTGCACAGCAGCCCGTCCGCTTCCTCCGGCTCGACGATGACCGCCACCGGGCGGCGCTTCCCCAACCGTTCCCAAAGGTGCCCGATCACCGCCGCCGCGAGTCCGCCCACGCCACCCTGGATGAAGACGTGCGTGAATGGGGCGCCCCTGTCGGCCGATTCCGCGCTGGCGGGCGGCGCCGTCGGGCCGGCTGAATGCAGATGGGTGGGTGAAGATACCTTGTGGGTGGGCAGGGATGGGCTGCCATGCCCCAGAACCTCATCGACCATGACCGTGTATCCCACCATCACCAGACGCGGAATCTCCATGTACCCCGGATACGAGGTGTCCGAGACCACCGTCCATCCGTTCTCGCGCGCATCCCGGTCGGCCCGCGCGACCGCGTCATCATACTCGCCGTCGACGCGCACCACCCTCGCCCCGAACGACCGGATCGCCTCCGCGCGCGCCTCCGTGACGTGTGCGGGCAGGTAGATCACGGCGTCGCAACCGAACCGCATCGCACCCCACGCGACGGCCCGGCCGTGATTCCCGTCCGAGGCGCAGGTCACCGTCAGCGGCCCCCTGTCGCCCCCGTGCGCCCTCATCACCCGCCGCACGCCGTACGCACCCCCCAGCGCCTTGAAGCTTCCCAGCCCGAACCGCCCGCTCTCGTCCTTCACCCACACCGACCCGATCCCCAGCTCCTCCGCCAGCTTCCATTGATTCCTCAGCGGGGTTGGCTCGTATCCGGGCCACGAAGTGATCTCCGCGCGCGCGGCGCGGTGGCACGCGGGTCCGACAATCGCCCCCAGGGGTTCCGGAAAGGACCCCGCGGGCACCGTCTTCGAGTTCAGAGTCCAGGTCACGGTCTCTTCCCGGGAGAGTGAATCAGTCGGTGTTGGAAGATGTGGAGAATCAAAGCGCCTCCGGCAGCCTGCGAAACAATCCCGCCGGACAGGTGGGCACCGCCGGCGTGTGCCAAGAGACGGTCCACTCTGTTACCTTCCTTTGGCAATGGAATTACGTCAAATGTTTACCCGTCGTTCGAAGTCGGAGATCCCCGGACCTGACGAGGCGCTGCCGGGCAGGTCCGAACCCCTCCCGGTACCCGTCATCCACTACGTGAACGGGAACCGCATCAAGCCTCCCTTCCCTGCGGGCTTTCAGACGGCCTGCTTCGCCATGGGCTGTTTCTGGGGCGCCGAACGCCGGTTCTGGGAACTTCCGGGAGTGTATTCGACCGCCGTCGGCTACCAGGGCGGTCCGACCCCCAACCCGACCTACCGGGAAGTATGCACCGGCGGCACCGGCCACGCCGAATCCGTGCTGGTCGTCTTCGATCCCGACCGGATCGCCTACCGTACGCTGCTGGCCGCCTTCTGGGAAGGACACGACCCCACGCAGGGAATGAGGCAGGGGGCCGACATCGGGACGCAGTACCGCTCCGCGGTGTACACCGTCGGCGACCGGCAGCAGCGCCTTGCCACGGAGTCGCGCGACCGCTACCAGGCGGAACTCGCCGCCGCCCGTTTCGGGACGATCACCACCGAGATCGCCCCGGCGCCGGAGTTCTACTACGCCGAGGAGTACCACCAGCAGTACCTGGCCAGGAACCCGGGTGGCTACTGCGGACTCGGCGGCACGGGCGTGTCCTGTCCCAGCGGCATCGTGGAAAGGGACGCGTAATCCGGGATGACCCCGTCGAACCGCGCGCGAAACGGTCCTCCGTGGCGGGGCAGGCTGTACGACATCCTCTTCGAGACCGACACGCTCGGCGGCAGGGTCTTCGACGTCGCGCTCATCCTGATCATCCTGGGCAGCGTCCTGGTGGTGATGCTCGATTCGGTGGAGTCGATCGTGGGCCGGCACGATTTGGCGCTGCACGTACTGGAATGGATCTTCACGGTCCTGTTCACCTTCGAGTATGCCGCGCGGCTGGCGTCGGTTCAGTCCAAGCGCCGCTATGCGCTCAGCTTCTTCGGCATCATCGACCTGCTGGCGATCATCCCCACCTATCTGAGCGTGCTGCTCCCCGGCACCGAGTTCCTGGTGATCATCAGGGTGCTCAGGGTGCTGCGGGTCTTCCGGGTCCTCAAGCTGGTGCGCTACCTGGGCGAGGCGAGAACGCTGGGGCGGGCCCTCGCGGCCAGCCGCTTCCGCATCATCGTCTTCCTGATCACGGTGTTGACGCTGACGGTGATCCTGGGCTCGTTCATGTACCTGATCGAAGGGGCGGAGGCCGGATTCACCTCCATTCCGGTTGCCGTGTACTGGGCGGTCGTCACGCTGACCACCGTCGGTTTCGGGGACATCACACCCGTTACGGCGACCGGACAGATGCTGGCCGCGCTGATCATGCTGCTGGGGTACGGACTGATCGCCGTGCCGACCGGGATCGTGAGCGTGGAATTGGCGCAGGCGGCACACCTGGGCCGGACGCCGCCGGGAATCCGTGACCGGGTGTGTTCGGGCTGCCGCAGCGGCGGACACGACGTGGACGCCCGTTTCTGCAAGACGTGCGGGGGCACGGTAGTAGACGTGGGGGGGGAATGAGGAAGCGGGAGAGCGGGGGATCGCCGGGCGCGAAATCGGCGAAGGTGCTCGAGGTCGACGAGGCCCGCGAGAGGGCGATCGACCTGCTGAGCGAATGCTTCGCGCGCGACATGCTGTCGGTGGAGGACTTCGAGAGGCGGGTAGCTGTCGCCCACGCGGCCGGGTCGATGGCCGAGCTGGGGGAGGCGATCGAGGGCCTGGGCAGTGACGGTCTCACCGCGCCGGAAAAGGGAGGATTGCCCGAGCAGGCTCCACGGGGTGCTCCGGCCGCGGCGTTTTCCGAGGTTCGGCCGACGGACCGCGCCGTGGCGGTGTTCGGCGAGACGGCCCGGGCGGGGCAGTGGGTGCCCGCGCGGCGAAACACGGTGGTGGCGGTCATGGGATCGGCCACGATCGACCTGAGGGAAGCGCGGCTGGGTCCCGGCCCGACCAACATTACGGCGGTGACCGTCATGGGGTCGATCGAAATCCTGGTGCCGCCGGGATTGCACGTCCAGTGCGGGGGTTCGGCGGTGTTCGGCACCTTCGAGCGCCGCGATTCCAGTCCGGCTCCGGTTGCTTCGCACGAATCCATGGTGCGCGTGGACGGCTTCTCCGTCTTCGGGGCGGTGGAGATCGAGACGAGACACGTGGGAGAGTCGCGCAAGGAGGCGAAGCGGAGGCGGCGCCTGGAGCGCAAGCGCCGGAAGCGGCTGAGGGGGTAGCAGGCGACGGCCGGGCGTGGAGCTTCGGCGCTGGCCGGGGGTGGCCCGGGGATCGGGCAGACCGGCTGTCCGCCAGGAATTCCCCCGGGGCTGCGGTCACCGACCTGCCCCGCTTTGCGCCACCGGCACGACCGGCTTACGCTTTTCCCGTTCCCGGTGGTACCGACCCGTTTCAGGAGGCGACCAGATGTTCAAGGATCATGCCGGATTCAAGGAGCTCACCCACAACGCGCTGCGGATCGTGGCGGGTTTCCTGTTCACGCTCCACGGTGCGCAGAAGCTCTTCGGAGTCCTGGGAGGGAGCAAGGTCGAGGTGATGAGCACGATGGGCGTCGCCGGGATCCTCGAGTTCTTCGGGGGGATCATGATGATGGCCGGACTGCTGACCGCTCCCGTTGCCTTCCTGATCGCGGGCCAGATGGCGGTGGCCTACTTCTGGCGCCACGCCCCTCAGGGCTTCTGGCCGGTCGGACGAGGAGGTGCGGGCAACGGCGGCGAGCTCGCCGCCTTCTACTGCTTCACCTGGCTCTTCTTCTGCGCGCACGGGGCGGGCAAGTACTCGATCGACGGGTGGCTGGCCTGCCGGAAGAAGCAAGCGGCCGAAGAGTAGGCCAGGGACGGACGAGCGGGTCGGCCGGGCGCGGTTGGCCGCTCCGCCGGTCCCCCGATATCTCGGCCCGTGGGCGCGGTCAGCAGTGCTCCGCGAAGGCGGCCTGCAGGTCGCTGGCGATCGCGGGAGCCGAACGCCCTTCGATCTGGAAGCGTTCGAGCATGAACACCACGTCACCGTCCTTGATCAGGGCGATCGAAGGTGACGAGGGCGGGTAGCCGACGAGGTGCGTTCGTGCGGCGGCGGTGGCATCCAGGTCCTGCCCGGCGAAGACGGTCACCTTGTGATCGGGTTGGCTGTCGCCCTGGAGCGACATCATCACGGCCGGCCGGAAGATCCCGGCGGCGCAGCCGCAGATCGAGTTGACCGCCACGAGCACGGTGCCTTCCATGGCGTCCATCGCCTGCTCGACCTGTTCAGCGTCGCGGAGTTCCTGGAAGCCGATACGGACCAGCTCCTGGCGCATCGGGGCCACCATCATTTCGGGGTAGGGCATGCTTGGGATCCTGTATCTGTGGATGACGGATTTCCTGTTGGAGTTGACCTGAATTCTACCGGGGAAGGGGACGGGATTCCAGTCACGCACCGTTGAATGGGCCGACGGAGAATGCCACGGGTCCGGCTACGGAGTTGTCGCTTCCACCAGGGTGCTTCGAAAGACATTGAAGCTCCGAGATGTATTCCGGTCGGGATTGATGTGGGCCGCGATCGACTCCGCGGCTTCGACCTACCAGGACAACGATCCGCCAGTTCGACGGGATCCAGTGCTGGTATCCGAGCAAACGATCCCGGATCTTCTTGAGGAGATCCTGCTTGCTATGGAGCGTCCTTGATCTGCAGGAGAAGCCTGCCGTCCAGCATCGTGTCGGCAATGACGCGCTCAATCCTCGGGACCCGCGCTCGCAGTGCCGCAATAGTCCGCTTGAGCTGCAGTGGCTGTTGTTCTTCGAGGTATTGGACGACGTTCGCCAGGTTGTCTCCACGCTTGGTCAGTCGCTCCTGGGGCCCGGCTTCGGGCTGGCCGCGAGCGCTGTCGGCGGACAGGTAGGATACGTGCCACCCGGTGATGAAAGTGCGGAGGGCAGCCACGCGAGGATGTTCCCGGAACTGCCCGAGCGCGTTGACGGCCAGGAGGTCAGGTGAATTGAGCGCGATATCCACCCGCTCGTCCTCTTCGTCGGGCATCTCGCCGCTGACTGCCTGGCCAGAGCCGCGGCTGTTCTCGAGAAAGCGAAACGGGGCACCATAGGGCTTCCGTTTCCAATGCAGCCATTCGGACGCAACGACCGGTCGTCTCCTGGCCTCAGTGACGGATAGATGGTAGGTGATCAGCGGTGTCCCGGGTCGTTCGCGATACTTGATTTCTATCGTCAATGGACCGTCCGCCCCGCGTGTCATCAGCTCCTTGGCTCGCCCGCGACGATCCCACGCGCCCCGAAGGCCTGATTCGAAGCACTCCGCCAGGAAGGCGAACACGTCGAAGACCGTGGACTTGCCGCTACCGTTCGGTCCGAGCAGGACCGTCATCGGTTGAAGGTCCTTGAACTCAACGCTCTGCAGGGCACGGAAATTGCGGACGTTCAGCCGTTCTATTCGAGCAGGGGGACCCTCTGGGAATTCGGCTGGTTCATGTCGGACGAGCTTCAAGCGCGGGAAAGCGTGGTGGTCAATCGGGCGAACTCCTGTAAGATACGCGGGGGAAGTTGCTCGATGCCAACGCTGCTCGAGGGCCCGACTCCCCGCGGACGAAGGGCCGGGACTGTCGTTCACAGGTGCAGCGCGGCGTGTCGCGTGATCCGGTTGGAAGGACCCCGGGGTAGCACCACGCACCCCCCGGACCGATATTTGAACCGAGAGGAGGTCGCGGATGGAAGTAGTCCGCCTGCGGGTCAACGGCGACGAGCGCGTCTGCGGGGTGCCCGCCCACTACACGCTGCTGGAAACGCTCCGCTACGGACTCGGTCTGACCGGGTCGAAGCAGGGGTGCGACAAGGGTGACTGCGGCGCCTGCACGGTCATCGTGGACGGGCGCGCCATCCTGTCGTGCATCACGCCGGTGTGGGAGGCGGAGGGGCGCGAGGTGCGCACCGTGGAAGGACTGGCCAACGGCACCGAAACCCACCCCGTACAGGACGAATTCGACCTGAACGGTGCCGCGCAGTGCGGCTTCTGCACCCCCGGCATCCTGTGCAGCTCGGTGGCGCTGCTCGACCGGAACCCGTCGCCGACGCGTGAGGAGATCAGGACGGCACTGGCGGGCAATCTGTGCCGGTGCACCGGTTACGAGAAGATCTACGACGCCGTCGAGGCGGCCGCCGCGAGGCTGGACCCGTGACGAGCCGCAACGGACCCCGCGCCTCCCAGGATGGCCTCTCCACCATCGGCCGCCCCATGCGCAAGGTCGATGGTCTGGCCAAGGCCACCGGGCGCGCCCGCTACACCGACGACATCCGTCTCCCGGGCATGCTGCACGGCAAGATCCTGCGCAGCCCGCACCCGCACGCACGGATCGTGTCGATCGACACCTCCCGCGCGGAGGCGCTGGAGGGCGTCCACGCCGTGGTGACAGGCCGCGACATGCCCACCTCATACGGCATCATCCCGTGGACGCCCGACGAGTACCCGCTCTGCGTAGAGAAGGTGCGCTACATCGGCGACGGGGTGGCGGCGGTGGCGGCCGTCGACGAGGACACGGCCATCGCGGCGCTCGACCTGATCGACGTCACCTACGAGGAGCTGCCCGCCTACCTGGACCCCCACGAGGCCATCGCCGCCGAGGCGGGTCCGTACATCCACGAACCGCGCAAGCCGGGGTGGAACGGCAATGTGACCAAAGTGGTCAAACTCGCGTTCGGCGATGTGGACGCCGGGCTGGAGGAGGCGGACGTCGTGGTCGAGAGCGACTACTTCTTCGAGGGGACCACCCACACGCCCATCGAGCCCCACTGCGCGATCGGGCTGGCCGAGGGCAACGGCAAGCTCACCGTGTGGTCGGCGACGCAGGTCCCCCACTACCTGCACCGCGAACTCGCCCGCGTCCTGGACGTGGACCCCGCCAAGGTGCGGGTCATCCAGCCCCCCGTCGGCGGCGCCTTCGGCGGCAAGTCGGAGCCCTTCGACCTCGAATTCTGCGTGGCGAAGCTCTCGATGACGACGGGCCGCCCGGTCAAGATCCTCTACACGCGCGAAGAGGTCTTCTACGCCCACCGCGGCCGCCATCCCTTCCACATGAAGTACCGCACCGGCGCCACCCGCGAAGGCATGCTCACCTCGGTCGACGCCGAGATCGTCCTGGACGGCGGCGCCTACGCGTCCTTCGGGCTGGTGACGACGTACTATTCCGGGCAACTCCTGACCGCGCCTTACCAGATGCCCGCCTACCGCTTCCATTCAACGCGCGCCTACACGAACAAGCCCGCCTGCGGGCCCAAGCGCGGCCACGGCTCGGTGCAGCCGCGCTTCGCCATCGAGGTTCAACTGGACCGAATCGCCGAGCGGCTGGATATCGACCCGATCGAGCTGAGGCGGCGCAACTTCATCGGTGCCAACACGCGCACGGTGAACGACCTGCGGGTGACGTCGAACGGGTTCCTTGAGTGCCTCGAAGAGGTGGAGCGCGCCAGCGACTGGAAGCGCAAGCACCGCCGGCTGCCGTACGGGCGCGGAGTCGGTGTGGCGGGCTCGACCTATATCACCGGGACCAACTACCCGATCTACCCGAACGAGATGCCGCAATCGGGGGTGCAGCTGCAGGTGGACCGCTCGGGACGGGTGGCGGTGTTCTCGGGGGCTTCCGAGATCGGGCAGGGGGTGGATTCGATGGTCGCCTACGTGGTGGCCGAGGAGCTGGGCGTGCCGCTGGAGCACATCAGGGTGCTGGCGGGGGACACGGACTTTACGCCGGTGGATCTGGGCGCGTACTCGTCCCGGGTGACGTTCATGCTGGGCAACGCGTGCATCGAGGCGTCCCGCAAGCTGAAGGCAAAGGTGCGCGACGCGGTGGCCGAGGCGTGGGAGGCGAAGCCGCGTGAGGTGCTGCTGGCGGGGGGGCTGGCGGTGCGGGCGGGAGACACGGGGACGAGCATGCCGTTGCGCGAAGCCTTCAACCTGGCCGAGGCGAAGTTCGGCACGCTGGGCGCGACGGGGTCGTACAACACGCCCAAGGACGTGCACGGCAGCTACCGGGGCGCCACGATCGGGGCCTCGCCGGCGTATTCCTTCACCGCCCACGTGGCCGAGGTCGAGGTGGATCCCGAGACGGGGTTCGTGACGGTCGAGAAGATCTGGATCGCGCACGACTGCGGGCGGGCGCTGAACCCGGTGCTGGTGGCGGGGCAGATGGAGGGTTCCGCGTACATGGGTTTCGCCGAGGCGCTCATGGAGGAGCAGATCTTCAAGTCGGCGGACCAGGGGCGGGAGGGGCTGCACAACGCGCCGTCGCTCCTCGATTACCGGATCCCGACGAGTCTCGACACGCCGGCGCTCGAGTCGCTGATCGTCGAGTCGATCGATCCGGAGGGGCCGTACGGGGCGAAGGAGGCGGGGGAAGGGCCGCTGCATCCGTCGATCCCGGCGATTGCGAATGCGATCTACGACGCCGTGGGGGTGCGCATGGACGCGCTGCCGTTCTCGCCGCCGCGTGTGTGGCGGGCGCTGCAGGCGGCGGAAAGGGGGCGGGGGGCGCCCGGCGCGGCGAAACCAACCCGGGAGGCGGCACATGCGAGGTGACACGGTAGTCGGCAGCCGACGGTTCCGGACCGGGAAGCTGCGCGGGCGCGATCGACCCGGACGTGCTCAACCCGCGCCGGCTTCCCGGGCAGTGCCATGAAGGCCCGTCCGGTGGGGTGGGCGGTTGTGGCAGGCGTGTTGCTGGCGCTCGTCTGCTACGCGGCCTACGACAACCTGTGGGAACGCGGCCGGGCCGATTCGTCCCAGCCGGCTGAGGACAGTGCTCTCCAGCGGCCCGCCGCCGGCACCGCCCGCGACTGGGAGATCGCCCGGGAACACTTCGCCTGGGCGGTCGCCCAGCCCCCCGCCACCTTCCCCCGTTTCGGCGACCTCCTCGCGCGTTTGGGCGAACGTTTCGCCGGTACGCCGTACCAGCCCCACACGCTGGAGCTGGACGGGCCCGAGCGCCTGGTCATCAACCTGGAGGCGCTCGACTGCGTCACCTTCGTCGAAAACGTGCTGGTTCTGGCGCGCCTGGCGTGGTCTGCCCGCGCCGGCGCCGCGCACATGGCCGACGGTATTGACGTTGCCGCCGCTCCCGCCGCTTCCGCCGCCGGCAAGTCCGCCTCCCGTCCCTCCGGCCCCCTCGATGACCCCGACCGCTTCCGGGCCGCCTACCGGGACGAACTCACCCGCATCCGCTACCGTGGCGGCGAACTGGACGGCTACGCGAGCCGTCTCCACTACTTCAGCGAATGGATCGCGGATAACGAAGCCGCAGGGCTGGTGGACGCGATCTCGCGGGAGCTGGGCGGCGTGGCCGACCCATCCCCCATCGACTTCATGTCCACCCACCCGGATGCATACCGCCAACTTGCCGACCGCGATGTCCTGGCCGAAATCGCCGACATGGAGGCGCGGCTGGCAGAAGTGGACCGCTACCAAATCCCGGCGGGCGCAATCGACGCGGCCGCCGCCGGGATCCGCGACGGCGACATCATCGCCGCCACCAGCACGGTGCCGGGCCTGGACATCGCGCACACCGGGATCGCCCTCTGGCGTCAAGGCACGCTGCGGCTGATGCACGCCCCCCTCGTGGGGTCGCACGTCCGGATCAGCGAGGAATCGCTGGCCGAGCGGATCGCGCGGATCGGCGGCCAGGACGGGATCATGGTGGCGCGGCCGCTCCCCCCCGGGACCTGACATGCTTCGACTTCCCCCCTTCCGCTACCACCGCCCGGACACGGTGGACGAAGCCGTTGCGCTGCTCGCCCGTTTCGGGGAAGACGCCATGCCCATCGCCGGCGGCACCGATCTCATGCCCAACATGAAGCACCGGCTCTTCACCCCGGCGCACGTGGTGTCGCTCAACCGTATCGCGGCCATGCGCGGGATCGGTACGGTGAATGGCGCGGGTCCCTCCACGGACAACGGCCGAGCCCCGCGCGCGGATGGCCTCTTTCTGCGCATCGGTGCCCTTGAGACTCTCTCCGACGTTTCCAGTCACCCGCTGGTTCGCCGCCACTGCGCCGGGCTCGCCGAGGCCGCCGGTCTCGTCGCCGGTCCGCAGCTGCGCAACATGGGCACGATCGGGGGCAACGTCTGCCTCGACACCCGCTGCACCTACTACAACCAGACCGAGTTCTGGCGGGACGCGCTCGGATACTGCCTCAAGAAGGACGGGACGGTCTGCCACGTCACCAGGGTCGGGAAGAAGTGCGTGGCCGCCCATTCCGCCGATACGCCGCCGAACCTGATCGCGCTCGACGCCACGCTGACACTCGCCGGCCCGGATGGAACCCGCGAGATTCCCGCCGCCGATTTCTTCGTGACCGACGGCATCTGGAATACGCGGCGAAAAGGTGACGAAATCCTCACCGAGATACGTATTCCCTTGATGGGGCCGCATTCAAACGGGCACGGGCCCCACCGCCGGAGCGCCTACCGCAAGCTGCGCCAACGCAACTCGATCGACTTTCCGCTGCTGTCCGTGGCGGTGGTGGGCGACTTCGAGCAGGACGGGACCGTGGCCGGGCTCACCGGTGTGGTCTCGGCGCTCGGCGCCAGGCCTCGGGTGCTGGCCGGCTGGGACGAAATCGCGCTGGGCGAGCGGCTCGGCCCGCGGGTGATCGAGGCGCTGGCGGAGCGGGCGCGGGCGCAGTGCCGCCCCCTCGACAACGTTATCGTGGATACCAAGTGGCGCCGGGCGATGGTTCCCGTCCAGGTGCGGCGTGCGCTCGAGGAACTGGCCGGAGGCTGAGATGACGAACCGCAGTGGCGGAATGGGTGACAACCCCGTGCACTATCGCGAAGAGACGTGGGCGCCGCTGTGGGTGATCGCGCTCATCTGGGGCGCATGCCTCGCGGCCGTGATCGGGACAGTCACTTCCACGATGGAAGCGGTGGAGATTGCCGGCCGGTACGGAGAAGCGCTGCCCGGGTCGATGGTGCTCACGCTGGCCGGCATCGGTGTGGGGATGCTGCTTGTCGTGTCCCTGACCGCGATGTTCATTCGCCTGGACGTTGAGGTGCGCGCCGATCACATCTTCATCGCGTTCGGCCCGGTCAACCTCGTCCGCAAGCGCATCTCCTTCTCCGACATCGAATCGGTGCGCGGCCTGACCTTCCGCCCGCTCATCGAATTCGGCGGCTGGGGAATCAGGTGGCGGCCCGGTCGAACCGCCTGGACGATCCGGGGGAACCAGGCGGCGGCGATCACGCTGAGTGGCGGGAAGCAGATCTACGTGGGGTCGCAGCATCCGCAGAGGTTGGCAGGAGCGATTCAGGCGGCGATGCGGACGGCGGGGGCGGGCGGGTAGGCGCCCCCTCGGAAGGGCAGCACCGATGCCGATGTGCTCGATGCAATACGGATACCCAACAATGAAAGGCTTCCTCACCGTCATACCCGCCCTCTGGCTGGGTGCCTGCGCTGGCGACGCCGCGCCGCCTGCCTCCGCGGGCCCATCCTTCGACACACTTGCGAACGGCTCCGTTCTCGTGACGAATCCGGCAAGGGGGCTGTGGGACGCGAACCCGGAAGAGCGGTGGCGGGTGGTGGAAGGATTGCGGATCGGAACCATGTCGGGGGATGGGCCGGAGAGTTTTGGTAGCGTCGGATCGGTTGTGGTGACCGAAGCCGGCAGCCTCTGGATCGTGGACCGCCTGGCAAACGAGATCCGGGTGTTCGATGCGGTCGGCGAATTCGTGCGTACTGTCGGACGGTCGGGCGAGGGCCCGGGCGAATTCGGGTCCATCGGCCAGGCACACAGGGCCCCAAACGGAGAGATCTGGGTTGAGGACATCCAACTCGGTCGCTTTGAGATCTTCGACACGACGGGTACCAGGATCGGCGGGCACCGGGGCGTGTCGATGACGCGCGGCGGATTCAGTGGGTGGACGGAGGACGGACGCTTTCTCCTGTCGGAATACGACCGGGACAGTGAGCGGTCCTTCACCAGGGCCTTCCGCTTCAATTCCGAAGGGCTGCTCAGTCCTGCCGGTGTGGTCGAACCGCCGGAGATGGAACTCCCGGAGAGGCAGTTGATCGTGTTCGAGTACCCCAACGGCCGGATCGATCAATTCCTGCCTTATGCCCGGTCAACCTGGTTTGCACGCGGTCGGGGGACCGATTGGTGGCTGGTCTGCGGACACTGCGGCGAGAGCAGCTACGATATCATCCGGATGAGCACGGAGGGCGATACGCTCCTGACGATCCGGCGCCACTACGAGCCTGCCGCGATCCCCGATTCCGTCCGCGCCGCCGCCCTCGAACCACTCGAAAGGTACGTCGAGGGAGCCAGCCGGATTACTCCGCGCTTCAGCGTGGATGATGTTCCCCGGCTGTACCCGCCCTTCGAGAGGGGATTCCGGATATCGGGCGACGGCACCCTCTGGTTGCGAAAAACCGGACCCGGCGGAGTGGCATTCGATGTGTTCGACCGGGAGGGAAGGTACCTGGGGCAGCCGGAGCTTCCGCCCGGCGTTGAAGGGATGTGGATCAGGTCGATCACCGATAAGGCGATCTACGCGACCGACGACGATGAACTGGACGTAGGCTACGTCGTGCGCCTGGACATCGTTCGCCCGGGTTCAGGCTAGCGTTAGGCGCGGCTTCGCCAGCCCCTACCCCCGCTCCAGCACCATCGCGAACCCCAGCCCACCCGCAGCACACACCGTCACCAGCCCGAACTGGCCGTCACGCCGGCGGAGTTCGTTCAGCAGCGTGATTGTGAGCCGCCCCCCGGTCGCGCCGAACGGATGCCCGATCGCGATCGAGCCGCCCATCACGTTGATCTTCTCGGGGTCGGGATGCCCCACCTTTCCCGTGCGTCCCAGCTCCTCGCGAGCGAACTTCTCCGAATCCCACGCCTGAAGGTTGGACAACACCTGCGCCGCGAAGGCCTCGTGCATTTCGAGCAGGTCGATGTCGGCCATGGTGATGCCGGCCCGGTCGAGCGCGAGCGGTGCCGCGAACGCGGGCCCCTGCAGCAGCTGGGCGCCCGGATCGAGCGCGGTGAAGGCGTAGCTGCGCACGTACCCGAGCGGTTCGAGGCCGAGGCCGTGTGCCCGATCGGGGGACATGAGGAGCACCGCGGACGCGCCGTCGGTAAGGGGCGAGGCGTTTCCCGCGGTGACGGAGCCGAACCGGCGGTCGAAGACGGGCCGGAGACCGGACAGGGCTTCCAGCGAGGTGTCGGACCGGATTCCGTTGTCACGGGTCACCGTGTTCTCGTAGCGGGGCGGCACGTAGAAGGGGGCGATTTCGGCGGTAAGCCGGCCGTCCTCGGTGCCCGCGTGCGCCTTCATGTGCGACCCCAGCGCCCAACGGTCCTGGTCCTCGCGCCCGATGCCGTTCTCCTTTGCCATCCGCTCGGCCGCCTGGCCCATGGTCTCGCCCGTCGAGTACTCGGCAATTGCGGGCGCTACGGGGATCAGGTCCCGGGGACGGGTCCGCGCGAAGGTCCTGAGTCGCGCCCCCAGCGTCCTGGCGCGCGATGCGGTCACCAGCGTGCGCGACAGCCGGTCCGAGACGAGGATCGGGATCCGGGACAGGCACTCGGCTCCGCCCGCGACCACCGCGTCGGCGTACCCGGCCTCGATGAGGTTCACGCCGTCCGAGATGGCCTGGTTGGCGGATGAGCAGGCGCGGGAGACCGTCACCGCGGGAACGTCCTTCGGAAGGGTCGACAGCCCCACTTCGCGGGCGATGTTGGGTGCCTGCGGGTCGTGGACGACGGTGCCGTAGACGAGGTGGTCGACGACGTCGGGCGGGACCTGCGCGCGGGCGAGCAGTTCGGCGACCGCGTGGCGCCCCAGGTCGATCGCGGTGAGGCGCGCGAAGTGCGTGCCCGACTTCACGAAGGGCGTGCGGCACCCGTCGATGACGGCAGTCTTCATGCGGTGACCTCGGCTGGGTGGGAGCTTGTCAGGGGGAGCTGGTGGCGGAGCAGCTGCTTCCCCGGCGTCGCCAACAACGCCACTTTACCACGTTCGCCCCATCGACGCATCCTGGCGGCCGCGCCACTGCACGCCGACAGCATGCGGTCCCACGCGTCAGCCGGATGCAACGAACCCGTCGCCAACTCGCCTGTCACCGCACGCCGCGGAAGGACTCATGAAAGCCGTCCAGTTCAACGTGACCATCCCGGGCTTCATCCTCAGCCGGACCCTGGGGCGCGTCAGCGCCGCGTGCGTGTACGGCCGCCCGTCCACGCTGGGCATGGTGGACCGGCCGGCGCCGGTGATCCCCGGTGGCGACTGGGTCCGCGTCGAAGTCCTGCTCTGCGGCATCTGCGGGAGCGACCTGGGCAACATCTCCTACCGGTCCAGTCCGGCCATGGAGCCGTTCGGATCGTTCCCCGCGGTGCTGGGCCACGAGATTCTGGGGCGCGTGGTGGAGGTGGGCTCCGGCGTGACGCATGTGCAGCCGGGCCAGCGGGTCGTGGTCGACCCGATGCTCCATTGTGAGGCCCGGGGCTGGGGAGCGCAGTCGTGGTGCCCCTCGTGCGCGGGCGGCAATCACTCCACCTGCGAGATGTCGGGTGAAGAGGGACCCCTGGTGGTGGGGGAGGGGGGATTGGCCCGCGGCCTGACCATCGGCTATCACCGGGACCTGCCCGGCGGCTGGGGCGAACAGATGATCGCGCACCGGCGCCAGGTCTTCCCGGTTTCCGATTCCATTCCCGACCGGATCGCCGTGCTGGCGGAACCGCTTTCCATCGGCATGCACGGCGTGTTGCGGAGTGGGGCCTTGCGGTCCCCCGGGCCCATTCTGGTCATCGGCAGCGGAACGATCGCCTTCGCAACCATCTGGGCCCTGCGTACGCTGGGCTACGCCGGCAACCTCGTCGCACAGGCCAAGCGTCCCCACGAGGTCGCGCTGGCCCGCGCGCTCGGCGCCGACGACACGATCACGCCCGGCGACGACGCACGCCAGGCGCTGGTGGATACCGGCGCGCGCGCGTACATGCCGGTCATCGGCGACGAGGTGTTCGCGGGAGGGGGCTTCGACACGATCTTCGACTGCGTGGGCAGCCGGTCAAGCGTGGACCAGGCGCTGCGGTATGGTGCCGCGCGTGGCCGCATCGTGATGCTCGGATGCGCCGGACAGATGCGCAAACTGGACCTGACCTTCCTGTGGGCGAAGGAGTTACGGGTCGAGGGATATGTGGGGTACGGCGCAGAGACCTGGGACGGACGATCCTGTCACACCTTCGACCTGACGCTGGAACGGATGGCCGCCGACCCGCGCGCACTGCGCGACGTGGTCACCCACGTCTTCAAGCTGGCCCAGTACCGCGATGCGCTGCGGGCCGCTTACAACCATCGTCGCAGCAAGGCGGTGAAGGTGGTGCTGCAGCCCTGAGGCCGGTGGTGGGTCTGACCTGCATCACGTCCCGTTCCCGTAGCCCAGCACCACCCGCGCGTCCACCGGGACCACCCTGTCCTCGTAGACGAACAGCGGGTTGACCTCGACCTCCGCCACATCCGGCCACCGCATCACGCACTCGGCCACCGCCATCGCCGCCTTCACGATCGTCCCCACCCGCACGGCCTGCCCCCCTCGCGCCCCGGCCAGCAGCGCACTCACCCTCAGCTCCCCGAGCGCGGCCTCCACCTCACCCTCGTCCACCGGCAGCACCCGGTGCACCACATCACGCAGCACCTCGACCCAGACGCCCCCGGCACCGATGGTGAGCACGGGTCCGAGTTGGGGATCTCGGCACGCACCCGCCAGCAGTTCGGCCACCGGTGGTGCGAGCATGGGTGACACGATCGCCGCGTAGTCCTCGTCGGGGAACCCGTGGGCGCGTGCGTATGCAGCAGCGTTTCCGGCGATGCGCTCGAAGGCCGCGCGGGCTTCAACGGCGCTACCCACATCCAACCCCACGCCCCCGGCATCCGATTTGTGGCTGATGTGCTTCGACAGGAGCTTGATCGCGACCGGGCAGCCGGCCCTGGCAACAGCCGCAGCCGCCTCCCCCGCCGAACGCACCACCTCGGCGCGCTCGAAAACCAGTCCCGCGTCGCCCAGGAGCGCGCGCGCCTCGATCTCGTCAAGCACCCCCCTCGCCTCGGCGCGCGCGTCCATCTCCGCGAGCACCCGTCTCGCCTCGGCGCGCACCTCCATCTCGTCAAGGACTGTCCCGCCCTCCCCTCGTGCGGCTCTGATGACGTGATGCGGTGATGTGGTGATGCGCGCCTGCTCGTGCCCGGGACGCCACCAACGCGAACGCACCAGGCTCACCCCGCGCCGGTGCACCTCGGCCACCGCCCGGCACGCCACGTCCAGCGACTCGATCACCGGCACGTGCGCCTCGCGGAACGCGTCCAGCGCGGCGCTCTCGTGCGACGCATACTGGGAGTGGACCACCAGCCCCTTGCCGAGCCCGCGCATCGTCTTCGTCATCGACCGGGCCGCCTCGCTCTCCGCGTCCGCGAGTCCGGCCGAAAAGCGAATCGCGTAGCCGCCGAAGAGCCCAACCAACAGGACGACGCCCACCCCCGGGTCGGCGGCCAGCACTTCGAGCGCCGGTGCGAAGGCTCCCGGGTCGGCGTCGGCGGCACCCGCGATGTCCACCGGTGTGCGGACTGCTGCGGCGGGTCCGAGCAGCTTCCTCAGCCGAGCCGACGTCTGCGGCGCGAGTTCCGCCAGCGGCACGCCCATTTCGTGCAACGCATCGACCGCCAGCGTACTCTGCCCACCCCCATCCGACAGAATCGTGACGGCGGTCCCAAACGACCCGCCCGGTTGCGACGCCAGCGCCTCGGCGACGGGCAGCAGCTCGTCGGTGCGCCGCACCTCGACCACACCGGCCTGCGCCAGCCCGGCGCTCAGGCGGTCGTAAGGGCCGGCCACGGCGCCCGTGTGTGAAAGCGCCGCGTGGGCACCGGCCGCGGTCCGCCCCGACTTGATCGCCACGACGGGCTTCTTCCGGGTGACCGCCGAGGCCGCGCGCAGGAGCGCCCGCGTGTCCCTGCACCCCTCGATGTGTGCGATGACGACGCGCGTCTCGTCGTGGCCGCCCAGGTAGTCCAGCACCTCGCCGAAACCGACATCGACCTCGTTGCCCAGCCCGCAGCAGATCGAGATGCCCATCCCCGACCGCTCGGTGACCTGTGTCATGAGATCCAGGGCGATGTTGCCCGACTGGACCAGCAGCGCGATTTGGCCCGGGCGCACGCCCCGGGCCCCGATCAGGTTGACGCCGCGCGGGAGATTCAGCAGGCCCGAAGTGTTGGGCCCGATGATGCGGACGCCGGACTCGCGCCCCGCTTGCCGCAGCCGCCCCTCCAGCCGCGCGCCGTCCTCTCCCGACTCCCCGAAGCCAACCGCCAGCACCACCACGCCCCCTATCCCGCGTTCGCCGCACTTGCGCACCAGGCCGGGAGCGGCCGCCGCCGGGGTGCAGAGGACCGCGAGGTCGGCGGCCTCCGGGAGCTCGTCCACCGAAGTGTACGCCGGCCGGCCCAGGATGCTCCCACCGCCCCGGTTGACCGCGTAGACAGCCCCCGCGTACGCGGACTCCTCCAGGGCACCAAGAATCTGGTGGCCCCGCTTGGTGGGGTTCGCACTGGCTCCCACGACCGCGATCGAGCGGGGCTCGAAGATGCGATGGAGCGCCGAAATGTCATCTACAGTTGACATTATGTCATGTATAGTTGACAGTACGTCGTGGGGAAGACTCTCTGCCAGTGGCGCGGCCGCCTCCGTACCCGGCTTGCTTGGTCGCGGTCGTCTCCAGTGGGGTGAGGTGAGTGGTTGCCTCTTTATCCCCATCGAGGGAGTTTGGAGGGCACCGCGTCAGTCATCAGAAACCCCACGATCAACCGTCCGTGAAAAGGAGCCAGCCCACTCGGTGCTGGCTACGGAAGGAGGAGGTCACATGACGAAGGGACAGATGGAGTTCATGGCCATGCTCGCTGACACAGCGGATGTGGAGGGATGGAGGCTCCGGGAAGGTCGTCTCCGATCAGAAAGCGGTTGTTGCCCGATCATGGCCGTCGCTGGGGCGAGTCTGGACGACCCACCCTACATCGGAAACGACGCCTGGAGCCTCCACACAGAGGACTGCGGCCTCAGCTCCGAAGAAGGACAGGAGATCAGCGAGGCTGCGGATTGCGACTACAGGTCGGCCGCCAAGGGGGGCTACCTGCCACGGCTGCAGGAGCTTCGCGAGGGGCTGCTTGAGGCCTGCGGACTCTCGGAGGAGGCGTAGTCTGATCGGGGCCAAGAAGTTCGTCGAGGGCTGGAACTCGTGGCGCGTGCCGAACATCGGGCTCATGAACGTGGGGACGGGCGAGGGCTCCGAGATCATCCAGCTATTCGGGCGCGGCGTCAGGCTCAAGGGCAGGGGCATGTCGCTCAAGCGCAGCACGCCCGATGACGGGCCGCAACCCGGACAAGGTCGGCCTCCTGGAGACCCTCAACATCTTCGCCCTGCGCGCCGACTACATGAACAAGTTCCGCCGGTACCTGGAGCGCGAGGGGCTGGAGGCGCACGATCCCGTGCCGCTCAAGGTGCCGGTGCGGGCCAACGAGGACTTCCTTGGCCGGGGGCTGGTGGTTCCCGCCGTTCCCGACGGCAGCGACTTCGAGACGGACGCCAACTTCACGCTCGACGCGAACAGCGTGACCCAAGTGCGGATCGACCGCGTGTCGCGCGCGTCCTCGTGGGAGAGCGGGGCCAACGCGCACGCGACCGAGGGCTCGACGGGCAGCGACCGCGCCGCCGGCGAGCTGCCGCTGGGACTGGTGGACTGGGAGGAAGCGTACCTGGACCTGGTCGAACACCGCCGCGTCAAGGGAATGAGTCCCCTTCCCGGCCGATCACCGGTCTCGGGTCGGGAGTCGGAATCGCGGGAATTGGTGAGGCGACGGTGTTGCTTGCCTTACCTATATCCAGTTGCTGATGATCTGCAGGATGAAGCCCAAGACAATGATGGCCAGCGCACTCCACGAGATCTTGTCGTAGCGCTTGGCCTTTCTGGCCTCATCGTCGTCGACTCCGATAGACACTACGTTGGCTCCGCTTCGACTCACATCCGGCGGCAAACCGTAGCGGAATAGCAAGACCACGCCGACAATATCCAGAGCCAGGCCCACAGTATTGACGATCTCGGAGGACAGATGCATACCGTTCGGGCCCGCCCCCTACCCAACCCGCCTCTCCACCTTCCGCCGGAAGTCCTCCTGCGACGCCAGCGACGAGAGCATGTCCCCGCCCACATCCGACAGCCTAGCTAGGTCCATCCGGGGGATTTTGGCCTGATCGCTGAATACCAGGATCGATTCGAAGTCGAGGTGGTTCCGGTGAAAGTGGGACAGGATGATAGTGGTCAGGCGGGCCTTGTCCCGGTTCGGAACGCCGTAGAGGAAGACTTGCGCGCCGCTCTTCCCCTCCATTCGATAGTCGATCGGGTAGGCCTCGGCGTTCGGAAGGTCCGGAAGCAGGTGGTCGCGCTGGATCCGTTCTTCGTCGACCGTCTGGAAGAGCAGGTTCGCGAGGTCTTCGTAGAACGTCGAGGTCGCACGTGACCGCGAATGAAGCGTAAGGTCGTAGATCCGAGTCAGAGCGCGGCCGTAGCGGAAGAGCGCGTCGGAAAGACGGTCGATGGGCGCATCCAGCTGGAACACGCCCCGGTCCTGGGCGACTCGTTCCTCACCCAGAATACGCTCGATGAGCTGCCCGCGGCTTCCCGCCAGGAACGCGTCGATGTCATGGTCGTAGCTGATCCGCATCAGCGTGTCGCCCCGGTCGGATAGGCGGACGCCGCCGGGAGCCTCCGACAGGTAGATCGGATAGCGATCCCCGTCGGGGAATTCGAAATCTGTCTGGAGCAAGAGCTCGCCATCGGGACGCCGCTCCACGCGGACGGACGCGCAGAGCTGGTCGCAAAGCCGCCTCTGGAGGTCGTCAGGATTGATGGCCATTGAACAGACTCGGGTGATCGGGGTCGGCACGTATTCCAGACAGACTAAAGTCCTCGATCAGGCACGCAAGGGCGCCATCGAGGGTCTGGTAGCGCGCGGTTTCCTCGGCTGCGTGCTCGGGCTTCCTTCCGTCGGTGATCGCGGCCTCCGTTGCTCGATGAATGTGAGTCTGGAACCGGATGTCTCCGTGCTGGTGGTTCGACCCGTTGTACCGGGCGAGTGTGAGCTGCGCCCCACCCGGTGCGATGTAGATGATCCCGCAGGAGTAGTTGAGTCGGTCATGGAGATTCTGGCGCTGGTAGACGAGGAAACGGAATGTCTCACCGTCGGCGGTGGTTCCCCTGGCTCGGTAAGTACGCTGCTTGTGGACCGGGTGTACCGCTGGCTTCTCGGACCAGCGTGCTCCCGGATTGGTGACCCTCTTGGGGAGCCGGGCCAGGTCGCTGAGCTCTTCGTCGGGGTAGGTTCGGATCATGGGGTCGAGTTCGGAGTTGGGAGCGGGATGGAGCAATATAGTGGCAGGGGCGTTCGGCCCCCTACTTCGCGCGGTCGCCTGGGTATCGGAAGGCTGGGAAACCGGCGAGTGTGTCGGTCGCCGGTTCGAGACTGGCCCC
Source organism: Gemmatimonadota bacterium (assembly GCA_028873845.1). GTDB lineage: Bacteria > Gemmatimonadota > Gemmatimonadetes > Longimicrobiales > Gaopeijiaceae > Bin94. The sequence continues at coordinate 76,269 of JAPPNO010000073.1, read as the reverse complement.
TGGGGGTCGAAATGTCATCTTTGCATTACATAATGTAATGCGCAGTTTACCAATAGAATCGTTGGCAACAATCATGTTCGAAAGTGCTACCTCACCGAGTACCCGCTTCGATGTCGGTACGGCCTCGACCGCTCAGCGACCTGCGGGCGATACCGGGTCAGGATGAGCGGCCGGGAGATCTCCCGCTCGATGAGGCGCGCGACCGGCCAGTCGTCGTACTTCATGCCCTCGAGGTTGACGCCCAGCCAGACCGCGCCGTCACCGGGGGTAGTAGCCGGCGTTCCACTGGACACCCTCGTTGCCGTCCGAGATGCCCAGGACGCCGCGGGATGGGCTGCCGAAGTCGCGTCCGCGGCATTGGAAGATGTCTCTGAAGAGGGACTTCAGGGTGTCGGCGGGGTGGTCTCGGTACGCAAGGGCGCGCCAACGGGACGATTGTCGTCGATTCCTTGTGCCTCCATGTAGTCTTTCGTGATTTCAGCCCGGCGGCTCTTGATCCCGGCACTGATTCTCAGTCTGGCGCCATCGTAGGTCGGTGGGAATTCCCGCTTGGCCTTCTGGTATTCGCCCGAACGCATGAGCCTGCTCACCGATTGTACGGCCAACCCGGTCTCTCGGCGTCGCTCCTCCCCAAGGGGCTCGAAGGCATTCCCGTCCTTCAGCGGCTTGTCCAGGGCGTACAGCCATTCCGTCGACATCTCATCCTCTGAGAACAGGTGGACCCCCAGCGGTCGTAGGTCGTCCTGGAGGGCGCGGACCATCTCAACGATGTTGTCCACGGTCTCCACTCTGTAGGAGGCGCGTTTGTCCCGGTTGTTGTCGTGTTGCCAGGACTGCTGGAGGAACGAAATCTCCCGCGTGACGGCGACCGCTTCGTCCCGCAGCATCCTGAAGCGACGCGTCTTGTTGAATCGGCAGTAGACCCACCTGACACCGGCCCATAGCGGGCCTCCCAGGGACACCACCGACACTGTGGCAAGGTTTCGGGTAACCGCATCCCAGATCACTGACAAATCCATTGTGCTCTCCTTTCGTGTGCTCGCTCCTGTCCGCATACGAAGGTGAACAGTCCGCGCTTCAGCTGCAGCCGTGTCGACAGGATAGAGGGACGGGTGTGGTGTCGGATCGTGATTCCGCCGAACACCGATCACCGATTCCAGAGCATCTCGATCAACACACAACAAACCCGTTGACAACGAAACCGTTGTGTATTCTTTTTCTGATCCACCAGTCACACCGAACAGAAGGAGACCCATGAGACCAACCGCCGGCCGCTGGGTGAGCGGCGACGACTTCTTCGACCGCGAGCCCGAGCTCCGGGTTCTGGAGTCGCACGTCCGGGACCACAACCACCTCCTGCTGACCGGACAGCGGCGGATGGGCAAGACCAGCATCGCGCGAGAGCTCGGACGGCGGTTGGAAGCCGACGGCTGGATCTTCCTGTTCGCGGATGTCGAGGGCTCGACCTGCGCGGAGGACGCCATCGCGGCCATGGCGAAGGAGACGTATTCCATCCGTTCGATCGCCTCCCGCTTCGGCCGCGGCCTCAAGGATTGGTTGGGCGAGAACATCGAGGAGGTCGGTTTCCACGGCTTCCGCGCGAGGATCCGGGCCGGGCTTCACGCCGGCAACTGGCGACAACTCGGCGAACGGCTGCTCCGGCACTGCGCCGACCACGAAGCTCCGGTGCTCCTCGTGATCGACGAGCTTCCCATCTTCCTCAAGCGCATGCTCCACGACGACGGCGACGCGAAGCGGGTGGACGAATTCCTGAGTTGGCTTCGCGGTGCGATTCAGGTGCTGGGGGATCAGGGGCCGGTCTTCATCGTGTCGGGCAGCATCGGGCTCCAGCCGCTGGTCCATCGCCTTGGAATCCCCGACCGCATCAATCATTTCTACCCCATCCGCCTGCACCCCTGGGACCGGACGAGGAGCGTAGCGTGCTTCAAGCGTCTCGCCACGGCCGAGGGATTGCAGGTTGAAGAAGGCGTGGCGGACGCGGTGTACGATGCCCTCGGCCTCGGCATTCCGCACCATGTGCAGTCGTTCTTCGCGCGGATTCGGGACTTCGCGACCCTGAGAGGCACGCGTGCGGTGACCGTCGACGATGTTCGGCACGTCTACAGAACCGGGCTGCTGGGGCCCTCTGGGCAGAACGACCTCATCCACTACGAGACACGCCTCAAGGACGGTCTGGACGACGAGACCTTTTCCATTGCGATGGAGATTCTCGCGGAGGCCGCGACCCGGAACGTGTTCACGCCGAGTGCTCGGCGATGCCTGGAGGACCAGTACGAAGCGCTGGTGACGGACATCCGCGGACGCGTGGCTGACGCGATCGAGGTTCTGGTGCACGACGGCTACATCGAGGACGGCGAGCACGGACACCGGTTTCCGTCCAGGCTGCTGGAGGACTGGTTTGCGGCGCGCTTTCGGGATCATCACGTACCGCTCGAGAGCCGGTGCTCTGACGTGTCGGCAGGAGTTGAAGACCGATGAGAGACCACCCCACCCCCACCATCCGCAAGTTCAACCCCGGCCTGCTCCAGTCAGACGAGGAGATCAGGGAGCAATTCGTGGTTCGCGGTCACGAACTCGGTCTTCTGCTCGATGACCTCCGGGCCAACATCGGTTCCCCCTCGTGCCAGCACATTCTGGTCCTCGGACCTCGCGGACGCGGCAAGACGATGCTCCTTGCACGGGTCGCGGCAGAGCTCCGCAGCAACGAGCACTTCGCCGCGTCCCTACTGCCGGTCCGGTTCATGGAAGAGAGCCAGGAGATCTTCAGTCTCACCGACTTCTGGCTGGAGACCATGTTCCATCTGGCCAACGAGGTTGACGAACACGACGCCGCGCTGGCCCGGGAGCTGCGCGACACCCGGGAAGCGCTGGCGCCGCGCTGGCGGGAGCAGATCACCGAGGCGCCCGCCCGCGCCACCGTGCTGGATGCCGCGGATCGACTGGGCAAGCAGCTCGTCCTCATCGTCGAGAACCTGCAGTCGCTCTTCCGTGACGTCCACGACGATTTCGGCTGGCAACTCCGCGAAGTCCTTCAGACCGAACCGCAGATCATCCTGCTGGGCTCCGCCACCAGCCGCTTCCGCGAACTGGACGATGTGAGCGAGCCGTTCTTCGAGATGTTCCGCATCGTCGACTTGGCGCCGCTGAACACGGAGGAATGCGGTCGCCTGTGGGAGGTCGTGAGCGGCAAGCGCGCGAGCCGGTCCGAAGTCAGACCCCTGCAGATTCTCACCGGCGGCAACCCCCGCTTGCTGGTGATGGCGGCCGAGTTCGCCCGGCATCGCTCCCTCCGCCGGCTGATGTCCGAGCTGGTCACCATGATCGATGAGCACACCGAGTACTTCCGGGGTCACTTGGAGGCGCTGGCGAAGACGGAACGGCGCGTGTACGTGGCCGTGATCGACCTGTGGCAGCCGTCTTCGGCGAGTGAGGTCGCGGCGCGGGCCCGTGTGGACATCCGGGTGGCGTCAACCATGCTGGGGCGCTTGGTTGAGCGCGGGGCCGTGCTCCGGCAGGGCCGCGGCCGGAAGCGGCTCTACGCGGCTGCGGAGCCGTTGTACAGCATGTACTACAAGCTGCGGCGCGAGCGGGACGAGGCGGCGGTCGTCGAGAACCTGATCCGGTTCATGGTGGCGTGCTATGGATTGGAGGATTTGATGAGCTTCGTAGCGCCGCTGTCGACCGAGGCGGCGGAGTCACATGCCCTGCGCCGGGGGGTCCGGCGAGCGCTGGGAGCCAGGCCCACCGTGGGTGACTGCGACCTGGATATGAAGTGGGGCGCCATTCAGCGGGTCTCCTACGTGGCCGAATCCCTTGCCGAGAGCGCCGCCACTCAACGCCTTCGGTCCGACATCGAAGCCGCGCTTGCGGAGGAACGGTACGAGAAGGTCGTCAGTCTGGTCGACAAATGTGTCGCGGACGGGTGGCTTGAAGTCCCTGAATCGATGGCGGACTTGCGTGTTGCCTGGACGACCTACCTCCTGTCGTTCGCGCATGCGCACCTGGGGAACGCGCGCACTGTTCTCTCGGTCTCCGAGCGAGCGGTTGCTCTTGCCGATCATCCCAACACCACGATTCTGGCTTGGACGGCACCGACCCTGGCGGCGCGGGCGGGGGCACAATTGGAACTCGGCGACTTCAGTTCCGCGGTCGCGACCTGCGACGACATCGTTCGCCGATTCGGTTCCTGGCCGCAAAGCCCCTTCGGCGCGGTGGTCGCGGACGCGCTTGCAGCACGGGGATGCGCCAAGGCCCATCTCGACGACGATCGGGGCGCGATCCGCGACTACGACGAAGTGGTGGATCGGTTCGACGGCAGCGAACTCCCCGAAATCCAGGCGAGCCTCGTTGCCGCGCTGATGAGCAAGGCCCTGGCATGCCGACGCCTGGGTGACACGGAAGGGGAGATTCGGAGCTACGATGCCGTCATTGAGCGCTTCGATTGCTCTGATGCCCTGGATGTCCGGCAGCACGCGGCCGTGGCGCTAAGCTGGAAGTGCATGGCACAGGCCGATGTTGGTCGGGCCGACGAAGCCCTTGTGAGTTGCCGGAGGTTGGAAAGGACCGCTCACTCGTGGCCGATCGATGAGGAAGATCTGTCCGCGGGATCCTGGGTCGAGTGGTTGAAATGGCGTGCCGAGGGGGCGAGGTCGCTGGCCTTGGCGGTCCAGGAGAATCATCGAGCTGCGCTGGACTCGTTCGCGGGTGCCTATGCCGTTTTTCTCCCGAACCACGAGACGACGACGGGGGAGATGCTGGACTTGGTGGCTAGGTTGGTCGCGAGTGGTGTCCCGCCCCAAGACCTGTTGGCCGTCCTTTCCGGCGACACCGCCAAGTCCGCGAGCCTGCGCCCGTTGATCGTCGCCCTGCACGAGCGCGCGGGTAGCCCGGTACGCGCTCCCAGGGAAGTCGAGGAGGTGGCTGCGGACATTCGTGACCGGTTTCGCGAGGCTGAGGAGCGGGTGCGGGCGGGGCCGTGAGGGGTCATCTACGATGCTGGGGATCGTCCGGCTCTGGCTCCGACCAAGACGAGCGGCCCATCTATGACCGACGGGACTGCGCGCGGTCGCTCTTGAACGCGACCAGTTGTTCTGTGAGCTCGGCGATGTCATTTGTTTCTTGTAGTTCTGCCTGGGCGTAACCGCCTTCGACGTTGATGTAGTGCTTTTCGAAGTGCAAAGGAAACTGTTTCCCTTCGGTCAGAAAGGCCGTGGCGCTGCTTGTCATGCCAACTAGTCCTTGGACGGCTCTCGCAATCTCAGGCACGTCGTTTTGCAGAATCGCCTGATTGAAGCGAGCGTGATCTACGTGCTTGTTCCCCTGATAGAGCCGCGTGAAAGTGAATACACCGTGCCCGAGAGCTTCCATCTCATATGATGGTTCATCTTGAAGGCTAGAGGCGAGTCCTGATTCGAAAAAAAACCACCCATCGAAGTCTTCCAGAGCGGCGATTGCCAAGCGAAGCAAGAAAGCACCGGAGTAGCAGGAGTCTAACATTACTCCCACACGTCGTCGCGAACTGCGTTTCGAACTAACATCCGCCTCCTGAAGGTTCAGGAAGCGACTTGGCGACAGCGAGCCATCCTTCAGCATGAGATTGCCGGTAAGGGGTTCGCCGTGACCAGCGAAATAGAGGTCGATTCCGATGTCCTCGGGATACGCCTTTTGCAGCCGTTTGCTGACTGTCGCAATGGTGGATTCAAGCTCGTTCACCGCAGGGTCGATGAGGAGCGTGTGGAGCTCGTCAGGAAGCTCCAAGTGAAGTTTCTTCCATGCATGGTGTATTGTCTCAGCATCACTGGTCGTGTGCCTGAGAAGTGCGCCACTGCGCGAGCGAAGTTCGCCGTATCGCGAATGTGATAGTTCGGGCTCTGTCGGGCCAGGGGATGCGATGGCGATGGTGGCGCCGCGTTGCAAGTATCTTGAGGCCGGTGGAAGTCGCAAGTTGCGCGACGGTGTACGAACGGCAGTCATTTATGGATGGTCCCGGTTTGGGGACAGGACCGGGCCCATTTGGACGGACGGTTGACGATCTCCAAGGCACCGGACAACGACTGCCGGCTCTTGCCTGGCCGACACCCGATCGCACCTCATCCCGGGCCACCGGCACGAAGCGTGTCCAGAAAGCGCTTCGCGTGCGGTGCTGATCGCTCGACTTTGGACGGATCGACCTCCGCGAGGATGGCGAAGCTCGTCGGTCCCTTGTCGTACGGCCCCTTGCTCGTGTTCCGCGTTGCCCGCGCCAGTCCGTCCAGAACATCAGCCTTTGCGATTTGCTCGATTCTCGGGTTCGAAGGGAGCGGTTTCTCGTGGAACTCCGGGCCGTAAAACGTTCTCAGGGTCCGTCTGTCTACCAGGAACCACGATTCCATGACCTGGGCCATGAGGTGGCAGTGGTTCTCGTGGGCACCACCGGGGCGAGGCCACCCATCCCTCTTGCGCAGATGCTCCCATGCGCTTGCATCCTTGACGCGGCCCTCGGCATCGACGAGAAGCATCGGAGTGCTGGTTCCGGCAGCAAGCGCCGTCGCGAAGCTGTCGTACGCTTGCTGGCGGCCGCCGCAGGCCACGATGCGTGGCATCCGGCCCTGAAGACCTGCTTTCTCGATGAACTCTCTGAAGCCCCTCCGGCACTGAGACTTGAGTTGCTTCGAGTCGCCGCCGCCCTCCACGTAGAGTCTGGCCGTCACCACCGCGTACCGCCGATTTCTCCCCGCAGCCACAGTTCTCCGAGACGGTACTTGTCGAGCCAAGGCCCCAGCGTCTTGGAGGTCAGGCGCTTGAGTTGCGTCGAGCCACCGACGTTTTCGCAGACCACGACCGCCTCCGGCGTCTCCGACAACGCGTCGACCAGAATGTCCGAGTGGGTTGTCACGATCAGTTGCGTGCGTTGGCTCGCCTCGACAATGAGCGCCGCCAGCTGCGGATGGATGTCCGGATGCAACCCGAGTTCCGGCTCCTCGATCACGATGAGCGGTGGCGGATCGGGATCGACGAGGATCGCCAACAGGCAAAGGTACCGGAGCGTACCGTCGGACAGGCGGCGCGCGGGGATCGAGAGGTCGCCTTCCGTGAGACGGAGGGTCAGCAGGCCGCCGTCCGGGGTTACCTCGAAGTCGTCGAATCCTGGAGCCAGTTCCCGCACCAGCGCGATCATGCGCCGCTTGACGACGGGACTCCGCTTCAGGGCCAGCAGGCGTGCGGGCAGGTTGTCGAGTTGCTCTGACAGATGGTCGGTGCGAACATCGGCGGCGCAAGCCGCCCTCACAGCCGCGTCGGGACCGAATTGCCAGCTCCGGTAGATCCGGATTCGTGCCAGAATCTCTGCCAGGCGACCAAGCTCCGGGTATTCCTCGGGGTCCCTGCGTTGCGAGAGAATCGACTGCGCCGGGTTGATGAACTCTCTGCGAAGCTCTCTTCGCTTCTTTCGGTGGCGAACGCTCAGCATCGGACGGCCATTCTCGTACCCGAAGTAGAAGAACGGCTTTGGGTGGCCCGGGGTGACGTGGGCATTCTCCAGCCGCTCATCGAGCACGACGAAAGAGTCGCCTTCCACCCCGAATACGAGCCGGTACCGCACCGCTGGATTGTCCTTGGTTTGAGCAACCATACCGCCGGAGAATACCAACTCGAGGCAGGCGGACCGAGGGGCTTCACCGGAATCGACTGCCGTCTCGGCCCCCTGGCTGGCGCGGCCGCTCTTCCAGAGCCAGTCTCTTACCGTGCCCCCCTGCCGGATCGGCTTGGGAAGATCCCGCGGGACCGCCCGCAGGACCGACATGGCTTCTACGAAGTTTGACTTGCCGGACGCGTTCGGCCCGATCAGGACATTCAGGCGTGCCAGCGGAAACTCCGCGACCTCAAGCCCGAAGGACAGAAAACCCCGCAAGGCAACCGCCCTCACGAGAGGTTTCCGTGGATCGGCCATCTGGTCGCGCCTCCGTGTCCAATCGGATCGAGTTGAGTGAGGAGGATCTGGCTGCCTGGAGCAGGGGAACGATGGCGAGTTCTCGCAGGCGAAGCAAGCGAGGGACGTGACGGCACTGATTGGAAGGTCACTATCGTTACCAAGCACACATAAGATTGCGTGTGAAATCACTTACTTGACACTATCAGGGGAGTGGCCCTACCTTCACTGCCTGCCGACCTGACCCGAGAGGCTGTTCCACAGGCCACACGAGTGAGGTACCCCAGTCCCTGATCTCTTCCCAGAGGAGCCAATAATGATCTCCACATCCCGTCCCGACCTTCCGGCTCTCCTGGCCTACCTCAAGCGCGTAGAGGAGGCGCGGAAGCTCGTGGCGGAGTTCGACGAATGGCTTGCGAGCGCCCCGCCACTCCCCAGCGTCGAACTTCCGAAGGAACTGACGGCCGGAACGCCGCAGATCGATTGGGAGACCACCGAGGACCTGGCGATCCGCGTCGTGGGAATCCTCCGCCATGACGGAGGCCCGCTTCGTGCCCGCGACATCCTGACGATTCTCGAGGAGACCGGAACATCGTTCATTTCCCAGAACCCGGTGTACTCGGTGGTCGGAGCCCTGAAGGTCGCGCGCGAGAACGGCTGGGTCGTCAAGAAGGGCAGGGGATGGTGGCAGGCGGCGTCGCGAGGTGCCGGGGATACCGGCGAGGACCCGGATGGTGACGTGAGCGTGGCGTGGGGCGAGGGGGGCGATGGTGGCGGGAGCCATGGGTGACCGGGAAGAGAGGGGATCGCGTGATCGGTCATGAGTAACCCGGAGGAACTGCCCGACACCCGGCAGTCAGCGGGCGGCGAGCCATACCGGCCGCCGTGCGTTTCGCTCGACCTGGAGGTCGGAAGGGAAGACGACCGAATCCGTGCGCTGGCAGCCATTCGGGGGGATACGCACGAACGCATCACCCATTCGGGGCGCCAAGGCATCTCCGAAGCGCTGTCGCGTCTTGACGATCTGGCGGACGGCGCGTCGTTCGTGTTGGGGCATAATGTGATCGGGTTCGATCTTCCGCACCTGCGGGCGGCCAGGCCCAGGCTGCGCCTCCTCAAGTTGCCAGTGGTCGATACGTCGCGTCTCGGCCCGCTTGCCTTCCCCCGCCATCCCTACCACCACCTAGTAGAGCACCACCAGGACGGAGGACTCATCCGGGATACCCTGAACGATCCTCTGCTGGATGCGGGCCTTGCTCTTCGGGTCTTTGGCGACCAGCGCGACGCGTTGCTGAAGCTGCGTCACAGGTCGCCGGGGTTGCTGACCGCGTGGCACTGGCTGTGCACATTCGAGCCCCAGGGCGTGGACAGTGCGCTCAACGACTTCTTTGCCGAACTCCGTGGCGCGCAGCGTCCGCGGAAATGGGAGGCCGCCCACACGATTCGCACCATCCTGCAGGGCACGGCCTGCACCACACACACGCCTGAGATCCTCGATCAGATCGGTCAGCACCGCTGGTCGCTGGCCTACGCTCTGGCGTGGCTCTCGGTGGCCGGCGGCAAGTCGGTCATGTCGCCCTGGGTACGACACCAGTTTCCGGACGCAGGGAAGCTCGTGCGAACATTGCGGGATTCGGCTTGTAGCGATACGTGGTGCCGGTGGTGCCGGAAGCACCATGATGCGCACCGCCAGATGAAGCGGTGGTTCGGCTTCGATAGCTTCCGCGGTCCGCGCGGCAGCGACGGGCGCCCCTATCAGCAGGCGATCGTCGAGGACGCGATGGCGGGGAAGTCGGTGCTCGGAATCCTGCCTACGGGGACGGGAAAGTCGCTCTGCTATCAGATCCCGGCTCTTGCCCGCTACCACAACACGGGCGCGCTGACGGTAGTGATCTCGCCGCTGGTTGCGCTGATGGCGGACCAGGTGAAGGGGATGGAGAGCCATGGGATCGATTGTTGTGTGACGGTCAACGGGTTGCTGTCGATGCCCGAGCGCGCCGAAGCGCTGGAGAGAGTGCGTCTGGGGGACGCCGGGATTCTGCTGATCGCTCCGGAACAGCTGCGTTCGCGTAGCATGCGACGGGCGTTGGATCAGCGGGAGATCGCGGCATGGGTGCTCGACGAGGCGCACTGCCTGTCCAAGTGGGGACACGATTTCCGCCCCGACTACCGGTACATCGGACGCTTCATCAAGGAGAGGGCCGAAGGCGATGAGATGCCGGCACCGCCTGTGCTCTGCCTGACAGCGACAGCGAAGCGCCAGGTGATTCGCGACATCAGGGAGTACTTTCGCGAAACCCTCGGGGTCGATGTCCGCGTCCACAACGGCGGCGCCAAGCGCGGGAATCTCGACTTCGAGTTCGTATCGACCACCAAAGCCGAGAAGTTCGACGACATCCACGTCGCCATCGAATGCCACCTGCCGGACGACGGGAACGACGGCGCGATCATCTATTGCGCCACCCGTCGTGGGACGGAGAGGGTCGCGGAGTTTCTTCAGGCGAAGGATGTCAGGGCGGACTTCTTCCACGCCGGTTTGCCGCCGGAGAAGAAGAAGGAGGTCCAGCGTCGTTTCATTGAGGGCGACCTGCGTGTGATTGTGGCGACCAACGCCTTCGGAATGGGGATCGACAAGCCCGATGTACGGCTCGTCGTCCACGCCGACATTCCCGGGTCGCTGGAGAACTACCTGCAGGAGGCCGGGCGCGCGGGACGTGACCAGCATCCGGCGCGCTGCGTGTTGCTCTACACGGTGGATGACGTGGAGCGGCAATTCGGAATGGCTGCGCGCTCACGGCTGACCCGGGAAGAGATCCAGGGCATCTTGCGGGCACTGAGCCGACTCGACAGGAAGAACCGCAAACACCGGGTCAAGGGAGATCGGGAACCACGAGTGGTGGCCACCGTGGGAGAGATTCTGACGGAAGACCATGACAGGGCGTTCGAGCGCGACTCTGCCACCGACGACAATCGCGTGCGGACCGCCGTGGCCTGGCTGGAGGAGGCGCATCACCTCCGCCGCGAGGAGAACTTCGTGCGCATCTTCCCGTCGTCGCTCCGGGTGAACTCAGTGGAGGAGGCGGAGAAGCGGCTTCTGCGCAACGATGTATCGGTGCAACGGCGAAGCGAGTTGCTGCGCATCGTCCGCGTCCTGATCCAGGCGCCGCCCGACAAGGGCGTCACCACCGACGAGCTGATGGGCGCGGCGGGGCTGGCACCCAGGGAAGTCCGCCGTGCGTTGGAGGATTTGGAGCGCCTTGGTATCGCTACCAACGACACCGCCTTGACGGCGTATGTCCACAGGGCCGTCAGTGGCGCGTCGAAGGAGCGGTTGGCGGAAGCGCGCGAACTCGAGACCGCGTTGATCTCGCACATGCGGGAACGGGCTCCCGACCTCGGCAGAAACGAATCCTCCGTGCTGAATCTGCGGACCGCAGCGCAGCGCCTGAGGGACGACGAGGTAGCGGATACGCTCCCGCAGCGGCTGATGCGCATCGTCCGGAGCATCGGCAACGACGGGCGCGAAGAGGACGACGGCGCTCCGGGGAGTCTGAGTGTGCGGAAACGTGGGCGTGACCAGGCGAAGATCACGCTCCACCGCGAATGGGACGCGCTGGAGGAGTGGGCCAGAGTCCGCCGCGAGGGGGCGGAGCTGTTGCTGGAGCATCTGCTGCAGCGCCTGCCGCCGGATGCGCGGGGCACCGATCTCCTGGCGGAGACCACCTTGGGCAAACTCAACCACGCCATCGAGTCCGACCAGATCCTGAAACAAAAGGTGGGTTCACCCTCAAGGCTCATGGAACGCGCCCTGCTCTGGCTCCACGAACAGGAGGTAATCCGGCTCCACAAGGGTCTGGTAGTCTTCAGGACCGCGATGAAGATCCGACTGGAGCCAGGCGTGCGCCGTGTCTTCACAAGTGCCGACTTTGAGCCACTCGCTCTTCACTACGGGGGGCAGGTGCTCCAGATCCATGTGATGGTGAAGTTTGCAGAGCGCGGGCTTGCCGCTGCTGGCGAGGCCGTGCAGTTGGCGATGGATTACTTCAGACTGCCGGAGGAGAAGTTCCTCGATCGGTGGCTCCCCGGCCAGGAGGCCGAGACCGCCCGCGAGACCACACCCGAGTCGTGGCAGGCGATCGTCGGGAGCCTGAACAACCCCGACCAGCAGAATATCGTGGCCGACCAGCGCAAGCGGACCAACGTACTGGTGCTTGCCGGACCAGGTTCGGGAAAGACGAGGGTTCTGGTGCATCGGATCGCCTATCTGGTGCGCGCGCGGCGGCAGGACGCCCGGGGGATTCTCGCACTGGTCTACAACCGGCACGCAGCGGTCGAGATCCGGCAGAGGCTCAAGAACCTGATCGGAGACGACGCGCGCCGGGTGACCGTAATGACCTGTCACGCACTGGCGATGCGGCTGGCGGGGTTCAGCTTCACCGGACGATCCGAAAGGCCCGACGACATCGACTTCCGGCAGGTGCTCCGCCGCGCGATCGATCTGTTGCGAGGCGAGGGACTTCCGCCAGAGGAGGCCGATGAGCGCCGAGAGCGGCTGCTGGCCGGCTTCCGCTGGATTCTCGTGGACGAATACCAGGACATTGGCCCCGACGAATACGAGCTCATCGCGGCTCTGGCGGGCCGGACGCTGGACGACGAGGCGGCGAAGCTCAACCTCTTTGCCGTGGGAGACGACGACCAGAACATCTACGCCTTCAAAGGAGCGTCGGTGGAGTTCATCCGGCGCTTCGAGGAGGACTACAGCGCCAAGTCGGCCCATCTGACCGGCAACTACCGCTCCACCGGTCACATCATCGCGGCGGCCAACGCGGTGATCGTGCCGGCGCGCGAGCGGATGAAGGCCGAGCATCCCATCGAGGTTGATCGGGCGCGGAAGAAGGATCCCCCGGGCGGGGAGTGGGAGGAGCGAGATCCGGTTACGCGGGGACGGGTGCAGATCCTTCCGGTCGGCAGCCATCCGGTTGAGCAGGCAGAGGCCGTCGTGGTAGAGCTCCAGCGTCTGGCGGCACTTGATCCCGATTGGGATTGGTCGCGCTGCGCAGTCATGGCCCGCGAATGGAGGTACCTGGACCCGGTGCGAGCCTTCTGCGAGGCCGAAGGGATCCAGGCGCAAAGGGGGGACGAAGAGATTCCCGGCTTCTGGCACCTGCGGGAGACGCAGACCATGGTCCGGTGGCTCCGTGAACGGGATCCGCGAATCGTGCACACGTCCTCGCTGCGGGAGTGGATGGGCGGACAACCACCGGGACCCTGGAATGATCTTCTGCACCAGGCGATTCAGGAACACGAGCTGGAGGCGGGCGAAAGCGAGGTCACAACGGACTCGTTGCTGGAGTGGCTGGCAGAGTGGGGCCGGGATTGTCGGCGGCGACAGCACGGGCTGCTGCTCCTGACGGCTCACCGGGCCAAGGGACTGCAGTTCGACCACGTTGCGGTGCTGGACGGAGGGTGGGCGTCGGTGGGCCGAAACGAAGACGCGGACGCGCCTCGCCGCCTCTACTACGTCGCCATGACCCGGGCCCGGCAGACCCTGACACTGGCCGGGTTCCAGGATTCCCCCAATGGCCTGCTGGAGGCACTGGACGGAGTCGCTTCGGTGTTCCGGCGCGGACCGGTACCGCTTCCCTCTGCAACCTCGGCGCACCACCTTCTGCATCGACCGCTCGGCCTGCGCGATGTGGTCCTGAGCTTTGCCGGGTGGCGGCACCGCGGACAACCGGTTCACAGTGCGATCGCGGCGCTTGCGCCCGGAGATCCTCTTCGGTTGCGAGTGACGGATGCGGGCCACCGGGAGCTACTCGATCAATCGGGAACGTCGGTAGGGCGGTTGGCGAAGGACCATCAGTTCCCGGCGGGGATGTGCCTTCCGTCAGCGGAGGTGCGGGCGATCGTCGGCTGGAGCCGCGAGCTCTCGGATCCGCAGTACCGCGATCGAGCACGATGCGAGAGCTGGGAAGTGGTTGTCCCGCGGCTGGTGTTTGAGCCGGAGTGATTGCCGCCCGGACGATCCGGCAACCCGGGCACGCGTTGAGCTGCTGATTCCGGCCCATGCCGATCAGCGATTCCATGCCATGCCGATCACGCATTCCAGAGCACGTCGAATCACAGTGGGGCCCGAGGAAGTCAGCCGCACACAGGCGGCTACACGACCTCGGCGAGGTGCCCGCGGCCATGACCGACTTCAACGAGTTCTATGAGACCCGGCGCGACAGGCTGCTCGGCCGACTGGAGACACATTTCGGCAGCAGGATTGGCGTCGCCAACGGTGGCCGGGGATAGAAGCTTGGGGAAGCGGGTCTGTTTGGACTCATGGTGCGGGCGGTACCTTCATTCCTTTCCACAGAGGTACACATGGATCTTGACCGAGCCATAGAGGTCTTCGAGTCCGGCGATTGCGACGGGGTCCTGACGGTCTTTCGCGCACTTGCGGACGACGGCGACCGTAGGGCGCAGCACTTTCTCGGTCGCGCCTACGATCTGGGCAGGTGCGTCATTCGCGACCAGAAAGAGGCTCTTCGCTGGTTTCGGATGTCCGCCGACCAAGGATACCGGCGAGCGGAAAACACCGTCGGCACCTACTACCACAAGGGGATCGTCGTGCCCCAGGACTACGCCGAGGCCGTACGGTGGTTTCGCCGGGCAGCCAAGCAGGGTCACGCGTGGGGACAATGCAACCTGGCGACCTGCTATCTGTACGGTGAGGGCGTGCGCCGGAACCATGCCGAAGCAATAGAGCTCTATCGGGCGGCCGCGGACCAGGGTCTGGCAGCCGCCCAAGCAGCCTTGGGAAGGATGTACGGGCGTGGTGAAGGAACCTCGCGAGACCGTGTCACGGCAGTCGACCATCTCAGTCGTGCGGCGAAGCAGGGAATTGCCGAATCACAACGTGAGTTGGCCTTGGCCTACTACCAGGGCGACGGCGTGGCCCGGAATCCGCGCGGTGCATTTCGCTGGGCTCGCCTTGCCGCCGAGGCAGGTGACGCCGTGGGTCAGATTCTCTTAGGGTTCCTGTACCATGACGGTCACGGCGTGAGAAGAAACCCGATCCAGGCCTTTCGGTGGCTCACGATAGGAGTGTCCGAAGTGGACGAGGAGGACTATTCCCACGACCCATCCTCACTCCAGCAATGCTTGAGGCTCAAGAGCGAGGCGTTGGAAGTGCTTGATCGCTTGGAGACCCAACTGACCGAGCGGCAATTGGGGAAGGCCTACCGCCTCATTGCCAAGTGACGCGAAACGGATTGACCGCAAGAGAGCCATTCCGGATCCGAGAACGGATTGCCTTGGGACAGGCAACTCCCGCATGACTGCGCGCTTGGCAGAAGCCAATCTCGCTACCTTGGTCCCGGCAGTCCCTTGGCCGGCGGTACCAGAAATGCGGTGGAGGGCTCGGCTCTTTCCAACAGCCAGCGGTGGTCGACCGCGTTCTCCTTGTCGACCACCACGATGCACCCCGGAATTCGGGTGCCGCCGAAGAGGTTGGCGCGAACCTCGCCCTTACCCATCCACCTCCCCACCTTCCGCCGGAAATCCTCACTTCAGAACCTCCCAGCGACCGGCGCGTGACGAGCCGACCCGGCGGACGGCACCGGCAGCCTTCAGTTTCCTGATGTGGTATCTGACTCCGTCCACCGTCAGGCCAACGCGGTCGGCGACTGCTGGCAGGCTGATTTCGGGATCGCGTCGCAGCAAGGCGAGGATGCGTTTTCCGGTAGTCTTTCCGGTAGTTTTTCCGGTAGTCGAGTCAGCGATTGCGGTAGTGATCGGGGTAGTACCAGATCCTTCCCGGGTAGTCTCCCCAGACCGCCAGATCCTCGCCACGAAGCCTGCCCCCACCTCGAACTCGGGCTCCGGCAACCCGGCCTTGGCGCAGCGCCGTATCATGTCCAGGGTTCCGGTGCCCATCTTCTCGATGTAGCGCATCAGGTACATGGATTCGGCCAGCAACGGATTCCGGGGCACCGACTGGTGCGCAACCCGAAGCTTCTCGACGGTCAGCGCCGGCGGCAGTCCACCGGAGTTCATGACCTCCAGCCGGTCCGCGAAGAGCATCACCTGGACGCTGCTGCTGTCGGTGTAGTCTCGATGCACCACGGCGTTGACGATTGCCTCCACGACCACCTCCCGCGGCATCTCGTACGCGACGGGTGCCTGGACGCTCTCCGACCGGGTTCCGACCGACAGGGCGATCTTGCTCAGCACAAAGTCCACGGCCTGGTCCACCAGCGTGGAGACGGTGCCCTTGTAGACCTGGTAGGAGGGAATCGGCTTGGCGACCCGCGTTCCGTGGAAGTGGGCGCACTTGATCTCGGAGGCGACAAGGAAGCGTTGCGCCGCTTTCCCGAACAGCAGAATCGCGGCGTTGGTCAGCCGTCCCCTGTTCCACAGGTTCAGGTGCCTGAGCACGTCGGACGGCTTGGTCTCCCATCACGAAGATGAGCCGATGCTTGTCCAGCTCGGTGGCCCGGTCGAACTCGCGCTCCGTGGGTGAGACGCCCTGTGCGTCCTCGAATCCGTACTCGTTCCCGAACAGCCCCACGTAGATGTCGGAGCGCTCGACTTCACCCGGGTAGACCTCGTCGGGCTGCCGGTCCGAAGCCGGGATGTCCTCGAACAGGAAGACCTCGAAGAACCGCCGCATGAGAGGGTCGCCGCGCAGATAGTCGCGCAGCTGCGCCCGCTCCCGCGAGAACTCGCCTTGGGCGCTGCTGATGAAGATGCGGATCGGAGTCATCGGCTCGGGCCCGCCTCCGTGTGCCGGACATCCAGCACCTTCCAGTGGCCGCCTTTGTCGGGACCGACCCGCTCGATCCTACCTGCCGCGCGCAGCTTGTCCAGGTGGTATCGGACGGTCGACTGGGTTGTGTCGAGTGCGGCGGCGAGTTTGCGGCGGCTCGTGGACGGATTCCGGCGGAGGACGGCGAGGATGCGGTCGGGGAGGGGGAGGGATTCTGGCAGTCTTCTGGGAGTTCCGGTAGGTTTCTGGTGGTTTTCTGGCAGTCGGCCGCCGTTTCTGGCGGTTTTCTGGCGGTTATGGTGTAGCGCGCCGTCGCCCAGGTCTCGTCGCCTTCCAGAGCGCGCCTTGCTCACGCTCCCGCCCGCCGCACCGTCACCATCGAGCACCATCCAGCGTCCTCCCCTGTCCGGTCCCACGCGACGCAACCTGTTCGATTCCCTGAGCTTGTCCAGCTGATACCTGACGCTGCCCTCGGTAGTGCCCGCAAGGGCCTCCGCGATCTTGCGACGGCTGGCCGAGGGGTTTTCTCGCAGGAAGGCGAGGATCCGGTCGGCGAGGCCCCGGCCAGGGTTCCCCCCTTCTGGTTGTTTCTGGCGGTTTCTTGGGTAGTACGCGAAGCACCGATCCCCCGAGCAACGGCATCGGCGGCTCGGTAGGCTTCGGAGAACGGAAACGTCACCCGCAGACCGTCGCAGCCCGTTTCCGGCCTCCATCTCGGCATCGGGTTCCCGAGCTCGCGGCAGGTCTCCATCATGCGGCGGATTCCCAGCCCCCAGGCCTCGATCAATCCGGCTCGGAGGAACGCATGGGCGATGCCGGGGTTGTGCGGCCGCGAAGAGCGCTCCCCGGCCAGCAATTCGGCGCTCCACCCGGGAGTCAGACGAGCCGCGTTCCAGATCGAGATGCGGTCGTCGCGCACCCGGATCCGGATCGGCGCGTGATTGGCATAGTCGCGGTGGACGACAGCGTTGATCACCGCTTCCCGCATGGCCGAGCGCGGCACGGGGAAGGTCTCGACGCGGTAGATGCCGTCGTAGGAGATCAGGCCTCGCGTGTACTTCGTGTACAACAGGTCCATCGTGACGTCGACCTGCGTGAAGAGGTCGCCCCGCACCACATCCTCAAACAGCAGGTCCGGCCCGCGAAAACAGCCGAGCTTCACGTAGGCGCCCGGCACGAGCCGGTGGGGCGACGGGTGGAAGAGCAGGGCGGCCGTCCGCTTCAGGTGGGCTCCCTGCCGCAGATCCAGATTCTCGACGATCTCTTCCACGGATTCGTCGAGAACCTCGGGGGAAAGCCGCTCGCACTTGACGGCCCTCCGGCGGAACCGGTCGACCGCCCGACCGTCGAGATCGTTCAGGCCGACGCCGGGCAAGGCCACGTCGTCCCACCTCCGTCCGAATCTCGCGCGCAGGAGACGACGCAGAGCGGCACCGTCGAGCACCCGCTTCGTGCTTCCGGTCCGGTAGTGGAACTCGCCCCGGTAGCTGACCGGATTGCGGTGGGGTGCGACGACGACCTCGATGTACTCCCGGCCGGAATCCGACTTCAGGTTGACGTCTACCGCGATCCCGAGCAGCGACCGCACCTTGTTCGGGATCTCCTCCAGCAGGCCAAGGACCCCCCTGACCCCGACGACTTCGCCTGCGTCGTCCCTGCCGATCTCCAGGACACCGCCCTGCGCGTTGGCGAATCCGCAGATCCGCTTCAGGTGCTCGTCGCGGCAGGAGCGCTTCCACAGGACGTTGCGGGAGTCAGGCGTCATGGATGGGGTCGCGCCGGTCCGGGTGAGTGAACGGGTCACGGGAATATAGCGTGATCCGTTCAGGGGCCGGTCAGCACGCCTGCGGTGCGCCGTGCCAAGCAGTGGGGCTGGCCGAGGAAGATTCGCTTGGCGGGCCGAGAAGGACATGGAGCGAGTCCAAGCGAGAGACTGGCTGAATTCCGAGATGCCGTCTCGGAAATCGGATCAGCAGCCGGAAACCCGCACCGGTGTTGCGGACTACTTCATCGTGACTGGGCTGGGCGCGCGCCGCCCGGACGGAGGCCCGGCGTGAGTGAATTGGTCCGACAGTGTCGGACCTTTTCGGCGGATCCCTTCGGTAACGTTTCGACAACCCACTTCCGACGGGTGGCGACGCATCGACTGCGGGCTTGCATCCGGCCGAGGAGATTCGACGGACACCGTCTGTTGAATCCCCAGCGGCCCATGGAATTCCGCAGACGCTGTCTGCGATTTGCCAGCCACAGCAGGAAGGGGGCGGGCACTGAAGCCTCCGACTCGCCAGTAATCCTCCCGCGACGCCAGCGACGAAACCATGTCCCCTAAAGTCGAGGTCGCACGCGATCGCGAGTGGAGCGGGAGGTCGTAGATCCGGGTCAGGGCCCGGCCGTACCGGAAGAGGGCGTCGGAAAGACGGTCAATGGGCGCATCCAGGTGGAACACGCCTCGGTCCTGGTCGACTTCCTCCTCTCCCAGGATTCGCTCGATGAGCCGCCCGCGGCTTCCTGCCAGGAAAGCGTCGATGTCATGGTCGTAGCTGATCCGAATCAACGTGTCGCCCCTGTCGGACAGGCGGACGCCGCCCGGTGCTTCCGACAAGTAGATCGGATAGCGATCCCCGTCGGGGAACTCGAAATCTGCCTGGAGCATGAGCTCGCCATCGGGACGCCGCTCCACGCAGACGGACGCGCAGAGCTGGTCACATAGCCGCCTCTGGAGGTCGTCAGGATTGATGGCCATTGAACAGACTCGGGTGATCGGGGTTGGCGCGTAATCCAGACAGGCGCTCTTGCCCCTACCCCCCCACCCGCGCAAACAGCTCGGCGTTGGTATCACAGTCGATGATCGCATCCGCGACCTCGGCGAGCCTCTCTGGATCCGCGATGTCCTCCAGAACCCGGGAGAGTTGCTCCGCCGTCTCCGCCCCGAACTTCCTTGTCGCCAGACGCCCCACGAGCGACCGCCTTTCTTCGGCGCGCCCGCGCTCCAGACCCTGCTGGACACCGTCGCGGTGAACCTGCTCCCGCATTTCACTGACTCTTTCCCACATCGTCTCTTCCTCCATCGTCGTCTGCATCCTTGCCAGTTCCTCTTCGGGAATCTGCCATGCTTCCGCGGCACCCGCTACCCATGTGGACAACGCCATGCGGAGCTCGGCGAACTCCGGCCCCGGAAACCGGCGGACCAAGTCACGCATGACCCGCCGGAGGTTCTCGGGCGAGGGCTCCCCCTCCGCTCTGCCTAGCGAAGTCACCAGGTCCATTGAGGCCGGATCCCTCTCGCTGATCCTCTGCAGGTCGAGTAGGAGATGCCGCGCTTTCGGCACATAGCGCGACAGCGGCGGCGGCACCGGGGCGATGAGCTCGGAGATGTCCGTTGCTGCTCGCCAGCGGGCCCGCCCGTTGTAGACCGTGACCGGCAGGACCGGCGGCAGCCTCTCGCCCGCCTTCACCTCCCTCCGGCGGAGCAACTCCTCGTAGGTCAGGCAGATGTATGTCAGAATGCGGAGAGCCATGAAGTAGTCGCTCTCCGACTGGAACTCGAGAAGGATCAGCAGGTAGAGCCAGCTCCCCCGGAAGCGGATCTTCCAGAGCAGATCCACCTGGCGCTGAACCAGGCCGCCGCTGATGCGGTCGGTGGGAAGGGCCTCAAGCGTGTCGAAGTCGAGTTCGTCGCCCAGATCCTCGCCCACGAAGTTGCAGACCACCTCCTCGACGGCTGCGCGCTGGGAGAAGATGAGCTTGTAGGTCTCGTCGTGCTTGCGGGCCAATCCGGGCTCCGGCGAGGGGTGTTTGCGTGATGCCAACCGGGGGTCGCGCGGACGCTGTGCCGCTTGGCGTCGGAAGTATCGGGTTTGCGACGGGGCGCATACATGGTGCAATGGGACCGGTCTCCGGAGAATCGCGGAGTGGCCATCACGAACTCGGCCTCCTGCTCGATGACCTCCGGGGCAACATCGGGTCTGTGCCGGAGGAGTAGAGACCGACACTCTGGCTGGATCCCGCGAAGGGCAGGAAGAGCGGCCGACGCTCACGGATGACCATCAAGGCCGCTTGCCGATCATTTCGTCCCCGATGTGATCGCCAAGGTGGCTTGTCGGTCACGGATGATCGACAAACCTTTCTGGCGTCGACGGCGGTGACGAAGCTATGTCAGCTATAATTGACTTCATTCACCGCGCGCGCGGAGCCGACACGGCACGATGTCGCGGTTGACCCCGCGAACCGGATCGTTACTGTCAGAGTGCAGTTGGGAGGGCTGCCTCGGCGGTCCGTCGAGCCTTTGGGCTCGCCCGGCTGCATTTCTTTTTTGGGTCTGCAGGATGCCGGTCGCCGTCCCGCCCGTCAACGAATTCCGATGGACCGGCACCACTATGCACCTCCTCTACCTCGATGATTCAGGCTCCGCCGGGAACCCCAACGAGGAGTACCTTGTCCTCGGGGGAGTATCGGTTTTCGAGGCGCAGGCAAGCTGGATCACCCGGCGCATGGACGAGCTGGCGTCCTCCCGCGACGCCAGCGACGACACCATATCCCCTCCCACATCCGACAACCTGGCCAGATCCATCCGGGGATTTCGGCCTGATCGCTGAAGACTAGAATCGAATCGAAGTCGAGGTGATTCCGGTGAAAGTGAGACAGGATGATCGTGGTCAGGCGGGCCTTGTCCCGATTCGGAACGCCGTAGAGGAAGACCTGGCCGCCGCTCTTCCCCTCCATTCGATAGTCGATCGGGTATGCCTCGGCGTTCGGAAGGTCCGGAAGCCGGTGACCGCGTGCGCTACATCGTCCTCGACGGGAAGGTGCGCATACTGCCCGTGCGCCCCATCCGCCGGCTGTTCGGCGCGTTGCAGCACTACGGGCCGCCCGTGACCGTGGAGGAATGAAGCGGGCAGCAGCCGAAGGGGCGGCGGCCGAGGACAACTACCCGTCCCCCGCCGCCGGCAGCATACCCGGACACGGCGCCCCGCTGACCCGGCGCAGCGGGTGTAAGGACACCCGGTTGGCGGCGGTGGACAGCTTGAAGCTCTGGTCGTTTTCCCAGGCCACGTTCCGGAACACGAGAACGCTGTCGCGGTAGATGTTCAGGGCGTCGTAGGCAAAGGTTCTCTCCGGCTTGCGCACCACTGCGTAGCAGCCGGTTTCGGGATCGATGATGGCGCCCGGGACCTCCACGTCGTGGCCGAGCAGTACGAGGTCGCCCCGGCAGTCGAGAGACGGTCTTCGATATCGGGGCCAGACGCTGCAGGGCAACTCGAAGGAGACGCCCGACTGGTTGACCGCAAGCTTGCAATCGTCGTCGAACGCCTCGGCGAGCTCGCCCGGAACCGCCCAGCTCTCCAGCCTGCCGTCGCGATGGTGCACGAACACCGAATCGGGACCCTCCTCGGAATCCGTCACGACGTAGGCCGCGTCGGCCGTGCAGGCGATGCGAGGCGGGGAACGGGATGTGCGGGTCACGAGACCGTCCGGGGTCTCTTCGACGGTTGTCCTGCCTCGGTCCACAAACCCGGGACCGAAGCGTTCATCCGTGCCATCCGGCCTACGCCGGATCACGCCGCTGTAGGCCACGACGGCCGGTTGACCGTCGAACTCGCATACTCCGCGTACCGTCTCCACCCCCGGACGCCAGTTGCTGACGTACTGGCCGAGAGGGTCGAACTCGAGGACCCGCACGTAGCCGGCGACGTAGAGCCTCCCGTCGCGGCCGAGCATCATCCCGGCCATCCCCTGCTGGAGCTCTCGCGGGCCGTCGCCCGTCGGAGTCGGAATGGTTCGAATCCACTCGCCCGTCTCGAGTGAGAAGGCCATCACCGCCTCGGGCTCCTCGTCGTCGCGGGCGTAGAGGATGGCCCTCGTTCGGTCCAGGGCCATGTCTCCGAAGGTGCGGATGGCGCGCCATTCGTCGTCGATGATGACCCGCCCGGCCGCGGTGTCGATCACGAGCACCTGCTGGGCGTCGGCGGCGGGCGCGCCGATGGCGGTAGCGGCCGCGGCCGTTGCCACGGCGAGCAGCGTCACCGTGCAGCGGCTGGCAGTCCTGTTCATTGCGATGGTTCTCCTTGCGGGTGGTGAATCCAGACGAAACCGTCACCGGGGCGGTACCCGGCGTATCATTGGACACCATCGTTGCCGTCCGAGATGCCCAGGACGCCATGGGATGGGCTGCCAAAGCCTCTTCCGCGGCATCCGAAGATGTCTCTGAAGAGGCTCTTCAGGGCGTCTCCGGGGTGGAAGCGGGGCATGTCAGGCATCCTCAACCCCCCTCATATCGTTCCCTTGCGGGCGCGCGCGCGGAGTGGACCACGTCTACGATCGTCACGGTGTTTGCGGACTCATCGACGAAGGCCCAGCTCCTCAGCCAGGTCCCGGATCGCTTCTTTCGCAGGTATTCCGCGCTCTCCAGCCCTATGGGCCCTGATCGCCTCGCGCCACATGTGCCCGCGCTCGGCCGATTGGACCAGGAAGTCGTAGCGCTCGGGGCTCATGACGACCATGGCGGCCTGGCCATTCTGGGTGATCGTCTCCACCCGCCCCTCTCGAATCCGGTCCAGGTGTTCGCTCGTGCGTTGCCGGAAATGGCTCAGCGAATAGGTGTCCTGAGTGCGGTGCATGTCGGCCTCCATATGTTATTCGGACTGAATTCAGTATGGTCGACTTCGGTTGGCCTATCCAGTCCCCCCAGCCGAGCACCAGCAGGTCCATCCGCTCGTCAAGGCTCAGTGCCTCGACGGCTTCGGCAGCTTCAGGTAGATCGGTGAAGTCTCGCGACCCTGGCCATCGCCCGATCATCAAGAAGCGCGATCACTTCGACATTCCTCAAGTCCGTCCTGGGCACCCAGTGGGGAGTGATCAGGCACTTGGCGGACACGCCGTTCTTCGTGGACTCTCGAGCTTCTCGCGTCAACCAACTCGCCGACCACGTCGCCTACGCGGTGTTCAGGCGATATCACGCGAGGGACGACGGGTCGCGCGACGATCTCGCGGCGGTGGTCCTCGGCTTTGCCCGCTACCTTCCGCCTCCCGAGGCGCCCCGGGGCCGGATGCGATACCGAAACCATCCGAGTGACCGATGTCAACTGCGATTCACATAATGTCATGCGTAGTTGACAGTTTTGACGTTCACGAATGATCACCAAGCTCCGTTAACGGTCATTTCGTCCCCAAGATGATCGTCAAACCCTTGGCAGGCGACAATACTCAGCTTAGGTTCCGGCCCGGTGAGGTCGCGACCAAGGCAACCGTGAGGCCCATCCCGCGCGCGTGAGGAGCCGCAGAACAATGGCGCCAGTCTACTACCATGAAGGACGATTCCCGCCAGACGACCGGCTGGACTGGCAGAGGCTGGTTCCGTTGTTGGGCCCGGCGTATTCCGCCGTTGCGAGGTACGACGGCATGCTGTCGGCGGTTCCCGATCCCAGCATCCTGCTCGCACCCCTTTCCACCCAGGAAGCGGTGCTTTCATCGAGGATCGAAGGTACCCAGGCCACGATGGGCCAGGTTCTGGAGTTCGAAGCCCGCGGTGTGGTGAAGTCTCCCACTCGTCGCGACGATGTCCTGGAGGTGATCCAGTACCGAAGGGCGATGTGGCACGCAGAACAGATGCTGCGGGAGCTTCCGCTTTCCCTCCGGGTGATTCGTGAATCGCACCGCGTTCTCCTGGCCAGTGGCCGGGGCCGACGGCGGTCACCGGGAGCGTATCGACGGATCCAGAACTGGATCGGGCCACCTGGTTGCTCCCTGGAGGAGGCCAACTTCGTCCCGATCGCCACACAGCACCTGCCCGACGCCATGAGCGCATGGGAACGATACATGCACCGGGACGAGCCCGACCGGCTGGTTCAGCTCGCGATCCTCCATGCCGAGTTCGAGGCTCTCCATCCTTTTCTGGACGGCAATGGCCGCATGGGCCGCATGCTCGTACCGCTTTTCATGTGGCAGCGCGAGCTGATCCGCCAGCCGGCCTTCTACGTCAGCGCCTACTTCGAAGTCAACCGGGATGCATACTACGAAGGGCTGCGATCCGTGTCGCGCGACGACGACTGGAGTGGATGGTGCGAGTTCTTCCTTGATGCCGTTCGCACTCAGGCCGAGGACAACCTGGTGAAGACCGAGGCGATTCTCGGGCTCTACGAAGAGATGAAGGATCGTGTCCTGGAGATCACCAACTCACGATACGCGATTCGCGTCCTCGACTCGATCTTCGCGCGTCCGGTCTTCGCGAGCGTCCAGTTCGTGGAAGGGACCGACTCGTCTCCGCCCACTGCGCGCCGGATCCTTCGACGCCTGTGCGAGTCGGGAGTACTGCAGAAGATCGATCCTGCTCGCGGTCGGCGGCCCGCTCTATTCGTGTTCCGCCGTCTGCTCGACGTCGCGGAGGGCAGGAAGAGCGGATGACGATCGCGAATGATCGCCAAGACTGTTTGTCGATCATTTTGCGGGGAATACGATCAGTAAAGTGCTTTGGCGGTCACGCGTGATCGCCAAACGGGAACATTTCCCGACGAAGGGCGAGGTTGCCGGAAGCGAGGACCGCGAGTCCGAGGGAAGCGGGGATGATCGGCCGAATCAAGAATGTGCTGGAACCTGTAAGGAACTGCTGAACCATACTCTGCTTGATCGCGAGGGGCCTGTCCAGGTCGCTGTACATCCACTCTCGGACGCTCTACCGATCGTCCCATCAGACCATGCCCCTGTCCCGCGCCGCGGGTTATTCTATAGGCGAGCACCCGGGACCCGGCGGGGCCACCCGGCAGCTACGACACTCACAGGGGGAACAGGGCGGTGCGCATAGTGCCCGAGATCAGCGGCATGCAAATCGTGCTGCTGGGACAATTCAACCCGGCCATCTTCACGCCGGCGTGGTTCGCCCACAACAAGCTCCTCCGCGAAGGACTCGAGAAGAGCGCCCAGGTACAGGTGATCCATCCGCAGATCGCGGCCTTCACGGCTGACTGGCTTCATCTTCAGGTGACGAACGAACAGTTCCGTGCCGAGACGCAGCAGGCGCCGTACGCCCGCCTGTGCGAACTGGTCGTTCGGACGTTCTCGGAGTGCTTCCACCACACACCGCTGACGGGCTTTGGGATCAACCGCAACGTCCATTTCCTGGTTTCCGACCCGGAATTCAGCTCTTCCCGAAGCCGTAGCGACGAGATCATCGACCATGTCATGTCCCTGGCCGAGAGCGAGGGTTGAATCCGTGACGTTCCGACCGGCGTCAACGGCGAGCGCGCCCAACGGGTCGCGCACTTCAGGCGAGAGCGTCGTGGGGGACAATCCGGGTGAGTTGATTCACGAGGACGGTGTTCGCGCGATCCTGGCGCCGCCGGGAAACCCATCACCCACGGCCGACGAGTCCTCGCTCGGCTCCCATGAGTCGCAGCAGTCCACATGGATGGGGAGCCAGGGACGTGACATCCCGCAAGAATGTCTGCTGGACATCCTCCCGCCTTCGGTCCCCCGGGTGCCCACGCCTACCCTACATCCGCTTCAGGAATGGGAGGGTAGCGTTACGGAGATCCGCAGCGACGAGTTCGTCGCCGATCTGTTGGACCTCACCGCGGGCGACGCGGTGGAATCGGAGGAAGCGGTGATCCCCAAGGACGAACTTTCTCCGGAGGACCAGGCACGTCTGGCGATCGGTTCACTCTTCTGGTGGGTCGTCGGCTATGAAGCATCGGTGGGGGGTGCCCGCAAACGTGTGTCCCAAATCGTCTTCCCCGACCTTCCCCCGATGACGGAAGCGGATCTTGACCGTGGCCGGAACTGGGCGGATTGGCTGTACGAGCGGTGGGGTCTTGAGTGAGCTGACCGGGCCCCGTCTTGACGAGATCGAGGTCTCGCTGCTTGGACCGGGGTACGGCGAGAGTGTCGTGGTGCACATGGGCGGTGGCGAGTGGATGGTTGTGGATTCCGACGCCCGAAGATGTAGCGCGGATTCTCTCGAGGTGGAGCTGCTCGGTTCGGCGATCCGTTTGAGCGAATTGGCGGCCTAAAGGGATTCGGTCGGGGAGCGGGAGCGCGCGTTTCGCCTATCCGGGGCGCTTTCCGCCAATGACCAACGCCTCCTCAAGCATCTTCGGCCGCCCCATACCCCCGCCCCGCCTTTCGCCCTCCGGGATCGATGTCAGGAGCGAGCTCATGCGGCGCAGGTCCTCCGCGTACTCTTCGAGCCGCCGTGCTTGACTGGCGCGGTTCTTCGTGCAGACCAGGGTATAGGGGCTGCCGCTGCGTGCGGTCACATGATCCAGGTCCAGCCGATGGCGGTCGATGACCTGATGCACATGTCTGCGCAGATCCTTGCGCACCTTGAAGCGCTCCTCCCGCTTGACCGGATCGGCGCAGAACGCACGAAGTCTGGCGCAAAGATCGCAGTCGCACGCGATATCCGCTGCTGCCGCGATGGTCCAGTCGGCCGGCTCGACGGGGACCGTGGAACTGCGATCCAGCAGGAAGTCGGCCGCCTGGCGCCACAACGTGCCGTGGGCCTGCGTGTCGGCGGGGGCACCGTGCTGGTCCATCAGTTCCAGCGCCGCGGGAAGCATCCGGTCCGGGGTCACGATGTCCGGATGATCGGCGATGGCTCCTGCGGCGGCCGCGGCTTCGTCGTCCAGGCCGAGGCGGTGTGCGAGCAGCAGGAGGCCGCAGACGTCGGCCGGGCCGATCCACCAGTCACGCGCGCCGCGGGTGCTTCCCGGGGCGACCTGCCGGATTCGGAGCGGCGGGCCGTCGTCTTCGCCGGGTTCGCCCAGACGCCTCTCCGACTCGGTCTGGAAGGCAGCGTCCGACCCGGAGAGCGCGGCGGTCGCCGCCACGCGGAGCACTTTGCGCCAGGGGGAAGCCAAGGCCGGGTCCGCGCCACCGTCGGCATCCCCCCCGCCGAGGCACTCGGCAGCCGACAGGGCCGGCAACTCGATCACGTCTCCGAACCGGCGGGGGAGGTGCTCGTCCACGAACAGGGGCAGGAACGCCGCCGCCTCCCCAGGGCCGATCAGGGGCAGGGCCGCTGCCAGGGCCTCATTCTCGTTGCCGTCGTATTGGGCCATGACCACTCGGTGCAGAAAGCCCGCCGCGACCTCCGCTTCGCCCGTTTCGCGCAGCAGCCGGAGCATCGCCCCCCGGTTCTGCGGCCGCCAGGCGTCCTCGCCCACCGGCCAGAGCTCGGTCAGCCGGGCGAGCAGTCCAGAGGTCCGCCCGTTCCCGCCGCCGGCGGCGCCAACCTCGGGGGCGCACTGCGTCTCGACCCACGACACGGCGTGGTCGATGCTCCCTTCGGCCACGATGTCGACCGTCTTTTCGCTCGGCCACACGACGAGCGCCGCCAGACGGTAGACGAACTCCAGCGTGGGTCCCTCGTTGCCCGTCGATCCCTCCAACCTTCGGTCATCCGGCTCGGCGTCGTCCAGTCCTCCCCGCGGCAGGAGCTCGTGCGGGCTCAGGCGAATCTCCCCAAACGGGGGATGGCTTCCGTCGCGCGCCGCCCAGCCGTCAAGGGCCTCCCATCTATCGTGGACCTCGTCCATCTCGGTGTCGGACCCGTCCTCCTCCCCGTAGTCGTCCCAACCCCCGTCCCAGCCCCACCCGTGGCTCGGAGGCTCGTATGCGGGCGAGCCGAACTCCTTGATGCGAAGCACGGCGGCATGGAGCTCGCAGTCCGCCCGGTCCGCCGCTTCGCCGAGCACCTGCGCCACGGCGGCGTCCGTGTTCTTCAGCGTTCGGAAGGACAGCCCGCCCTCGCTGTACTCATGGTCGAGCAGCCACACGACCTTGTCCGTGACCCCCTCGTCGCGCCAGCGGGCAAGGCACTCCGGAAGGAGTGCGGCCATGCGCGTCCGGTAAGACGCACTCGCGTGGCGTCGATCTGCCAGCAGTCCCGAACGGACGGGTCCACGACGGTCTCGGTTCCCCTCCCGTAGGGCGCACGCTCCGCGGCGGCGATCAGCGACCGGATCTGCGAGCCGGGAACGGGAAAGGAAAGCTCCCCGGCACCCTCCACTACGACGCGGGGCAGGGGCGTATAGAGCCGGCCGCCGACACAATACTCGCCGGGACGGTCGACGGAACGCAGGAGATGCTCGAGGCGCTCGTGTTCGTGACCGTATTCGATGCCGTGGATGCCCATTCGTCCGCCTTCACCCCTGGCTCCCGGCACGCAGCGTGTCCAAAAACCGCTTGGCGTGCGGTGCCGATCTCTCAACCTTGGACGGATCAACCTCCGCGAGAATATCGAAGCTCGTCGGCCCCTTGTCGTACGGCCCCTTGCTCGTTTTCCGCGTTGCCCGCGCCAAGCCGTCGAGAACATCAGCCTTTACGATTCGCTCGATGCTCGGGTCCGAAGGGAGCGATTCCTCGTGGAATCCCGGGCCGTAGAAGGCCTTCAGGGTCCCTCTGTCCGCCAGGAACCAGGATTCCATTACCTGAACCATGAGGTGGCACTGGTTCTCGTGGGCGCGACCGGGGCGAGACCACCCGTCCCTCTTGCGGAGGTGCTCCCATGCGCTCGAATCCGTGACGCGGCGTTCGGCATCCACGAGGAGCATCGGAGTGCTGGTTCCAGCATCGAGGGCAGTCGCGAAGCTGTCGTACGCTCGCTGACGGCCGCCGCAGGCCACGATGCGCGGCATCCGGCCCTGAAGACCTGCTTTCTCGATGAACTTTCTGAAGCCTCTCCGGCACTGGGTCTTGAGTCGCTTCGAATCGCCGCCGCCCTCCACGTAGAGCCTGACCGTCACCACCGCGTACCGCCGATCTCGCCCCGCAGCCACAGTTCCCCGAGGCGGTACGTGTCGAGCCACGGCCCCAGCGTCTCGGAGGTCAGGCGCTCAAGCTGGGTCGAGCCACCGACGTTTTCGCAGACCACGACCGCCTCCGGCGTCTCGGAGAGCCCGTCGACAAGGATGTCCGAGTGGGTCGTCACGATCAGTTGCGTGCGTCGGCTCGCCTCGAGCAGGAGCGCCGCCAGCTGTGGCTGGATGTCCGGATGCAACCCGAGTTCCGGCTCCTCGATCACGATGAGCGGTGGCGGATCGGGGTCGACGAGGATCGCCAGCAGGCAAAGGTATCGGAGCGTTCCATCGGACAGGCGACGCGCGGGAATCGAGAGGTCGCCCTCCGTGAGACGGAGGGTCAGCAGCCCGCCGTCCGGGGTTACCTCGAAGTCGTCGAAACCCGGGGCCAGTTCCCGAACCAGCGCGACCATGCGCCGCTTGACGACTGGGCTCCGCCTAAGGGCCAGGAGGCGTGCGGGGAGGTTGTCGAGTTGCTCGGAGAGATGATCGGTGCGAACATCGGCTGCGCAGGCAGCCCTCACGGCTGCGTCGGGACCGAATTGCCAGCTCCGGTAGATCCGGATTCGTGCCAGAATCTCTGCCAGACGGCCAAGCTCCGGGTATTCCTCGGGGTCCCTGCGTTGCGACAGAATGGACTGCGCCGGGTCGATGAACTCCCTGCGGAGCTCTCTCGGCTTGTCTCGATGCCGCACGCTGAGCATCGGACGGCCATTCTCGTACCCGAAGTAGAAGAACGGCCTTCGGTGGCCCGGGGTGACATTGGCATTCTCCAGCCGCTCGTCGAGCACGGCAAAGGAGTCGCCTTCCACCCCGAATGCGAGCCGGTACCGCACCGCTGGATTGCCCTTGGATTGAGCGACCACACCCTCGGAGAATACCAACTCCAGGCAGGCGGACCGGGGGGCCTCACCGGGATCGGCTGCCGTGGCGGCCACCTGGCTGGCGGGGCCGCTCTTCCAGAGCCAGTCTCTTACCGTGCCCCCCTGTCGGATCGGCCTGGGAAGGTCCCGGGGGACCGCTCGCAGGACCGCCATGGCTTCAACGAAGTTGGACTTGCCGGACGCGTTCGGCCCGATCAGGACGTTCAGGCGTTCCAGTGGAAACTCTGGGACATCGGGCCCGAAGGACAGAAAACCCCGCAAGGTCACGGCACTCACGAGAGGTTTCCGTGGATCGGCCATCTGGTCCCCTCTCCGTGTCCAATCGGGTCGAAGTGAGTGAGAAGGATCTGGCTGCCTGGAGCAGGGGAACGATGGCGAGTTCCCGAAGGCGAAGCAAGCGAGGGGGCGGGGACTTCGCGGGGGGGTGCAAGACGCCTTTCGGCAGACCCCCACTTGCCCGAGATGCGGCACTGCCGCACATTCCTCGGATTGTGGCCGCGATCAGGAAGGAGGAACAGAACCGATGACAACCGGGCGAACGGATCTGGGACACGATGTGGAAGCGGCCCTTGGCGAGGTGCTCGCCCATGTGCGAGGAGAGGCGTCGCTCCCCTGCCGAATCGTCGATGATCCCGCTGCTGAACACATCGTGGCACTCCGCAAGCGGATGAAGCTCAGCCGCCAGAGATTCGCGGACCGGTTCGGCCTCGACGTGCGGGCGGTACAGGAATGGGAACAGGGGCGGCGCGTCCCGGACCGGGCGGCTCGGGTCCTGCTGACCGTCATCGACCGCGACCCCGAGGCAGTGGTGCGGGCCCTGGCTGATTGAGCCCTTCACAGGCTGGGCGGCGAATCAATTGACGGACGACAGCATCCCCGGACACGGCTCGCCGCTGATACGGCGCAGCGGGTGGAGGGAGACCCGGTTGGCGGTGCTGGACAGGGTGAACCTGCCCTGATCGTCTCCCCAGGCAACGTTGCGGAAAACGAGGGCGCTGTCCTGGTACACATGCAGGGCGCCATAGTCGAACGATTTCCCCGGCTTGCGCACCACCGCATAGCAGCCGGTTTCGGGATCGATGATGGCGCCTGGGACCTCGATGTCATGGCCGATCAGTACGAGGTTGCCCTGGCCGTCCAGAAACGGCTTTCGATATCGGGGCCAGGCGGTACAGGGCAACTCGGCGATGTTCACGATCAGCTTGCAATCGTCGTCCAAGGCCTCGTTGAGTTCGGCCGGGACCGCCCACCTCTTTGTCTCGCCGTTGCGGCCGTACACGAACACCGAATCGGGACCCTCCGCAGAGTTCGTTACGACGTAGGCGGCGTCTTCCGTGCAGGTGATTCGAGGAGGGTTACCACTTGAGGTTTGGATATAGCCCGTCGGTGTCTCGCGTGTGGTTGTTGCACGGCGGTCTTCGATACCGGGGCCAAAGACCTCATCGCTACCATCGGGGCCACGCCGGATTACGCCGCTGCTGGCCACGATGGCCGGTTGACCGTCGAACTCGCACACTCCCCGTACCGTCTCTACCTGCGGGCGCCATTTGCTGACGTACTGGCCGAGTGGATCGAACTCGAGGACTCTCACGAAGCCGGCAACATAGAGCCTCCCGTCACGGCCGAGCGACATGCCGGATATGCCCCGCGAAAGCTCGCGCGGGCCGTCGCCCTCCGGGGTCGGAATGGTCCGGATCCACGCCCCGGCCTCAAGAGAGAATGCCATGACCCCCTCCTCCTGTTCCTCGGCGTCGGTGACGTAGAGAATGGCCCTGGTCCGGTCCAGGGGCATGTCTTCCATCGTGCGAATGGCGCGCCATTCATCGTCGATGATGACCCGCCCGGTGGTGGTGTCGATCTCAAGCACCTGCTGGGCGCCTGCGGCGGGCGCGCCGAGGACCGCCGCAATGGAATACAGGATCGTG
The DNA here is from genome assembly GCA_028873845.1 of Gemmatimonadota bacterium. Lineage (GTDB taxonomy): Bacteria > Gemmatimonadota > Gemmatimonadetes > Longimicrobiales > Gaopeijiaceae > Bin94. Next base: position 43,987 of record JAPPNO010000073.1, on the reverse strand, counting down.
GCCCCGTACCCGTTCCTTCGAATCATTGTCCGTCTTGCTGCCCTGCCCATGACGTGTCTCCCGCGTCCGAATACGTTGACTTCAGAACAGCGACGCCCTCACCACGTAGGGAACGTCCATTTCGTCCACCACCCAGGTGTAGATGTTGCCGTGCTGAACCCAGAAATACTCGCTGAATGCGGGCGTGAAGGCGAAGCGGACGGAGCCCAGGTAGTCACCGTCTTCGCTGTACGTATCGAAGAACGCGGGAGCACCCGCCGGGGTGAGCCGTTGAACCCAGAGCCGGCCCTCGTCGTCCACGAACATGCGCGCCAGAACGGGCTTGACGTCGGGCATGAGGTCCGCGACCGCTTCGGCTGCGCGGCGCGCCTCGGGGCTGTCCTCGACAATCTCATCGACGTAGGCCGAGCGGTCGTCGTCGGTTACCGGCTGAGCGGACAATCCGGCCTCGATAACGACCAGCGTGTCCCCGCCCTGGCCGGTACGCGAAATGCGGTACGCTGCGGTGTTCGCGCGCCAGAATCCGCCGGACGGGTTGACCACGGTCACCTCGTATGCCCCGAAGTCCGGAGTCAGGAACCGTAACCGCCCGCTCGAGTCCCGGTAGTGGTGATAGTATGATCGAGCACTCCTCTCACCGAAGTAGACGGAGTCGACGGCGCCGCTGGACAGGTCGAAGTACTTGTAGTAGGCACGCCACTTGCTCGAACTCCAGCCCTGTGGTGGCGGATAGGGAGATTCTTCGTCGGAATGGGACTTACCTCTCCAGTAGCGTCCTCGATTGTCGAAGACGCCGCGCCAGATGGCACCGTAGCTCAATACCGGCTTGTTGAACTGGCGCAACTGCTCTCCGTTGAGGTCCACCCCGATGATCCTCCACTTGCCATGATCGTTGATCCACAGCAGGGTGTCGCCCGAGAGGATGATCCCGTTGGCCCGGGTGATCTCGCCCGGGCCCTCTCCCTGCCGCACGATCGTCCGCAGGTACCGCCCGTCGGAGTCGAAGGCGCGGACCTCCGCAGCCTGGTAATCCAGCACGTAGATGGTGCCGTCGCCGGTGGCCTGGATGCCCCGGATGTCCCCGAAGATGAGATTGGGGTCGTCCCCCCCGAGGCTCCCGAACTTGAGATCGACGCGTGCTTCGGCGACGTCGCGGCCGACGGCGTCGATGGCCGGGAGGTCGGGATACCGTACGAGGAGCGCGCCGTTCGGAAGGGTCTCACGCAAAGCCTGTGGCGCGGCGGATTCCGTGACCGATGAGGAAACCGCGGCGGCGAGGAAGGAGGAAAGCAGTACGCGTGACATGGGGTTTTTTCGCATGACTCGACTCCGCCGGGGCGACTGCCTGCTGCGCCGGGACCCTGCAGGCGACTCCCTGTGGGCGTGAAGGGGAAGCGCTCGGGGATTCAACAGTCCCTCCTGACGCACCTCACGTCAACCGCTCCGCCGTACTGCGCGAGCGTCCCCTGCAGCCGTCGGCCCGGCCGGCACCCTACCTCGTCAGAAAAACACTGACGTAGTCCCCCCCGTCGTTCGCCACCGCGAAGTCGATCCGCCCGTCACGATCGAAGTCCCCGGTGGCCAGGCCGTAGGGATTTCCCCCGACCTCGACGCGATGAACCAGCGGCGTCTCGCCCCCGATCAGCACTGCGACCTCGCCCGCAGCGTAGCACGCGACGATCACCTCGGCCCTTCCGTCACCCGTCAGATCCGCTGCCGCGCTCGTCGTCGGGCCGCGAGCGATCTCGTACCGGCCGGCGGCCCGAAACGACCCGTCGGCAAGCCCGTGCCAGGTCGCGAGCGTGCCCCTCCCTTCGCCGGACGCGGCCGCCACATCCTGACGACCGTCCCCGTCCAGATCCGCCGCCACGACCGAGAACGGGCCGAAGGGCGCCGGCAGGGCTGCTCGGGGTCGAAAGCCTCCGTCTTCGTCCGCGGCGACGATGGCTACGTGGTCGGGATTCGGCGTCAGCAGGTCGGCAAGACCGTCACCCGTCACATCGGCCAGGGTCATGCCCCGGTACGGGTCGCCGCCGACATCGATCATTGTCGGGCCAGAGAAGGTGCCGTCCCCACGACCCCGGAACAGCCGAACGGACCCGGGCGACCGATCGTCGACCAGGAGATCGGCGTGGCCGTCGGCGTCGGTGTTGTGCAATCGAACGGCGTGCGGATGTGGCGAGACATTGACGCGGAATCGCGAGTGATTCCGGTGTTCGAAGCGCCCTCCGCCGATCCCGAAGAGCAGCGTGACGTAGTCCGTCTCGTGGTTCGCGACCGCGAGATCGGCCAGTCCATCCTCGTCGAGATCCGCGATAGCCAGGTCCGATGGATTCTCGCCCGCGGCACCGGACCACGACGGATCGAAGCGGCCATCACCCCGACCCGTCAGCACGAAGACGCGTTGGCCCCCGGAAACAACGAGATCGAGCCGCCCGTCGGCATTCAGGTCGCTCGCACGGATCGCGTTGGTCGGGCTTCCGACAGCGGCGTCGACGCGCTCGAACGAGAGTTGTCCGGCGGCGTCGGGCGGGGATGCGGCAAATGCAAGGCTGGCCGCGGCGAGGCCCGCGAATCCGAGCGAGACGCACGACATCGTCGTCATCACCCTTGGCCTGTGGGTTGATCCCCGCCGGCCGCAACCGGTCGGAGTCCCCCGAGCGGCACGTAGTAGCCGACGTAGCGGCGCCCATCGGACCAGCGCGTACCCTCGGGATCTTCAACGAGGACCGTGGCGCGCTTCGTGACCCGGTTGACACGCCCTTGCAGCCGCTTTCCCCGGTAGCGGAACGTCACAAGGGCACCGACGCTGATTCCCATGGCTGCGGCGCGCTCCGGGCGGGTGATCAGCCGGTGAGTGTGGGCCCGGTGTAGAAACAGTCGGAAAGCGATGTCCTGAAAGCGCTTGCGGCCACAGTGGCTCTCGTCCCAGCACAGCCACTCCGCGAGGTGGACGAGTTCGTGCTCGAACAATCGCTGCAATGCGTCCAGGCGGTGGCGGCAGACCAGGCCGCCGACGCTCACCTCCGGGTCGCCGTCCGCGAAGCCGTCGAAGAGGATCGAAGTGGCCACGGCGATCTCGAAACGGGCTACGCCGTCCGGTTCCCGCAAGAGCGTGGTCTTCCCGCCCGCGCGTGTCATTCGGCTTGAGAGGCGGAAGGTCACGCCCGTCGGCCCGAGCACCTTGCCGCAGAGTCCGTCGAGGAAACGCTCGTCGTAGGCGGAGAACAGGAAGGAGAGGTCGTCGGGATGAATCCGCGTGAAGTCGGGTTCGCAGACGTGGGGCGAGCTGCGCAGAAGTCGCTGCCCGATGTCGTGCGTCCAACTGTGGATCCGGGTCTTCCCGGGGTCGCTGGTGAGCAGGACGCGAGCGAGTGACTGTATGGAATCGCGGCGACCGGAGGCCGTCGGCGGGCTCGCTCGCTGGCTCGTCCTCCCGCGCGCCCTATCCGAAGCGCTCATCCGGAGCCTTCGCGGGATTCGGCTTGAATAGCGTTCAGCATGAAGGAATCTAATCAGATGATCGACAACATCCCTCTGGCGCGGCGCCCGCCACCCAACCACACCCACAGATCGAAGAGACACCGCACGGTCGCTCGCCAGCCCTGCTGGACACCCTCTTGCGTTCACCTCTCCACCAGTCAGACTGTGGACACTCCAATAGTCATTTTGGCAACCAAAATCCCGTAGCCCAATATGATTTGGTATCGTAACTGCTGTTATGTCATTCTATTACCCGACTATCGATTTTACCATACAGTCGACTATTGATGGACATTTTACTAGACATTCTGTATGCTCATAATCCCAAATGCCACAGGAGCCCAGCCATGACCAATGACCGCGAATACCGCCGCACGCACCCCTGGATCACCTTCCGGCACCATCTTGAACGAGCCGACCCTCTCCATTGGTCGTTGCTCGGCGAGGCGGCGGCAAGGTGCGATCATGTCGCCCAGGCGGTCCTGCCGCCCGCCGGCGCCCGCGAGCTGCACCGACTCTACCTGATCAAGGGCGCTCGGGCCACGACGGCGATCGAGGGGAACACGCTCAGCGAGGAACAGATCGCCGCCCAGCTGGAGGGGCAATTGGAGCTCCCGCGATCCCGGGAATACCTGAAACAGGAGGTCGCCAACGTCCTGAAGGCCGTCAATGACATCTTTGCGGACATCATGAGAGGTGAGCCGCCGTCGCTGACGCCGGACTGGATCGCCGGAGCGAACCGGCGCCTGCTCACGGGTCTGGAGGAGCACCTTGAAGAGGATGTGGTTCCGGGAGAGATACCGGCGCGTCCCGTCGGCGTGTTGCGTTACCGCGGTGCCCCAAGGCAGGATTGCGCCTTCCTCATCGACCGCCTTTGCGGGTGGCTCGAAGGAGACGCCTGGCCGGTGCGCCCGGACCGGCAGGAAGACCGCACCGCGTCCGCGATTCTCCGGGCCGTCTTTGTCCACCTCTATGTGGCGTGGATCCACCCCTTTGGCGACGGTAACGGACGGACCGCCCGATTGGCCGAGTTCATGATCCTCGCGCGGGAAGGTGTGCCGTCGCCTTGCGCCCATCTCCTGAGCAACCACTACAACCTCACCCGGGCCGAGTATTACCGGCAGCTCGATCGGTCCAGCCGGGCGAACTCCGGTCGTGGCGACCCGCTCGGTTTTCTGCTCTACTCGCTGCAGGGGTTCGTGGACGGCCTGCGGGAGCAGAGCCGGTTCATCGCAGGCATCCAGCTGGAGCTGGCTTGGGAGCACTTCGTCCACGGTGAGTTTCGGCGGACACGGTCGTCGCGGGCCATGCGCCGGCGCCGCCAGGTGACCCTGGCGCTCGGCCGCGCGGGTGAGCCGGTCCGCAAGCGGGCAATACCGGATCTGAGTCCCGACCTGGCCAGGCTCTACGCGGACAAGACCGGCAAGACGCTGACCCGGGACATGAACTGGCTGGTGGAGCGGGGTTTCCTGAAGAGGGGAGAAGCTGGCTACCGGGCGCAAGTTGAGTCAATGCGCGCCTTCCAGCCGCCGCGGGTGTAGGGGGCAGGCGGCCGGATCCGTCCCGTACTCTTCGGCGACGCACTGAGTCACCTGCCTCAAGGAAACCAGCGCCCTCGCGGGGAAGACGACCTCATATCGGTTCACAACTCCAGGCCCAGCTCCTCGGCCAGGTCGGGCCTCACCCTCAGCAACCCATCCCCGTCCGAGTCCCCCATGCCGTTCGCCTCGACACTGTACCCGAGACTCCTGTAGCCCCTGACACGCTTCTCGCTCATCCGCCGCAGCACCGGCACGCGATCGTCGACGTAGTCATAGACCCGCACCTCGCGCTTCTCCGGATGCAGCCGGTGCAGGCGTCCCACGTACTGCGCGAGCGTCCCCCTCCAGGAAAACGGCATCGTCAGGAACAGAGTGTCGAGCCGGGCGTCGTCAAAGCCTTCGCCGATGTATCGGCCGGTCGCGACCAGCACGCGTTCCTCCGCCTCCGAAATCTCCTCGAGGCGCTGCGTCAACGCGCGACGCTCCCTGGTTCCCATGCCCCCGCGGAGGACGAGCACGTTGCGGGCATGACCGGCGAGCCTCTCGGCAAGATGCCTGGCATGCTCCCTGCGCTCCGTGAGAAGGATCGGCGAGCGACCGGCCTCGAGCGCTGTCCTCACATCGTCGAGGATCAATGTGTTGCGCGGCGAGTCCGTTGCCAGCGCGGCGTACACCTGTTGGATGGGCGGTCTCTCGCTGTCGAGGTCCGCGGACAGTCGGAACGAAGTCGGGCGCAGGATCGCGCGGTGTTGGAAGGGACGTCGTAGGGCCTGCGCCTTGGAAGTCGCCCTGTACCGGACGGCACCGCATTGCATGAAGATGATCGGATGGTGTCCGTCCCGGCGCGTAACGGTAGCCGACAACCCGAGCACATACCTGGCCTTCGCGCGGCGCGCCACCGCCTCGAAACTCACGGCGGGAAGGTGGTGGCACTCGTCGACCACAAGCTGCCCGTAGTCGGCGACGATGTCGTCCACTTCCCTCTTGCGCACGAGGCTCTGAATCACGCCGACATCGGCGAGGCCGCCTGGCTTGCGCTTGCCGCCACCGATCTGCCCGATGGAGGACGCGGGAAGATCGAGGAATGCCGCGAGCTGCGCGATCCACTGATCCATGAGCTGCAGCCGGTGGACCAGCACGAGCGTGTTGGTGCCGCGCGAGGCAATAACGGATGCCGCAACCACGGTCTTGCCGAACCCGGTCGCCGCCGCGAGGACTCCGGTGTCGTGCCGCAATAGCGCATCGGCGGCCGCATTCTGTTCGGGGGTCAACTTGCCGAGGAAGACGGTGTCGGCCGGATGGCCGGAGTTGCGCACGTCCTCCACATCCACGCGGATGCCGAGGTCCTCAAGCAACGCCTCCATTGATTCGAGGCAGCCTCGCGGCAGGGCGATGTGGTGCGACAGCAATTCCGCGCAGGCCACGATGCGGGGGATGCCGAAGGTCGAGCGCCGCATCGCCTGCGCGCTGTAGTATTCCGGGTTCTGGAAGGCCGCGATTCGGATGAGACGGTTGACAAGGCCGGACGGTAGGCCGGCGCGCGGGATGTAGACCTGGTCGCCCAACACGACTTCGATCCGCTCGGGCAATGTCCCGGAGATATCAGGTAGCGGCAGGCGCCGCGAAGGAGGTGCCGTCCAAGGCTCCTCGTCCCGTTCCTCAAGCGGGAGGCGGAGACCGATGACCCGGCCCTGTCGGCTCGCTTCCTCGACGATTGCCGTGGCCTCCGGCGTGGACAGGCGTCGCAGCGACGAGAGAAAGGCCCATTGGTCGGAATGCGGCTCGAAGCTGTCGTCGAGGAACACGCTGTTGCCGTACCTTCGCGGGCCACCTTGCAGGGGCAGGGCGATGAGATTGCCGAAACCGCCCATCGGCAGCGTATCCTGGCTCGGAAAGAACCGATCGTAGGATCCAAAGCCGATATCGGGGTGGCACTCCATGGCTTCGGTCAGAAGATGGGCGCCGAGGCGGCGGGCCAGCGAGGCCGGAACCGGGTCGTCAAAGAAGATCCAGACATGCCCGCCGTTGCCCGAGCGCGACCGTTCGAGTGCCGCCGGAATCCGCTTCGACCTGCAGGCTTCGAGGAAGGCTTCCGCATCCCGCCGCCATCTCTTCCTGTCGAAGTCGGCGGCCAGGAAGCGGCAGCTGTCGTCCAGCCGGATCGGATAGACTCCGATCGTGTGACGGCCGCGCAAGTGCGCCTCAATTACCTCGTCCGATACGCGAAGGAAAGCCTGATTGGGGCATGCTCCGCACTTCACCTTGGGCTTGCCGCATACCCTCGGTTTCCATTCGTTCGCGCAAGCGGGTGCATAGCCCGACCTCCCGGTCCGGGTGTTTTCCCAGCGCCGTGGAAACACGTCCTCGCGACCGCAAAACAGGGCGCGGAACAAAGCGATCTTATCGCTCGGCGTCGACCGCTTGGTTAGCGGACCCGCCGGACGCTTGCCGTCCCGAACCGTGGGTCGTCTTGACTCCAGTTCCCCGAGTCGGGCGGTCAGCTCGGCCCTCTCGGTGGCGAGCCGTGCCAGACGCTCGCGAATGCGTGCCGCTTCCTGCCCGCGACCAACTTCGTCCGCCAAGTTCTCTCCCATTCGCCGGCGTCTTGCGTGCTCGCCGGTTACTCGAATTCCGATCGCGGCAAGCCTGACTGCCTGATGACGTGGGTCACGTCGGCTTCGGTGCGCAGACGCCTCTCGATCTCCTCGGAGGAGGCCGTCTCGAAGTAGAGGGCCAGAGCTTCTTCGAGGTTGGCCCGCGCTTCGGCGACGGAGACACCCTGGCTGGCGACATCCACCTCGGGGCACTGAACTACATACCCGTTGTCTTCGCGTTCCACGATCGCAGTCAGTTGTCTTCGCATCCTGAGCGCTCCGATTCCGGTCTGGACTCGAAAGTTGGCTGTCCTCGCGAGGCCGAGCAACCGGACCTGGTCGCGGGTCTCGCGTCGGTTCCCTCACTCCTCTCCGTGAAGACATCCACTACCGATGGATGTCGCGTTCGCGCAGCCGGCCCATCCAAACATCCAAACGCCCACACCCTTCCCCCACCTTGGAGTCCCACCATCCCGGAGACTCCGTGCACGACGCCTTCCTCGAGTCGGTCCCCACCTCCTCAGCCGTCGCCCGCATCCTGTTGGTAGTATCAATATTGCTATTATGAAGGTTTGCGACGCGTGTTTCGGGGAGACTGGAGGACATGCAATGAGTGACCACTACACCTACCGCATCACGTGGTCGGCCGAGGACGGGGAACATGTGGGCCTCTGTGCCGAGTTCCCGTCGCTGAGCTGGCTGGCGGCCACCCCGGGAGAAGCCCTGTCGGGGATCCAGCGCCTCGTGGCCGACTGCGCGGATGACATGCGGACCAATGGCGAGCCGGTCCCGGAACCGGTGGCAGACCGGGCCTACAGCGGGAAGTTCATGGTGCGGGTGCCGCCGGAGACGCACCGTGCGCTGGCAATTGGGGCGGCGGAGCAGGGAGTGAGCATGAATCGCCTGGTGAGTGTCCGGCTCGCAAGGGAAGGCTAGCCCTGAGCCTCCGGGCGCCACTTCCCCGAAACGTCAATTCCACATTCCATAATGTCAAGCGTAGTTGACATCAGTGGGCTCTGGGACCTCAATCGGCACGTGGGTCGCGTGGGAACAGTCGCCCGCCATGGTCAAAGCCGTGAACGCCACGTTAGTATCAAGGAACTTCCCGGAACGACTGAAGCGGAAAAGGGCGGGGACGGTGACCCAAATGGAAGAGGTGTTGGAACGACTTCCGGATGAGTTGGCTCGGAAGGTGATGCGGCAGGGGATCCTGTTGGGGCAGGCGTTGCTCCTGCGTGACCAGGCTGCGCGCAGGTTCGACAAACGGACGGCTGAGTGGTTGTGCTACTTGGTCGACTTCTCGGGTCGCGACGGCATCGACAGGGTGGCTGCCGCGTTGCTCGAATGCGGTACTGAGGCCGAGTTCCTTGAGCGGGTGCAGACGGAAAACGGGGAGCCGCCGAAGACCGATGGCGCCCGGGATTCGGAACCGGATTGCGCCCTTGGAGGAACGTCGCGGAAGAAGATCACAGGGCGGATGCTATGGCGATACCCGCCAAGACAGGTGCAGCGAGAGGCGAAAACAATGGCGGAGGTTGTCGACCAATTCCAGCTGGGTCTGGACGAGTTATTCGAACAGGGAGTGGAGCATGGGTTCCGCAAGGGTCAAGTGCAGGTACTCCACCGACTGGCAGGCCGGAAGTTCGGTGAGGAGACGGCCCGGCAACTGTCCAACCTGCTTGACGGTCATCGCTGCCGCGTGGACATCGACTCCGTGGCCGACGCCCTGACCGAATGCGCCGCGAGCGACGAGTTCCTCGAGCGGGTGCGGAAGGCCTGACACCCCCCCTCACAACAACCGCCCCCCCAGAAACCTCGCGGCCACGCGTTCAGCCCAGAAACGCCGGCGCCACGGAAGGCCCCCCTCCACGAACCCCAGATGCCCGCCCCGGTCCGTGAAGGCCGCCGTGAGGTTCGGGTTGGCGGCCACCTCGCCCTCGGGGATCGCGCCCCGCGGCAGAAACGGATCGTCGCGGGACTGCACGAGGAGCGTCGGCACGCGGATGTTGGGGAGGTGGCGTCGCACATCGGCACGGTCGTAGTAGTCATCGGCTCCGGAGAAGCCGTGCAGCGGGGCAGTCAGCTCGTCGTCGTAGTCTCGGAGCGTCCGGGCTGCCAGCGCGCGCTCGACATCCACAACTCCCTCGAGCAGGTGGCGCTTCGCACGCACCTTGCGCCGGAGCGCGCGCAGGAAATGGGAGCCGTACGCGCGTCCCGGCAGACCTGACGACAGCCGCGCCGCGCAGCCCGCCAGGTCATAGGGCACCGATACTGCCACCGCGGCCGCAATCCCCGTATCGTGGCCGCGCTCCCCGAGATACTTGAGGAGAACGTTGCCCCCGAGGCTGAATCCCGCCGCCCCGATGGTCCGCCCGGGATGACGGTCGCGCAGCTCCGCGACCACATGTGCCAGGTCGCCCGTCTCGCCGGAGTGATAGAAGCGCGCGACACGGTTGGGCTCGCCGCCGCAGCCGCGGAAGTTCAGCCCCACACCCCGAAGGCCCCGGACGAAGAGATGATGAAACATCCCGGACATGTAGCCACGCCGCGTCGACCCCTCGAGTCCGTGCAGCAGCACCACGACGGGCGCGCCCGGCGCGGGTTCGGGTGCGTAGTCGAGATCGAGAAAGTCGCCGTCCGGAGTCCCGATCCGGCGCCGCTCCAGAGGGACGGCGGCGCGGGGACGCATGTACCGGCCCGCGAAGGTCTGCAGGTGCGGGTTGCGGAGCCACCATGCGGGCCGGAAGGCGGTGGAGGAGAACATGGCGCGGCAAGGTTGGCGGATTCGCGCGGGTGGGGCAACGAGAGCGCCGGAATCATCGTCCTCATCCCGCCTGGGCGGCGGGCCCGGCCTCGGCGCCCCGCATGGTCCGTTGGGTTCCGGCGCCACCTGGCGCGTTATGCTTACATTATCGGGACAGGCCAGGCGAATGGAGAGGCGGCCATGCTCGAATCCGCAGTTACGAAGAAGGGACAAACCCTCTAATGCAACCTGGATTCCTGCAACGCCGGCGCTTTGCCCTGCTTCTTGCCGTGCCCATTTCCACTGCCTTGTCAGCGCTGCCGGCCGCCCCCCAAACAGTCACCTACGAGGTGAAGTTCCAGGGCAACTGGACGTTGGAGAGCACGCCCGGAGGAGTGGTGGCCGGCGCGCACTTCACGACTCTGATCGGTGGCGTGCACGGGAGCGGCGTCACGTTCTGGAAGGGCGGCGAGCAGGCCAGTCCCGGTGTTGAGATAGTGGCGGAGTCGGGCTCCACGGGGACCTTCCGTGGCGAAGTGGTGGCAAGCCCGCACACGCTGTCCGTCATTCAGCAAGGCGTCTCCGGAGGCGGCACCGGTACTGCAACGTTCACGGTCGACGTTACCAGGTCGCATCCGCTGGTGACGCTCCTGTCCATGATCGGTCCCAGTCCGGACTGGTTCGTCGGTGTGACGGGACTTTCCCTGCTCGACGGCGCGAATCAGTGGAGGCAAACGCATGTGGTGAACCTCTATCCGTACGATGCCGGCACCGAGGACGGGACGGAGTTCTCGCTAAGCAATGACGACACGGATCCACAGGGCGTCATTACGAACATTGCGGGAACGGGCAAGTTCTCCAACGTGCCCATGGCGTGGCTCACCTTCACCAGGTTGACGCCGGCGCCGGAGCCCTCCGTGAGCCTGGAGGCGTCTCCGAACCCCGTGGACGAGGGGGAGTCGGTCACGGTGACGGCGTCGCTGTCGGAAGCGTTGGCGGATGACGTGACGATCCCGCTGGTGCTGGAGACGGGAACCGCCGAATCGGACGACTTCGGGTCGCTGGCGAGCATCACGATCACCGGTGGACAAACGACCGGCGCGGGCACGATCTCGACGGTTGTGGACGCCGACACGGACCACGAGACGTTCACGGTGTCGCTGGGCACGTTGCCGCCGGAGGTGACGGCGGGCGACCCGTCGTTTGTCGAGGTGACGATCCGCGACGACGAGGAGGAGCCGCCTCCGCCGACGGTGAGGCTGTCGGCGTCTCCGAATCCCGTGGACGAGGGGCGTTCGGTGACGGTAAGGGCGCGGCTTTCGGAGGCGTTGGCGGATGACGTGACGATCCCGCTGGTGCTGGCGGCCGGGACCGCCGAGCCGGGCGACTTCGGGGCGCTTGCGAGCATCACGATCACCGGTGGACAGACGGTCGGCGCGGGCACGATCTCGACGGTCGAGGACGCCGACGTGGACGACGAGACGTTCACGGTGTCGCTGGGCGCGCTGCCGCCGGAGGTGACGGCGGGCGACCCGTCATCGGTCGAGGTGACGATCCGCGACGCCAATCCGCCGGCCGTGCGGGCGACCTGCGAGCCCTGCACGGTTCCGCGCGGTGGCGAGGTTCGGCTGCGGGCCGAAGCCTCGGATCCCGACGGCGACTCGATTTCATACGACTGGAGCGCCGCGCACGGGACGTTCACGGGCGCGACCGATGAGCCGGATGCGCGGTGGACGGCACCGGAGCGGATCGGCACCGTCGTCATCCGGGTTGAGGTTGCCGACGGCCAGGGCGGGACGGCGGCCGCGGAAGTGGTGGTCGAAGTCGTGAACCGTCTCCCGGTGTTCGGACAGCCGCCCCGTTTCGAGATTGCCGAGAACCGCGACGGCCGCGGGACGCCACTGACGCTCGGCCGCGTTCCCGTTAGCGATCCCGATGGAGACGATGTCGAGCTCGGGCTGATGCCGGGCAGCGACCGTTTTGTCATCGATGCTGCGTCGGGGGATCTGAGCTACATCGGTCCGGGGGAGGACTTTGAAGCCGGTCCGAACCGCTATGCGCTGACGGTGGTCGCGACTGACACCCTGGGCGGCGAGGCCCGGGCGGAGGTCGTGGTGCATGTGGTCGATGTGAACGAACGCCCGGCGGCCGCGGACGACACGCTGAGCGTGGCGGAGGACGGGAAGACGAGGGCGAAGGTCCTGGCCAACGATGACGATCCGGATCGCGCGGACCGGCTTCGCGTGGTTTCGGTGGGCGCGCCCGGACACGGGCAAGCGCAGGTTGTCGGCGCTGGGGTGGCCATCGAATATGCGCCGGACCCGAACTACCACGGTCCCGACCGCTTCACCTACGTCGTCGCCGACGCGGGCGGCCTCGCCGATACCGCGACGGTCGAGGTAACCGTGACACCGGTCAACGACGCGCCCGAAGCGGCCGACGACAAGGCCACCACCCCGGAGGACGAGGCGATCGAAATCCCGGTGCTGGACAACGACACGGATATCGACGGTGACCGGTTGCGCGTGCAGAGCGTTTCGCCCGCGGGGCATGGCGCGGCCGAGGTCGCGGCGGACGGAATGAACCTCTACTACGTCCCGGACCCGAACTACCACGGCTCCGACCGCTTCACCTATGTCGTTGCGGACGCGGGCGGCCTCGCCGACACCGCGACGGTCGAGGTCACCGTGACTCCGGTCAACGACGCGCCCGAAGCCGACGACGACGAGGCCACGACCCCGGAGGACCAGGCGATCGAGATCTCCGTGCTCGACAACGACACGGACATCGACGGCGACCGGTTGCGCGTCCGGAGCGTTTCGGCCGCCGGGAATGGCACGGCCGAGGTCGCGGTGGACGGAACGAACGTCTCGTACGTCCCGGACCCGAACTACCACGGCCCCGACCGCTTCACCTATGTCGTTGCGGACGCGGGCGGCCTCGCTGACACCGCGACGGTCGACGTCACCGTGACTCCGGTCAACGACGCGCCCGAAGCGGCCGACGACCAGGCCACTACCCTGGAGGACGAGGCGATCGAGATCCCCGTGCTCGACAACGACGTGGACATCGACGGTGACCGGTTGCACGTCCGGAGCGTCTCGGCTGCCGGGAACGGCACGGCCGAGGTAGCGGTGGACGGAACGAACGTCTCCTACGTCCCGGACCCGAACTACCACGGCCCCGACCGGTTCACCTACGTCGTCGCCGACGCGGACGGCCTCGCCGACACGGCCAGCGTCGAGGTGACCGTGGTTCCAGTCAACGACGGGCCCACGGCGGTCGGTGTGATCCCGGATCAGATGCTGCACGAGGGCGGAGATGGGGTGACGGTGGATCTCGCGCCCTTCTTCACCGACATCGACGGCGATCCACTGGCCTTCAGTGCCGAAACCTCCGACGCCGAGGTGGTTACCGCGGTCGTGAGGGGAACGGAGCTCGTCCTGGTTCCGGTGGCCTACGGGGACGCCACGGTCACCGTCACGGCAACGGACCCCGGTGGACTGGCCGCGACTCAGCGGGTGAACGTCGGCGTGAGCGACCGGGCGGCGCGATCCGTGCTGAGCGACGCATTCGCCGCCATGGCACGGTCCTATCTGTCGAGCGCCCGCATGACGCTCGAACGACGCGTCGTGCCCGGTGCTCGAGCAGGGAGTGCCGATGCGGACCGGCAGTCGGGGCTGCGCGTTGGAGGCAGATCCGTGGCGCTCCCGCACGGGCACACCTTCTGGGACGCGGTGAAGGAGATCGTGAAGGGATGGTTGCCCGACCCCGGGCAGATGGCGTCGACGCTGGGCGCGGCGCGGCCCGCTCCGGGCACGGAACTCTCATTGTCGGACCTTGCCGCCCCGGTACGATCTTCGGCCGGAATCTCCGGCACGGACTTCACCCTTGCCTGGGGTGGCCAGTCCGCCGATTCCTTACGCCCCGGTATTGCGTGGTCGCTATGGGGTCAGGCGGATGTGCAGCGCTACGACGGCGGTGCCGCCGGACTCGGGAAGGGGCCGGCCGGCATCGACGGCGCCTACGACGGAGACCTGCGCGTCCAGTACCTGGGGATCGACGCACAGCTTCCGAGCTGGCTCTTCGGCGTCGCGCTGAGCCGCAGCCGGGGCTCCGGCGACTGGAACGCCGGGACGGCGAGCGGCCGGCTGAGCACCACGATGAAGTCGGTGCATCCGTACCTGCGCTGGTCCGGAGGGGCCACCTCGGTCTGGACGACAATCGGCGCGGGCAGGGGGGAGGCCCGGAATGAACGGACCGAGACGGGCCGGGTCGGTACGAGTCCGCTGGACCTCGCCATGGGGCTCGTCGAGTTCCAGCGGAGGCTGGGACCTGCGCGCGGCCCGGTCGCGTTCGGACTGAGGGCCGACGCCGGGTGGGCCAGCCTGTCGACCGGCGAGGGGACGGAGACGATCGACGACCTGCGCGCACGCGTGCACCAGGTCCGCCTGGGCCTCGATGTGCGAAGCGAGATGCGGGCCGGCACCGCGGAACTTGCCCCGTTCGGCGCCGTGCACGTGCGCCGTGACGGCGGCGACGGCCGGATCGGACGCGGCGTGGAGCTTGCCGGCGGACTGCGGACTCGGATGGGCGTCGTAGGGGTCGACGTGCAGGGGCGATGGCTCGCCTTCCACTCGGCCACCGACTACGGCGAGAGCGGCGCCGGCCTGACCCTTACGGTGGGCGGGCGCGAGGAGGAGGGATTCTCGCTGTCCGCGTCGCCCCGCTGGGGTGGCCAGACCAGAGGTGGATTCGCGCTCTGGCAGGACCGCGCGCCAGGCATGACACCAGGAGCGCACCTCCCCGACGAAGGGTGGACGATGGACCTGCGCGGCGCGTATCGGGCCCGGCTGAGAGGCAGGCTGCTCGAGGTCTCCACCGTGTACGACCGCGCATCGGGCGGCCAACGGCTGCAGCTGATGGGACACATCGGCCTCGAACGCGGTGCGCCGGTTCCTCCGCGCTAAGCCAACGGCACCCGCCGCACCGTCTCATGCGAGGCGCCGCACCTGACTTGAAGGGCGCCGCCGGTGGCCTGTCCCAATCCGACATGCTCGCGTCCCGGCTTTTGCCGCGGCGACGGGCGGGCGCCCGATCACACCACCGCCTCCAGCGCCTCGAGCTCCAGCGGCAGCGGGACCGCCGAGTCGACGAAGCGGGGGGCGCCGTTGGAGAGGCGGTTGGGGGGCGGGGGCGGGGGCTCCGGCAGCTGCCGGGTGACCTCCGGCAACGGGGGCGCCCCTCCGATCACCTGACCCGCCCGCGTGAAGAACGCGGCCTTGCCGTCACGGTCCAGCGCCATCCGCGTCCCACCCTCGTGGACCAGGCGGTGGTGGCGGCGGCAGAGCAGGATCGTGTTGGCCAGGCTCGTCTCGCCGCCATCGGCCCAGTGCTTTACATGGTGGGCTTCGGTGAAGCGGCTCGCGCACCCCGGATAGCGACACCCGCGGTCCCGTTCCTCGAGCGCGCGGCGGATGTGCGGGGGGATGGTGCGCGTCCGACGCCCCACGCTCACCACTTCGCCGTCCCGGTGACCCATCGCGACCCGCGCGGCGTCGCACGCCATGCGCCGCGATGTCTCCGCGCAGACCCGCACCCCGTCGAGCTCGGACCGCCCCGTCTCGCCGCGCTCCGACAACGTCGCGGCGTCGGTGTGGACCACAACCTGGTAGCGTTCGGCGCGGCTGCCGCTTCCCACGACCCCGCCCCCGCCCGCCCCGCCCCCGGCATCCCCACCGGCATCCCCACCCCCGCCCGCATCACCCCCACCCCCCACATCCCCCCCAAACCCCGCCGCCAGCGCCCGCTCCGCCACCAGCCCCGCCGCATCGGCCCGCCGCTGCCGGTTGCGCGGCCGCCGATCCCCATCCTCCCCCCGGTACAACGCATCGCTCGCCGCCTCGATCGCCCGCATCAGCACGGCACCCACCTCCGGCTCGAGCCGCCCCCGCACCACATACATCCCGTCCGCATCGATCGCCACCGAAAAGGTGCGGCTCCGGTGGCGGACCTCCTCGGCCGCGATCTCACCGTCCCGCGACAACGTCTTCCACCCCCGGACCAGCCACTCCAGCCGCGCCGCCGAAGTCGACTGCGCAAACTCGAGCAGCGTGGCCTCGGTCTCGGGCGTGGCGACCCGGGTCATGGTGCGCACCTTGGTGTAGGAGAGCTGGCCGCTCTTCATGGCCTCGGCGGTCAGGGGAAGTTCCTCGAGCGCGTGGGCGACCCGAACATTCTCGCGCGCGGCGGCCAGCGTCCGCCCGGTGCGCCAGGCGAGCCATTCGGCGCACGACGTGAAGCTGTCGGCCCATCCTTCGCGCCGGTCGAATTCGGCGACGAGGGTGAGCATTTCGAAGGTGGCGATGTTGATGCGGGCGGCGAGACCGGCGATGCGTTCGCCGAGTTCGAAGAGGTCGTCGGACATGATTCAAGTCTCCTGAAATGGCAGTGTGGCAAAGGGTTTTCGGAGGGCGCAGCGTGCCCGCCTGCTACAATATACGCGGCGTGATTTCGGCCTCTCAGGACGGCTCAGGACGCGAAAACCGGGGGTGGAGGCAACACAAACGGGTCACGAGGGGCTCGGACTCGATCCTGGGGCCCCTGAGGGCCATTGGGGGGCATCCTGGAGGGTGGTCCCGGACCTCGCGAGTGCTCGATTCCGAAACCGTCCATAGTCAGATCGGCCTGTGATCAGACGATTTGGGACGCTCATGCTCGGATGGGCCCGGGGATCCGCGAATCGGGACACTCATGCCCGGATAGGCCCGGGGATCCGCGAATCGGGACACTCATGCCCGCAGGGGGCTGCCGCCAGCCGACGACTACGGAACCGCGATGCAGGGGAGACGCGGACCGGAGTCAAACCGCCCGCCCGTCGCCGCGGCAAATCAAGGGACAGCCGCATGCTCGATTGGGACGCCTCGCTGATTGACATATCACCTGTGACAGGACACTAATCCTCCCGCGTCTCCCACACGTCCAGATGACGCGAAAAGACCTCGTCAAGGTCCACCTCGCCCACCCGCTCGGCGCCAAGCCGCACCGGCAACTCGCCCGAGAAGCGCTCGTGCCCCGGCTCGTCCCCGAACCGCCAGACGTCGACCACGTCCTCGACCGGATCCACGATCCAGTACTGTCCGACCCCGCAACGTGCGTACAGATCGAGCTTGATTCCGCGGTCCCGGTGCGCGGTTGAAGGCGACAGAATCTCGACGACCAGATCGGGAGCGCCCAGCACCTGCTTCTCGCCGATGATCTCCCGCCTCTCGTCGGCCACGAAAACCAGGTCCGGCTGAACACGATCAGCGGTGCCCGGGAATTCGACCAGGAAAGGGGCGTAGAACACCTCGCCGCGGCCCGCATCCTCCAGAATCCGCATCAGAGCCGCCTGCAGCCGCTTCGAAATCCGCTGGTGCCGGGTCACGGGCGCGGGCGTCAGGTACAGGCGCCCCCCGATGAACTCGTAGCGGTTGCCATCGTCCGGCATCCGCAGCACATCCTCCCACGTCGTCGGTGTCTCGGTCTGCATGGTGGACACATCATATCTCCCCGCCCTCGGGTGCGCGAACCTGATCTCCGGGGCGATACGGTACAACGGTGCCATCATGGTTCCGTCAACACCCCGGGATCGCCGGCCAGGGATCAACTGCCCGAGGTGCGCTCGAGCGTTTCCAGCCAGCGGTAGCCGTGGAGCGGAACGTACGGTGGTGCGGTCACGCCTTCCGGGAACATGTCGAACCTCTCGACGCGCAGCCGGTAGTCGTAGTCGTGCTCGGGCTCGAAGCCGACGATCTCGCCGCGGAAGGGGGCGCCGTTGACGACCTTGCAGTAGCCCGGTTGTCCGTCGCCGCACTCGACTCTGTGGCGGTCGATGGTGATCTCCTCTTCCGTGCCCGCCGCCATCGTCTTCGAGGAGACCTCATTCAGCACGTATCGGCCGTCGCGATACAGGTTGGCATCGAGGACATGGTGATGGCCGGGCCCGTACTCGAAACCGGTGATCATGTCGTCGTACAACGCGCCGTTCACCACCAGGCAGAAGTCGTCAACGCTGATGCACGTCACCCGTGCCGGCGCCACCGACAGGGTCGCGGGTGAGGACGGTGCGACGGTCTTCTCCAGCTGCTCCAGGAGGCGGTAGGCGTACCGGCCGGCATCCTGCGGCGGCTCCCCACCCCAGGGATCGTGCTTGCCGATCCGGAGGCGGTAGTCGTAGCCCGGCTCGTAGGTGAACCCTTCGATCTGATCGTAGAAGAGCCCTCCGTCGACCACCATGCATGACTGCAGGCCCTCGCCGTAGCACCTGGCGAGCGTCGGGCCCACCGCGACCTCCCGTATCTCGAGGTACCCGGGCCCGAAAAGGCCGCAGCCGGCAAGGACCAGGGTCACCACGCAGACGGGAGCCGAGCCGCGGGCCCACATCGGGAGTCCCTGCCGCCTGCCGGCGTCCCGGCGCCGCCGAAACCGGATGTTTGCCGCTCCCATCGTCCTCGCCTCCTTCAGTCGGTCGGTGCCATACATGAGCATGCGTAACATCGCCCATTCCCGCGGAGCCGGCCACTCTCCACACGAGTAGCGCCGTCGATACGAGTAGCGCCACCGATCGGGCATCGGGTACATTTGACCACCGCCGGTCCCCCACCGCGCTTCGCTCCGGCCAACCCGGATTCCTTCGCTCCAAAACGGGTCCCCGGTCGGCCCGCCGACGCACCCTCTCCTAGGCAGGAATCGCGAATGAGCATGGACATCCTTGGCAACCTTGGCGAATTCATAGGCGCCCTGGGCGTCGTGTTTTCGCTGCTGCTGGTCGCGCGCCAGATGAGGCTCGGCCACGAGCAGACGCGGCGCAACACGCGAAGCGTTCGCGCGGCCACCTTCAACTCGATGGTCGAGAACAGCATCCGCCTGCTCGAGCACGTCTTTCGCGACAGCGAACTCGCCGATTTCGTCGCGCGGGCGGCCGAAGACCCGGACCGGCTCGACGCCGGGGAGCGGCTCCGCTGGGACTCCTATATGACGGCGGGATTCCGCCACTTCAGCAACCTGCTCTACCAACGGGAGACGGGAGCGATGGAAGAGAAGATGTGGGAGTCCTACCGTCGCTCCTTCAAGGATCACCTGCGCAACGAGGGCTGGGTCCGTTGGTACCTCGCAAACCCCCATCTCTTCGACGAGCGCCTCGCGGACGAGGTACGCTGCATTCTGAGGGAGCTGGCGAACGAGGGGGTGCCGCATGCGGTGAAGTGGAAGGCGGACGGGGGCCGCGTCGGCTTCAGGGCAGTGGTCTGACCCGCCTCGCGCAACAATACAGAGGTTGAGTTCGTAACGGGTGAGGACATGGACCCGGGGCTTGTTGGACGATGGCCGCCCCGCGACACTTCATACCCCTGGCGAACAGCGAACCACGACGTGGCGGGAGGGCCACCATGAACGAGCCGACCAGAGATGTCTCGGTCAATCTGAACGTCAACCTGCCTGCCGTACCGGTGGATGGCGGCGAGCCGAAATACTCGACGGGACTCAGCTACGGCCTTTGGTGCGCCTGTCTCGTGGGCGGTTGCGGGATCCACCGCTTCTACCTGGGAAAGGTCGGCACCGGCCTGTTGTGGCTGCTCACCATCGGACTGTTCGGCATCGGCCAGCTGGTCGACCTCTTCAGGATGAAGTCGCTGGTTCGGGACGCCAACATCCGGGAGGGGCACATCGCGCATCCCCGCCAGTTGGCGCGGGCGCGGGCCCAGGCCCGGGCCGCCGGGGGCGAACCGCAACCGCTGCGCTCCGCACCGCTCAACCTGAGCCAGCAACTGCTCCAGGCCGCGATGGAGAATGGCGGGGAGCTCACGGTCAGCCAGGGCGTGCTGGCCACCGGCAAGGGCTTCGAAGAGATCGAGAAGGTCCTCAACGGGATGTCGGACAAGGGGTACGTGGACGTGGACAACGCGCCCGGCACCGGCGTCCTGGTCTATCGGTTTCCGGATCTGCTGACCAGGCCGCGGTCCGGGTGAAGACCGCCTATCTGCCCGTCAGCCGGTCCAGTGCGTTCAATATGTCCAGATGGACATACTCCTCGTGAACATCCCGCACCGGTAGTCCCAGCGCCTTTTCCAGCATCTCCTTGGCCCGCTGCGCGCCTCGCTCCTCGTCGAGACCGGGCAGGCTGATCCCGTATTCGTACAGCAGGACCTTCGACTCGGGTTCGAGCTGCATGGCGCGCTCGTAGTGGTAGACGGCCTTCTCGCGGTCGGCGTCGTAGAGCCGGCGGGCGAAGAAGCCGGCCGTGGCGACATCGGCGTGCCAACCGCCGAGCATCAGGTGGGTGAGGGGGTTGTCGGGGTCGATTTCAAGCGCCGCCTCGAGCAGATCGCGGATCCTTCCCGCCAGGTTCTTGCGCAGCGCGGTCAGCGTGCTCACGCGTTGGGCGTACCGGGCGACGGCGTGGGCGAAGTGGCAGTGCGCCTCCGGGTTGGCGGGATCGGCGCGGACGGCCTCCTCGCCCATCCGCATCGCACGTTCGACGATCTCCTCCCATTCGTCGCCCGCCGCCTTGTAGTGCGCGTGCAGCGCAAGGGACTGGGCTGCGAGCGTGTAGCCATCGGAGGTCGCCAGGGCTTCGCCGAGATCCGCGGCTTTCAGAAAGAGACCGTCCGCGAAGGCGGACCTCGCTTCATCAAGGGACTGCGCGCCCGCATCCGCCGCGGGAAGGACGAGGCTCGCGGCGAGAAGCAACCGGGCGAGCCGGGTTGGGAACCGGTGGACCGTACCGCGGGAGCATCGCGAACGGAGAGATGCCGGGCTGGCAGGGCCGGGGGGACTCAGTCCACGGGCTTGGGTCATCCGACGCGGTCTTGATGAGGTGGCGATGAAGGGGCAACCATAGCCGTTCGCAACCGGAGGGGACAGGGTGGACGGCACTACTCGAGGATGTTGCCGACTCCCGGTCCGAGGTCAGCCTCTTCCTTCCTCCCGAGCACCTCGAACACCCGCCGCGCCCGGTTCCCCAGATCGTCCACCACCGTCACGGCGTGCCAGCCGCGCTCGACGTCCAGCGCCTGCTCGTGGAAGACGGTCGTGGAGCCCACGTAGCGGTCGTCCAGGTGCCAGTGCAGTGTGGCTTCCGGGTCGCGGTGGGCGGCCGAGAAGACGGCGCGTCCCTTTTGCCCGCCCAGCTCCACGGGGATGTAGATTCGGGCCCCGGGCTGGGGATAGACGAAGTCGACGGGTCCCTGCGCCACCGCTTCCGCCGAACCGGCCGCGCAGTCCGCGCGATAGGGCGGCAACGGGCGATACGCCGGATTCCAGCGCCGGTAGTAGGTCTCCTGGCCCGGTGGCAGGACGAACCGGGTCTCGTGGGCCATGGCCTGGACCGACTCGCACCTTCCGTGGACCCGCAGACCGCTCGCAGGGTCCAGGTGCACGGTTCGGTGATGCGGGCTCGGGCGCGCGAAACGGCTGTCGCGGGGAGCCCGGCTGAAAGCGGCGTCGCACTCGCCCGCGGCCAGGAATCCGTCGGCCGCGCAAACCCTCACCTTCTTCAGGTGCGCTTCCGGCCGGGCAAACCAACCGTCCCCGTCCAGACGGTTCAATACGTCGAAGAGGACCGGCGCGGCAGCCCCGATCCCGGTCAGCTCCGGCCGCCCCTCGCCATCGGCGTTCCCCGCCCACACGCCCACCGTGTAGCGCGGGGTGACTCCGATCGCCCACCCGTCCCGGTGGCCGTAGCTGGTCCCCGTCTTCCACGCCACGCGACGCCCCCGGCCCAACACCCGCCACCGCGCATCCGCGCCCGGACGGACCACCTCGACCAGGGCCTCCAGCGTCAGCCACGCGGCGCCCGTGCTCAGCGGCGCCCGCCCTCGCGTCCCGGCCGGCGCATCCACCAGAAGGCGCGGCCGCAGAAGCATCTCACCCCGGCCCCCGCCCCCCCCGATCCGCCCCACATTCGCGTACATCGCCGCGACATCCCACAGCGTCCCCTCCGCCCCCCCGAGCACCAGCGTCAGACCGTAGTCTCCCGGCGCCCGGTGCAGCGTGCTCATCCCCATTTCGCGCAGAAAGTCGTAGAACCTGTCCACGCCGTGCCGCCTGAGCATCCACACGGCGGGCACGTTGAGCGACCGCGCCAGCGCATCCCTGGCCGGGACCGCCCCGCGGAACTCGCGGTCGTAGTTCTCGGGCATGTAGCCGGCGAACTGGGACGGCACGTCGGGCACGAGCGTCTCGGGCAGGATCTCGCCCGCGTCGAGCATGCGCGCGTAGAGCAGCGGCTTGAGGATGCTCCCCGTGCTGCGCGGACGGCGCACCAGGTCGATCGCGTGGCCACTCCCCTGGTCGACCGCCCAGCGGGTGTTGCCCACGTACGCGGCCACCTCGAACGAGCGGTTGTCGATCACGAGCGCGGCCGCGTGGCGGATCCCCATCGCGGCCAGGTCCCGCGACTGGCGGGCCACGATCTCGCTTGCAAGCCGCTGGAGCGCCGGATCGAGCGTGGTCGCATACCGCCGGCCCGCACCCCCCGACTCCGACGCGAGCCGCTGCAGAAGGTGGGGCGCGTCCTGCGGGAGCGGCTGCGGTGCGTCCGGCAGCGGTTCCATGAGGGCGAGCCCGAGTTCCGCCTCGCCGAGGGTCCCGGCCTCGGCCAACCGGTGGAGCAGCCGGTCGCGCTTCTCCAGCAACGCATCGCGGCTGCGTCCCGGATGCACCGCGCCCGGGTTGTTGGGAAGGATCGCCAGCATCGCGGCCTCCGCCCACGACAGCTCGGCGGGATCCCGCCCGAAGTAGCGCCAGGCCGCCGCTTCGAGCCCGACCACGTTGCCGCCGAAGGGCGCGTGGGCGGCGTAGAGCGACAGGACTTCGTCCTTGGTGGTGCCGAGTTCGAGCCGGACCGCCTGCGCCGCCTCGATGAACTTCTCGCGGTAGGTGCGCGAGGGGTGGCCGCGCGCCATGCGGATCACTTGCATGGTGATCGTGCTCCCACCGCTGACGACCTCTCCGGCGCGCAGGTTGGTCCACGCGGCGCGGGCCAGCGCGAGCGGGTCGACCCCGGGGTGTCGCCGGAAGCGCTTGTCCTCGAAGGCGATGAGTGCGGCCGCGTACTTTTCCGGGAGTGTGTCCCGCCCCGGGAAGCGCCACTGTCCGTCGGCCGCGATGCGCGCGCCCAGGAGCGACCCGTCGCGTGCTTCGAGGACGGACGAGAGCGGAGCGTCGAAGAGGGGGGCGGGGAGGCGGGTGATGTAGTGGAGCGCCAACAGGACGACGAGGGCCGCGGAGGACAGGAGGGCGAAGCGCCGCGGCCGGGCCAACCGCCGAGACAGCCTCACGATCCCCCCTCCCCCTCCTCCACCACCCGCACCGTCATCCCCTTCGTCCGCCCGTACACGGAAGCGTCGTACATCGCTTCGACCGTGACCGTCGGCAGGTAGAACTCGCCCAGGTACGCCGCGTTGAATCGCATCGACAGGCTCAGCGACTGCGCGGCGTCCAGCGAGAAGTAGGTGAGGACCCGGTCGTCGCGCACGTCCTGGTACTCGATGCGGTCGTCGGACGGACCCTCCCCCCAGTCGAGACGCGCGTTGTGGATCTCCCACCCCGACGGCGCGCGGTACGCCAGCGCCAGATCGCGCGCCGCGCGCCCCGACTCGTTGCGGACGGTGACGGTGGCCACCAGGTCGGAGCCCTGCTCGACTTCCGTGACGTCGATGCTCTCGCCGTCCGGGTCCATGTACGTGACCTCGACCGCCAGTCCGGAGGAGGTCGCGATTTCGTCGCCCGGCGCCGGCGCGCCCCGCGTCACCAGGCTCACGAAGAGCGGAGCATCGGAGGTGTTCGCGACTTCCACGCGTCCCCCCTCCTCGGCAATGGTGGCCAGGTCCTCGGTGTAGACCGGGGACGAGGACGCCATCGACTCCGCGCTCCCTCCCTCCCGCCGCTCGAAGGTGAATTCGTCCGGTGCCTCGTCCAGTCCGTAGTAGCGCGCCATCGCGAAGAGCGAGTAGGCGATGGAGTGGGTGCTGTGCCAGGTGCGCGAGTACAGCTGGTCGGAGATCTCCCGGGCCACCTGAAGCGCCTGGGCGGGGCGGTCCAGCCGCACCAGGGCGTCCAGCAGGATCCCGCGGTCGCGGAGCCGGGATCCCATGCTCCAGCCCGCGGCCGGGTAGTCGGGCACGAAGTCGTCGGCGGCAACCAGGCGGGCCGCGGCGTCGTCCACGCCCGCGAGCCGGTAGGCGGCGGCGAGGTGCCAGCGGGCGGTGGGGTCCAGCCGCGGCGACTCCCGCAGGCGGTTCATGGCGCCGATCTCGTAGTCGCCGGCGAGCGCGAGGGTGAACAGCCGGTAGGCCTGCTCCATCGCCGGGGTGTCGCCGCGAACCCGCCAGGAACGGGCCCGGCGGCGCTGGTGGGCCCGCCACGCCGACATCACCTGTGGCTCGACGAAGTAGCCGAGGCGGTCCGCCTCGAGAAGGAAGTGGCCGGCGTAGCTGGTCACCCACCCGTTGCGGGCGTTTGCGCCGGTGTGTCCGCCGGGCCAGTACGAGAACGCGCCGGAGGTGGCCTGGAACCTTCGCAGGCGGTCGATCCCGACCCGAATGTTCTGCTCCGCCCGACCGCGCGCGCCGTCATCGAGGCGCACCAGCAGCGGCAGGTACAGTTGCGGGAACACGGCTGAGGTGACCTGCTCGAGGCACCCGTGCGGATAGCGTACCAGGTAGCCCAGCCGCGCCTCCAGGTTGAGGGGCGGAAGGGGGGTCACCTCCAGCGTGGCGGAGTTCGTTCCCGGCATGCCGTGGGGATCCACGTCGGCGGTCCACCGTTCGCCCGGGGCGATACGGGCCAGCACCTGGTCGGCGGTCACGGGGTTCGGACGGCGTACGCGCAGGGTGATTTCGGACTCGGCCCGGTGCTCGCCCGACACGGCCCCGAAACGAAGCACACCCTGTCCCGGGCGGTCGCCGGTGCGGATGTGCAGCCGGGCCATCCGTTCGTCCGCGCCGTCGAAAGTGATGGTCTGACTTGCACTTCCGACCACATCGAACGGACCCTCGACGCCAAGCGTCACGGTCGCCTCCTCGATCCCGTCCTCCATGGCGAAGAGCGACACCGGCACCGCTATCTCCTCACCCGGACCCACCACCCGGGGGACCGTCGCCAGCAGCGACAGCGGCTGCCGCACGAACACCTGCTCCGACGCGGAGCCGTAGGCGCCCTCGTGTCCCGCCACCACCATCACGCGCACCTGCCCAATGTACTCTGGAAGGTCCACCGAGTGCTCGCGCCACGCGCCACGCCCGAGTGTGAACGGCCCCATGAACCGCACCACCGGCGGGAAGCGGCTCCGGTCCTGTTCCCGGATCTCGACCGCGTCGTCCCCGCCCAGCGCCAGCAGCCGCTCCAGCTCGGCCGCGTAGGCGCCCGCAACCTCGTCGAAGATGTCCCACGTGGAGACCCCGAGCGCCTCCTTGCGGTAGAATCTCCCGTGCAGATCGGGCGTCCGGAAGCCGGTCAGTCCCAGCAGCCCCTCGTCCACCACCGCCAGCGTGTACGTCATCGGCCGTCCCGACGCCTCGGAGACGCGCACCGTCACCGTCGTGTCGGGACGCCACTCCTCAGGAACCCCGATCTCGGGGCGCAGCACGGTGGCAGGGTCCTCGACTTCGAGCGGAATGACCCCGTACAGGCGGATCGGCAGGTCGTTGTCGCGCTCTGAATGCGGCTGGATCAGGCTGACGCCGACGTAGACGTTCGGGCTCATCTCCGCGGTGATCGGCACGTTGAAGCGGGTCCGGCCGCCGCCCATTCCCAGCCACCTCTGCTCCAGGATGCGGGTGCCGGTCTCCAGCGTGACGAGCGCCCGGCCCGACTCGGCCCCGGGCAGCTGGATCTCGGCCACGTCGCCCACGGTGTAGCTCGTCCGGTCGGCGAGCAGGGTCAGTACGCTCGCCCCGGAGCCGGTCTCCTCGCGGCGGCGCCCCGCCCAACCCGGCCAGTCGATGTAGACGGTCCTGCCGGTGCAGTGGCCCCCTTCGGCGTCGCACGCCCGCACGAGATACCGGCCCCAGTCCGGGTAGTTGACCCGGAAGTCCCAGCTGCCGCGCCCATCCGTGGTGGAGACGCGCCCCCGCGCCACCACCGCGCTGTGCTCGCTTTCCGTGTAGCGGGCCAGCGATTCCGCGGACCGGTCCCACCACCAGCGCCAGTCGATCCTGTAGAGCGTGACGTCCACGGACTGCGCCGAAACGGGATCGCCGCCGGGAGAAACCGTGACGATGTCGACGGTGTGGGTCGAGTCGGTGAGCAGCGTGCCGCGTCTTGCGTCGCCGGCGGGGGGACGGACGCCCACGTAGCGCTCGTATGGCGACAGGCGCGCGCTGCTCCGGCTGGTGCTGAAGGCGCCGCCCTCCTCGAAGACGCGCGTGGTGAACGAGGCCGCGAGCATGCCCGGTGACGGGGCGCCCGGCGACAGATCGGTGGTGAAGGCCGCGAAGCCCTCGTCGTCCAGGGAGCCCTCGAAGACCGTCACGGGCTCGCCCGAGTAGTCGCGTGCCGGATCGTCGAAGTGATAGTCCGACCATCGGTTGAAGGCGGTGGACACCGGACGGAACGACACGCGCACATCGGCGTCCAGGTTGCGCGCGGCCGCCCCGCTGAGCCACTGCCCGAAGAGGATCGCCTCGCGCGGAACGCCCCCCTGCAGGAGTCCCTCGCCGCCCAGGTCGAGGTCGACCCGGAGCCGGTTCGGCATGACGGTCTCGATCCGGACCGGCGTCGTGAAGCGCGCCCCCCCGACCTCGACCGCCGCGTTCCAGTTTCCGGTGGGCGCGTCGGCGGCGGTGCGAAGCGGGAAGGCGTAGAAGTCGCCGACCGGATCGGTGTTGATGACCGTGTGGACCACTTGGCCCAACGGGTTGGTGAGCCGCAGGGTGGCCGGGTGGTTCTCCGGCAGCGGATTGCCGGCGTCGTCGAGGACGAAGGTGAGGTGGATGTCGTCGCCCGGCCGCCACACCGCGCGCTCTCCGTAGATCGCGCCCTTGAGTCCCTCCGCCACCACCTCGCCCCCCACGTCGAAGTGGCTCGTCGGCAGCGCCGCCCCGAAGTTCATCTTGAGGTAACCCTTGTCGCTACCGCGCTCGGCCACGGCGTAGTGGGGGACGGCGTCCAGCGTGGTGCGGACCAGGCCGGCCGGACCCGTCACCACCCTGGCCAGCGGTTGATTCTGGTAGTTCATGAAGGTGACCGGCACGCCGCCCATCGGTTCGGCGGTGCGCAGGTCGGTGACGGCCACGAGGACGCCGCCCCGTGCATCCCTCTTCGCGGTCATGCCGATGTTCGAGGCCAGGAAGTTGCGCGAGCTCATGGCCCGCGAAGACCACCGGTAGTACGAGTCGGTGCACGGATCGTCGCGGCCGCGCCAGCCGAGCGCGTCGCGCCGGTACGACCCGATCCCGCTCCACCCGATCGTGACCTGTCCGTACGGTTCGTCCATGTCGGCCGGCGGCGGCTCCTCGATCACCGGCACCCGGTTCTGTTCGTCGGTGCAGGCGAAGGTGGAGTTGCCGCGATTGATCGACAGGGTCAGACGGATGAGGCTCCCATCGTAGGCGCGCACGAGGTCGCTCACGTCCACGGCGTAGCGGGTCCACGCGCCGTCGGGGGCCGCGGGCAGCTCGATGGTCCGTCTCCAGAGCGTGCGCCCCGCGCGCCCGAGATCGCTCTCCCCGGACAGTCCGCTGCGCTGCAGAAACGCCCCGATGTTGTCCTCGTACACGCGAAAGGCCGTCACCTGCAGCGAGTGAACGTTGGCCGCCTCGATCGGCACCGTCAGCCGCTCGGCCCCGGGCAGCACCACCCCGCGCCCCGCGAATCGCACTCCCGGCTTCACGTCCACGAAATTCACCTCGGTCTCGCTGCGTTCATCGAGCCGCTTGCCGCCGACGCCCCGGATGCCCGCCTCGACCGCGACCGTCACGGGTCCCGTGAGCCGCTCCGCCGGAATGATGCGGAGCGTGTTGCCCGCGACTTCCAGCGTGAAGCCCTCGTCGCCCAGACTCACCATCCCGCCCAGGTCCTGTGCCGGCTCGAGCGGGTCCGAGAAGCGCACCACCGCAAGCTGCCGGTCGTCCGACTCGGCGTGGACCCGGGTGACACGGAAGATCTCGCGCCCCGGCACCACCAGGTCCTCCCGCCCGCGCGCCGAGACCCCGATGTGGCTTCCGTTCCAGCGCAGCCGGACCACCTTGTTGCGCGGCCCGCGCGTCACGCCCGCGATGGTGAAGCGGTGCGCCAGACCGTCCTGTTCGTGCTGCCACCGGATCTCCAGTTCGGCACCGTCCTGGTGGGCGCGAAGAAGCTCCTCGACCGCCTCGGATTCGGCCACGTCCGCGGTCACCACCGCTCCGGTCACGGTGAGGTCCCCGGCGTCGCCGGACTGCGCGTCCAGGCCGTCCACCGTCAGCTCGAAGTCCTGGCGGATCACCTCGAAGTCGAACCAGTACGCGTCGAGGTCGCCGGGCAGCCCGTCCAGGCCTTCGCGCCGGAGCACGACGCGGAATTCCTGTCCCGAGGGAAGGTCGGCGGCGGGGGTGAAGACGAGCTCCCGGGCACTGACGAAGGTGGCCTCGCCTTCGACCTCAGGGTCGAGGAAGAGCACGCCCTGCGTGGGCTGACCGAGAAGGCGCTCGTCCGCGACATCCCTGGTGAACCGGATCGTGATGCGGTCGCGCTTCGAGATGGTGCCGTGGGTGCGGGCGCTGACGATCGAAGCCCAGCGGGGGTCGAGGGGGCGGCCGGCGGTGTCGGGGATTCCGGGGAGACCGCATGCGGCCAGGATGGGGATGAGAAGGACGAGCAGGCGGAGGTGTGGGCCGCGGCGCCACCGGGCGGGCCTCGATGGCCGTTGCGAAGGGGGGCACGCCGGGGTGGGGAGGTGGTTGGTGGCGCCGGGCGGGGGGGAGGACATGACGGGTCTCCAGGATGCGATCGCGTGGGGTCTGGGCGGGAACTTCGGGGGGAAGGGAAGAGGCGGCAAGCGGGGATTGCAGCGGGCCGTGCACGTCGCCGGCCGCGCTGGCCCCCGCCCGAATGCGTTGCCTACAATGGTGGTCATCGTGATCCTCCACTTGTGGCCTTCAACTTCTGGCAGTCTCGTGCAAACTGCGTGCCACGGTGATGGCGCCGGCGCGACGGGCTGCCCTCCCCGGGAGAACCATGGACAGACGTGACTTCGTGAAGACCGCGGCCGCGGGTGCGGCGGCCGGTGCCGTGCCCTCGCTGGCCGCATCGTCCGCCGCGGCTGAAGCGGGCGTGACCGGCGAATCCGGCCGAATGTCCGCTCCGGCCATCCATACACGCGCGACCCGCCCCGTCCTGGTCGCCGACGTGTCCTCCATCCGGTACCGCAACGGCGGCCCCGAAAGCGCGATCGAGCGTGCGTTCCGCGGCATCACCGAGGGGGAGGACATTCTGGACGCGTGCGTGGCCGGGGTGAACATCCCCGAACTCGACCCGGAGGAGCGGGGCATCGGGTACGGCGGTCTTCCCAACGCGGATGGCGTGGTACAGCTCGATTCGTGCCTCATGCACGGGCCACGCCGGTGGGCGGGCGGGGTGGCGGGGCTGGAGGGGGTGAAGACCCCGTCGTTGGTGGCCAAGGCGGTCGCCGAGCTGACCGATCACCACCTGGTCGTGGGGAAGGGCGCACAGGACTTCGCGCGGGCCCTCGGCTTCGAAATCCACGACGATCTCAACACGGCCGCCTCCCGCGAACTGTGGCTGGAGTGGCGCCGCCGCGTGGACCCCGGCCACTGGCTCGATCCGGAGGAGCGCCTGCGGGACACCGGCCGTGTCGGCGAGGACACGGATCCGGACACGATCCGTCGCGAACGGGGCCCGGCACCGGCCGCCCAC
The DNA here is from genome assembly GCA_028873845.1 of Gemmatimonadota bacterium. Classification (GTDB taxonomy): domain Bacteria; phylum Gemmatimonadota; class Gemmatimonadetes; order Longimicrobiales; family Gaopeijiaceae; genus Bin94. Next base: position 13,730 of record JAPPNO010000073.1, on the reverse strand, counting down.
CCCGACCCCGCCCGGGCCGCCCGCCTGCGCCGATTCCACGACGCCTCCCTCGCGGCGGGCCTCTCAATGGTCGACGACGGTCTCATCGACCCCGACTCCTTCTGGGGCACGACCAGCCTCGAAGCGGTCTCCCCGGACGGCGACCTATGCGGCGTAACCACCACCAGCGGCCTCTCCTGGAAGATCCCGGGCAGGGCGGGGGACTCCCCGATCCTGGGTGCGGGCCAGTACGTCGACAACGATGTGGGCGCGGCCGGCTCGACGGGCCGCGGCGAAGCGAATCTCTACAACCTGAGCTGCTTCATGATCGTCGAGTTCATGCGCCAGGGGATGTCGCCGAAGGACGCGGGCATGGCCGTGCTCGAGCGCGTCCGCCACAACACGGTCGAGTCTCGGCTGCTGAACTCACGCGGTCTGCCGGCCTTCGATCTGCGCTTCTTCGTGCTCGGCAAGGTCGGCGACTACGCGGGGGTTGCCATGTACGGCGCGGCGGAATCGGCCTTCGCCGTGTGCGACGAAAACGGGGCTCGGGAAGAGCCGCTGGAAGGGCTGCTGGAGGGGTCGCCGCGGGACTGAGGTTGATACGCGTTCGGCTCTGCGTTCTGGGCCGAGTGTTCGTGTAGCTCCCTTCACTGGGGAATGGAGAGTCGTTCGGTCTCTCCCGACGCCAGGATGACGACGTGTCTGGACACCGCTCAGCCTCCAAACCCCTTGGTCTCGTGCCATTCGCCCAGTCGGAAGCCAGACGCGTCAAGGGCCGTGCGGACGAGTTGGGGATCCGATTCCCCAACCACCTTTGTACCGCCTTCAGTACGCCGCACCAACAGGATCGCCTCGGGCAGGTCAAGCACATCCAGCAATTGCGGCGAATGGGTCGTGATGACGATCTGTGCCCCGTGCTCCGCCCGCAGGATATGCTCGGTGAACGCCGAAAGCGCACCCGGATGGATGTAATCCTCCGGTTCCTCGATGCCTATGAGGGCGCGTGTCGTCCCCAATAGCGCCGTCGCGATGGCCAGCAACCGCAGGGTGCCGCTCGAACCCCCGGCTTGATGGATTCGGTAATCCAGCCCTTCTTCATTGAACAACAGAGCCACCCGGCGATCGTCATCGAAAGTGCGGAAGGTGATCTTTTCGGGAACCCCCAGGATGTCACGCGTGGCGGAGTGTATGCGCTCGAACCGCTCGCGGTCGGTCCTCTTCAGAGTGTGGAGGCGAGCGGCCAGGTTCTGACCGTAACCCGCCAGGGCGGACGAATCGCTTTCCGCCGATGCTCGACGCAACGCTCCCGGATTGGGATCGAAAAACCCCCAACCCCTTACGAAGTCCGCCACAGCGCGAGCAGGGAACGACGCGTCCGCAGAGGCGGCTGCCAACGCGCTACCTTCGGGGCGCTCTCTGAGTTGAACCCTTCCCTCGCTCCCCGACCACCACCAGCCCGCGCCGTCCTCGGTCCTCTTGAGCAGCTGCTGAGGGGGCTGCCCTTCGCGCAGAAGGGACACCTCTTCCCGAACCGCGAAATCGAACTCCCGTCGCGAAAGGCAGACCGACCACTCGAACGCCCGATCGCCATCCCGGAAAGTCGTGACGAGATGCACTTCCCTCGCCTCGGACGCCTTGCAGGCCAGATGGACGAATCCGCCGCGGGACGTGACCGCGAATTGGAAATCCCGCCGGATCGCATCGCGTAGGAAGCGCAGGGCATCCATGACATTGCTCTTGCCCGACGCGTTGGTGCCGATCAGAACATTGAGCCGACCCAGCGAGACGTCCTCGTTCTGAACACTCAGGTAGTTCCGGAGCTTCAGGGACACGACTTGCAAGGTGGGCGATTACCTCCGGAATGGACCGATTCCGTGGACAGAAGGATGTCCAGCCCCGACGCTGGACGGCCCCACAATCCAAGTGGACGGTTGGTGTCAACCATCGTAGCGAAGCCCCATCGACCCGGTCAACCGCTAGTCTCTCCTCCCGCATTGGCATGGTCGAGAGAGCGCTGCAGCGCCGTGAAAAGACCCCTGCCTGGTGCCAATCCGGAATAGGTGCTGTCCCGCGGCGACCCGCATTCTCCCGGGCCGACCGCCCGCGGCTGCGCGCACCACGCGCCCGCTCCTCCGGGACCCTCCGGCCGGCCCTTCCGTCACGGACCCCCCAGGTCCACCACCCGCAGGTTCCGCCACCGCACCTTGATCCCGCCCCCGTCGTGGATCTGGAGGGCGATCGAACCCTCGGCCGCGCCGATCTTCTCGTCCGCCAGCGCCACCATCAGCGTCCCGTTCAGCCATGTCCTGACCCGGTCTCCCACAGCCCGCACCCGCAGCGTGTTCCAGTCGCCCATGCGCAGCAGCCGGTCGTCGTCCGGGCTGGGCTGCACCAGCCAGCCGCGCCCGTACGACTCGTAGATCCCGCCGGTCGCCATGCCGGGAGGCGCCACCTCGGCCTGCCATCCGGTGACCACGGTGCCCTCCACGCTGGAGCGGAAGAACACGCCGCTGTTTCCGTCGGCCTCCTGCCTGAAGTCCACGGACAGGTCGAAGTCGCGGTAGGTCCGCTCGGTGGTGAGATAGCCGTACTCGGCGTCGGGACCGCTCTCGCACACCAGCTCGCCGTCCTCCACGTACCACAGTTCGGTCCCGTGCACCTGCCATCCGTCGAGGTTTTCGCCGTTGAAGATCGAGACGGGTTCCAGCGGCAGAATCCTGATGTTGCGGTACCAGACGTTGCGCCCGTGGTCCTGCAGCCCGATCGGGCCGGAGGCCGCCGTGCCGTAGCGTCGGAAAGGGGCGAACTTGCTGTCCCGAACCAGCAGCCTCCAGTCGTAGGATCCGAGCTCGTACTCGACCGTCTTCACCCCGTTCAGCCAGTGCTCGACGACGTTGCCCAGGATGCGGATGCGGCCCTCGTTCCACTCGCCGGGGCCGTGGAGCGTCTTCTCGCCCGAGGCGTGGAGATCGTAGTTGTCCCCGGTCAGGTGCCTGTTCATGTCCATCGTGCCCATCTCGATGTACGCGGGGTCGTCGAGGACCTGGTATTCGGGCGCGTTGTGCCAGATCGCGGCACCCTCCTCCTCGATCACCCGGTAGAGCACGCCGCTGTTCGCCACCTCGGAGAGCATGAACTCGAACCGGAGGTCGAAATCGCCGAAGGACTCGGTGGTGACGATGTCTCCGCCAATGGGGACATCCGGGTCGGTGGCGGTCGCGCCCACGACCAGGGCGCCGTCCACGACCGCCCAGCCGGTGTCGGGGAATTCCTCGCGGTTGTAGCCGCGCCAGCCGTCGGTGGTCTCGCCGTCGAAGAGGAGTCGCCAGCCGGCGGCGCGTTCGGCTTCGGAGAGGGTGTTGGGGGGTGGATCGGACGGGTCGGTGGCCGCCGGGGACGGGCCGTCGGCGGCGTCGGAGCAGGCCACGGCCAGAAGCGCGGCGAGCGCCCAGGGGTACGGGCTTGTCAGGCGCGGAATGCCGGACCGGGCCGCCGCACCGGGCCCTCTGGCGGGATCAGTGTGCATCGTGTGGATCGTCATGAGTATGGTATGAGTATGGTGTGTGTACGATTTGGAGCCTCACGGGGCCGGGGCGGCGATCTGCCGGGCGGCCCGCACGCCGGACAGGTACGCACCGTGAACGGTCGCCGGATAGTCCTCACTTGTTGCCTCACCCGCGAAGAACAACTTGTCGCCGACGGGTTCGCCCAGCGCGGCGTGCTCCGCAAAGGTGGATCCGGCCGGCACATACGAATAGGAACCGTGCGTCCACGGATCCGAGCGCCAGCGGGTGATGCGCGCGTCCGTGGGCGCCGGCACGTCCCCGTACATGTTCGAGAGAGCCGCGACGGCCCGCGCCACGACCTCGCGGTCGGAGAGCTGCTCGAGCCCGGTGCCGTACGCGGCCGAGTTGAGCATCGCGAGAATCGGCTGCCCCATGTACGGATACAGGCTGATGGTCTCCGCCCACGGCCCCCCGTCCGCGCTGACGTATTGGAGACGTTCGACCTCCCTGTCCCAGAAAACGTCGTCGAACAGCAGGTACGCCTTGTTGAGCACGCCCATTTCAAGCTTCGCGATCGCGTCCCTCTTCCGGACCGGCAACGACGGACGAAACGCGATGAAGCCGTCCTTCAGCACCCCGAGCGGGACCGTCACGATGACCCCGCCGGCCTCGAAGGTCGCCCCGCCAGCCGTCGTCACGACGATCGTCGACCCGGAATGGTCGATCCCGGTCGCGGCCTGTTCGGTCCTGACCGTCACACCGCTCGCCAGCACGTCGACGATCTGCCCGTAGCCGCCCGGGAAGACGACATCTCCCCCCCGAAAGCCACCCCCGCCATCGACACTCCGGTACGAGAGGTCGCCCAGGTCGGCGGCGTATTCGTTCTCGACGTCGGTGGTGAGCATGTAGTCCAGGTAGTGCCTGTCCGCCTCGCTGAAGTCCGTGTTCGCCACCAGTTCCTCACGGACCGACTGGAAGCTCATGTCGGGATTCTCCTCGGCCAACCTCCAGAAGTCCCGCATCGCCCGCCGGGCGGAACGCGCCGGCTCGCCGACCTCGTGGTAGTGGAACGCGCCGTTGCCCCAGTCGGTCCGGTGTGTCGCGATGCCGTTCTCCCGGGCGATGGCGGTGATCGGGTTCCCATCGATCCCGTGAATCCAGGACGCCCCGAGATCGATCGGGAAACCGTCGCCGATGGTGTCCGTCCAGACGCGTCCCCCGATCCGGTCACGCGCCTCGAGTACGACGACATCGTCGAATCCTCGGGCGCGCAGTTCGCCCGCCGCGGCCAGGCCGGCGACCCCGGCGCCGACGATCACGACACTCTGATCGCGCCGCGCGGAAGCGATGTCAATGCCGCCACGATCCCCGACGCCGGACACTTCGCCGCGCCTCCGCAGGACGGAAACGCCGGGGACAACCCCTGCCGCGCCCAGTGCTCCCTTGAAGAAGTCGCGACGGTTCATCCGCGGAGGTTCGGCCCCGGCACGGCCCTCCCGTGGCCCGCCACTCGATCCCCGGCCGGTCCCACCCATCAGACCAACCTCATCCCCTCAGGATGCCACCGCACGATCCGGTCCTCGAAGTAGCTCAGGTTGCAGGCCAGGGCCGGAGCCGCCGCCCGCAGCCCGAAGGCCGCGTCCTCCAGCACCGGCGGCCCACCCCGAACCGCCTCGAAAAAGTTGAAGAAGTGGTCGACGTGCGCCCCGCGGTAGCCGCGCTCCACCTCGTAGCGCGCCTCGGCGGGAGGCAGCATGCGCACCCGTGCGGGCAGTCCCCCCTCGCCCGCCGCCGCCTCGGCCATCTTCTCCTGCGAAAACGCGTCCATCGGGTCGACCGCCACGTTCTTCCGCAGAATCACCTCGGTCCACGTCACGTCCATCGCGCCCTCGCTCCCCACCAGGCGCAGATAGGTGCTCCCCGATGTCCCGTCCACGAAGTTGACCCGCAGCGACAGGTTGAACCCCGGATGCGTGCCGGTCTCTGGATAGTCGAACACCCCAAGCAGCACATCCGGCACCTCGCGCCCGTCCTTCCAGTAGCGCAGCCCGCCCGCCGCCTGGATCCGCGTCGGTCCGTTCGAACTCACCACGAAGTGCAGGCTCGAGAAGAGGTGGACGAACAGGTCGCCCGCCACCCCGGTGCCGTAGTCCCGGTAGTTGCGCCAGCGGAAGACGCGGAGCGGGTCGTAGGGACGGTCGGGCGCGGGGCCCAGGAACCGCTTCCAGTCGACCGTGTCCTCCGACGCGCCCGCCGGAATCGGGTATTGCCACGCCCCGATCGGATCATTGCGCGCCCAGAACCCCTCGGCGTAGTTGAGCTCGCCGATCGCCCCGGCCTCGTACAACTCCTTCGCCTTCTCGTTGCCGAGCGAGCTCATCCCCTGGCTGCCCACCTGGAAGACCTTGCCCGACTCCTCCTCGGCGCGGATCAGGTCGCGGCCCTCGGCGATGTCGTGCACCATCGGCTTCTCGCAGTACACGGCCTTCCCGGCGCCGAGCGCGTCCACCGAGATCGGCTGGTGCCAGTGATCGGGCGTGCCCACGATGACCGCGTCGATGTCGTCCCGGGCGAGGACTTCGCGATAGTCGCGCGTGGTGAACAGATCCGCGCCGTGGCGCTCCCGGGCCGCGTCGAGGCGGCCGTCGAAGATGTCGCACGCGGCCACGAGCTCAACCCCGGGAATGCGCAGCGCGGTCGACACATCGGCCATTCCCATGCCCCCCGCGCCGATAACCCCGAGGCCGATGCGGTCGGAGGGAGGGACCTGCCGGTTGTGCGTTTCGCGGCTCAGCGTCCGCCGGCCGGAACCCCGCGGCGCGGCCGACAGCAGGGAGGGGAATCCCGCAGCCAGCGCCGAACCGGCTGCGACGGACTTGACGAACTTCCGCCGGCTACTGGCGGCGGTGGGCTCGGGACCGGACCTTGCTTCTTCACTCATGGTTCGGCTGCCTTGGAGGGCTGGGGACTGCGGGCACATGGCGCCCGGGATGGCCCGACAACGTAAGCCTGTGCCGAGAGGGTCGGCAAAGATTGGGGGACAGAGTGCGAAGATCCGAAACGCGGCCACCGCCGCCGCGCCGGTCCCGGCAACCGGCGACCCGGCGGACACTGACCACCCTCCTCTTCCTGCTTCCCTTCGGAACCTCCGGCCTCCCGCTCATCGCACCCGTGACGAGCGATTCCGTGCGGGTCGTCTTCGAAACGGACCTCGGCTCCTTCGAACTGGAAATCGACGTGGACCGGGCTCCCGTCACCGCCGCCAACTTCCTCCGCTACGTCGACGACGGCCAGTACGAGGGCGGTTCCTTCTACCGCACCGTCCACGCGGACAACCAGCCCGACGACCCGATCCGGATCGCGGTCATCCAGGCCGGCCGCAATCGCGATGCAGCCATCCCCGCATTCCCCCCGATCGACCTCGAGCGCACCAGCGAGACCGGCATCACGCACCGCGACGGCACGATTTCGATGGCGCGGGCGGGACCGGGCACGGCCACGCACAGCTTCTTCATCTGCATCGGAGACCAGCCTTCGCTCGACTACGGCGGGATGCGCAACGCGGACGGGCAGGGGTTCGCGGCCTTTGGCAGGGTGGTGGCGGGGATGGAGGTGGTGCGGGCGATTCACTCTGCGCCGTATGAGGGGCAGCGGCTGACGCCGGCGGTGGGGATCCTGAGGGCGTATCGGCGGACCGGACCTACGTCCCAGGCCGGAAGAGCGTAGCGCGGCCTTCGAGATCGAACGTGGGTCTCATCAGGGTCGCGGTATTATCGTCATAATGCACCCCATTATCGTCGGATGGTCGCCATAATCACCATTCCGTCGCCAAAGGGCCGGAGGGAACCGGTAACACCCTACACCGCCGGGAGACAGTTGCGTGGCACTCCTCACATCCGCATCGAAAAGCGCTCGCCGCAGTCTGCATTTCAGGACGCCAGGGACTCGCTGTCCGTCGCTGCCCGGCGCGATGGCCCTGTTGCGCCCGCGTCGCGTCCCGAGGCGGCCGCACCGCCGCCCTCTCGCCGCGTACTTACTCCTGCTGATTCCGCTGGCGGCCTGCCAGGACCCGGTTCCCCCCAACCAGGCGCCGGTATCCACCGCCCCGATCCCGGACCAGGATCTCTCGCGTGGCGATCGCATCCAGATACCCATGTCCGCGCACTTCAGCGACCCGGACGGGGACCCCCTGACCTACGCCGCCGCTTCCTCGAACAGCCAGTTCGTGTCTCTGGTCGTGTCGGGCGCCACCCTGACCGTGGTTGCGGAAGCGCAGGGAACGGTCACGGCGTCCGTCACCGCGACCGACCCGGGCGGCCTGTCCGTCTCGCAGAACTTCACGGTGACCGTTCCGAACCGCTCACCCGAGATCGCCGCCTCCATCTCCCTGGACAAGATCGGCAACGGCGAACCCGTCACGCTGGACATGTCCCTGTATTTCACCGACCCCGACGGGGACGCTCTGGCCTACACGGCTGCATCCTCTGATTCCGCGGTACTGCTCCTGTCGGTGTCGAACGCCGCGGTCGAGGTGATGCCGGTGAGCCTCGGGACGGCCACGGCGACCGTCACGGCCACCGACCCGGGCGGCCTGTCCGTCTCCCAGAGCTTCACGGTTACCGTGATTCCGTCGGACCGCGATGCCCTGGCGGCACTCTACAATGCGACCAACGGGGACGACTGGGCGAACAGCGCCAACTGGATGAGCGAAAGGCCTCTCGATCAGTGGTTCGGCGTAGAGGTATCCGCAGGAAAGGTGACCCGTCTGGACCTTTGGGAGAACAACCTGAGCGGGACGATTCCGCCCGAGTTGGGGAACCTGAGCAAACTCCAGTCCCTGGAGCTCGGCTTCAACAGGATCGAAGGAGAAATCCCACCCGAGATAGGCAACCTGAGCGAGCTGGACTACCTGTCTTTCGGACTCAATCGGCTGACGGGGGAGATCCCGCCCGAGATCGGCAACCTGACCGCACTTCGGCAGTTGAGGCTGTTCTCCAATGACCTGAGCGGCCCGATCCCCGCGGAGATCGGCAACCTGACTGAACTCCGGGACATCTGGGCGAGCTTCAACGAGTTCACGGGCCCGCTTCCGCCGGAGATCGGCAACCTCGCCAACCTGACTAGCGTCTGGCTCTACTGGAACAGGATCGAGGGCCCGCTTCCCGCGGAGCTCGGGGACGCCGTCAACCTCCGGGACCTGCGCCTCGAATTGAATGAGATCACCGGCCCATTGCCGCCGGAACTCGGCAAGCTGGACAAGCTTGAGCGGCTCGACCTCAGTGTCAACCGGCTGAGCGGCCCGATTCCGTCGGAGTTCGGCAACCTCTCCAGCCTCAGGACGCTGGCCATTCACCGCTACGAGAACAGGCTGACGGGGGAGATCCCGGCGGAACTCGGGAGGCTGGAAAACCTCGTGGAACTCATACTGCCCGGCAACGAACTCACCGGGGAGATTCCGCCGGAGCTCGGCAAACTCGGCGCCCTTGAGAACATGACACTCGACGGGAACAGACTCATCGGTGCGCTTCCGCCGGAGCTCGGCGACCTGGAAAACCTCCGGATCCTCCAGCTGGCCGGCAACGAGTTGAGCGGCCCGGTCCCGCCCGGGCTCGGCGGCCTGGCGGAGCTCATGGAACTGACGGTCTCGAATAACACCGACATGTCCGGTGAGCTTCCCGCCGAACTGACGGACCTGTCCAACCTCAATACCCTGGCGACCGGCGGCACCGAACTGTGCGCTCCCCTGGATTCCGGCTTTCAGGCGTGGCTGAGGGGGATCCGGAAACGAAGAGTCCGCACGTGCGACGTTGCCGGGAACGTGTACCTGACTCAGGCGGTGCAGTCGAGGGACTACCCCGTTCCGCTGGTGGCGGGCAAAGGGGCGCTGCTCAGGGTGTTCCCGACCGCGTCCGGGACCAACGACGCGGACATTCCCGGCGCCCTGGCGAGATTCTACGCCGACGGCAGCGAGATCCACTCGCAACGCCTCGCCGGAAAGGGGGGACCGATCCCGAGGGAGGTGCATGAAGGCGACCTGTCGAAGTCAACGCGGAAGTGGGGCCGGAAGTGATCCGGTCGGGGCTCGAGGTGGTGATCGAAGTCGATCCGGTCGATGCCGGCCTCGGCGTTCCCACCCGTATCCCGTCGACCGGACGGCTGAAGGTGGAAGTGTACCCGGTGGCCCTTTTCGACATCATGGCGATCCCGTTCCTCTGGAGTCCCAATCCCGACAGTTCGATCATCGCCACCGTGAACGCGCTCGCCGATGACCCCGACGGCCACAGCCTTCTCCGCGAGACGCACGACCTGCTCCCGGTCAACGCGGTGGACGTCACCGCGCACGATCCCGTGGCCACCTCGAGCAACCATCCGATCACGCTCCTCATGCAGACCGAGGCCATTCGCGTCGCGGAGGGCGGCAGCGAGTACTACATGGGGACGATGAGCTAAGTCGGCGGCGGAATCGCCGGAGTGGGATTCGTCCCCGGCAAGTCGACCTTCTCGATACCCGACGCGACGGTGATCGCGCACGAGTTCGGCCACAACCTGAGCCTGCTGCATGCACCCTGCTACGTGGACGGAGACCCGGCATATCCCTACGAGGGGGGACGGATCGGATCCTGGGGATGGGATGGAACGAAACTGATCGAACCCGACACCCGCGACCTGATGGGCTACTGCCGGCCTAGATGGATCAGCGACTTCCACTTCACGAACGCACTCCGCTACCGGGCAAGCCTGGGGGACACGATCGCGGAGAGGTCCCGTCCGCCGGTCAGGTCGCTGCTGGTGTGGGGGGGCATCGGAGAGGACGGCGAGCTGTTCCTCGAGCCGGCATTCGCCCTGGACGCGCCGCCGTCGCTGCCGCCCGGAACCGGTGACCACCGCCTCGTCGGAAGAGACGGCGCCGGCCGCGAACTCTTCTCCGTCTCGTTCGACATGCCGGTGGTGGCGGACGGTGAGGGCGCGGCGGCCTTCGTGTTCGCACTGCCGGTCCGGGAGGGATGGTAACGCCTCGCGAGCATCACGCTTTCCGGGTCCGGCGATTCGGTCACCCTGGACGGCGACAGCGAACGGTCCATGGCGGTCCTGCGCGACCGGGTTACGGGGCAGGTTGTCGCCATTCTGGACGACCTTCCCCCGGGCACGAGGACCCACGCTGACGCGGTGTCCCTCCTCTTACCCGGAACGGAGTTCATCCTCCGGTTCAGCCGGGGAATCCCGGACAGGGAAGCCTGGCGATGAGCTTTGTCGATCACAACCGTATACTGCAATTTACAGTTCTGTAAAGCGTACGATACATAACACTGGGGGATCGCATCGCCCCTGCGGATGCACCGGTGCTCGAATAGCCGAGACCGGCCGGGAGTCCACCATCCTCCGCGAGGTGCGCATGACTGGGTGGTATGGAACAGATCCCGACGGTCGGGAACATCACCTTGCCCCACTATGGCGGACATGCCACGTTGATCACGTCCACAAGACAAAAGAGGATACACAACTACTGTTTTCCATTTGCTATCGTAACCCACAGCGCCAAGAGCGGGAGATTGGACCATGGTGTTGATGTCAGCGGGGCGGGCGGCCAGCTCTCTCTCGGGGTGGCTGGCCCTGGTGACCCTGGGACTGCTCGCGGCCTGCGGTGGCGACCCCCCGCCAGTGGAGCCGGACCCTCCCCGGGCAGTCGCAATCTCGATCTCCCCGGCTTCGGCTTCCTTTGCGTCCATCGGAGACACCCAGACCTTCACCGCGACGCTGACCGACCAGTACGGGGCCGCGTTCAATGGCACCGTCACCTGGACGAGCGACAACACGGATGTCTTCACCGTGGACGCCGCCGGCCTCGCAACCGCAGTCGGCAACGGCACGGGCACGGTGCGCGCATCGTACGAACAGTTGAGCGGCACCGCACGGGTCACGGTGCGCCAGGTGGCCGCTACGGTCACCGTGTCCCCCGCTCTTCACACCTTCTATGCCGTCGGCGAGACGGCGATGTTCACCGCAACCGCCGCGGACGCCAACGGTCATCCGGTGGCGGACATCGAGCCAACCTGGCAGAGCAGCGCCCCCCTGGTCGCGACGGTGGACGCAAACGGAGTCGTGACCGCAGTGGGTGACGGAGAGACACGGATCACCGCAACCGTGGACGGCATTGCGGGCAGCGCCCTCGTGGTGACGGAGACGGTGATCCGCATCCCGGTTCAGACGCTGGACACGACCGTCGTGGTGCCGATCGATGCCGACGGACAGAACTGGAGCTACACGGCGGCGGAATCCCGCTGGCTGCCCGAAATGCCCGTCGCCGAGGTGAGCCGCCGCGAGTCCCCCGCGGGAGTGGTCGTCGAGGTGCTGGGCCCCGGCTCCGAGCGTATCGATCCGACGGTCGGCGGCGAGCGTGTGAGGGGGTTTCTCGTCGAGGTGGCGCCGCCCCACCCGTTCATATTGTCTCTGGAGCAGCGGGATTGGCCCAACAGCGACGTTGTCACGGTGCGGGGGTATGCCGTGGACCGCATCGCGCTGCCGGCCTTCCGGGTGGGAGGAGAGCCGGCCCTCGAGGCCTTCGGAGACAGCGTGGAAATGCGCTTCATGCCGTCGCCGCTCAATGGGGGCGAGTGTGCTGGGGACCCGGTGGGGACGGGGCCGGTCGAGGTACTCGGCGTACAGATCCCGGGACCGGCAACGGTTAACAGGCTTGCCGGACCGGTCGCGGTGCTCGAGCCGGGCGAGTCGTTCCGGATCGGCGGGGCTGATTCGTGTGTCCGTCTCTGGGCCCAGCCGGGTGCGGCCTACGTTCTGGCCGGCGTGGAAAGGAGTGCCATCGACGCTTCCCGATATGCACCCAGCCCCGTCTCGTACGGGGGCGGGGCGCCGTACACGATCGAGGTGACGGACCGCACGGTCCAGCCGTCTCCGCGTCGAAGCCTCAGGCGGGTCGACCCACCCCATGTGGAGGATTCCCGGCACCCCGCGCCCCCCAGGCTTCACGAGGGCGTGTACTGGGCGCAGAGCGACTCGCTGGAGGGCCTGGACACGCGGACGGAAAAGTGGAAGGTGGGCGACGAGTTCCGATGGTACACGAACGACGATCGCGTGGGGGTCTTCCGCGTGGTCGCGCTCTATCCGCCCAACGTCGTCTTCGCGGTGTTCAAGGAGGACATGGATTCGATATGGACCGCCGACCGGGTCGCCGAGTTCGACGAGATCATGACCTGGCTGGGGTCGGAGAAGGTGCAGGACCTGTACAAGACCGTGTTCGGGCCGCGCGTGCCGATCACCAACACGAAAAACGAGCAGATGGTGGTCATGTACAACGATGGCAGCGATGACGCGAGCACGGGAGTGATGATTCACAACATCGACGGCGAGCGGACCACGACCACCGTGCACATGCGCGCCGCCGACTGGGGCGACAAGGGGTGGTACCACAATCTGGCCGCCCATGAGCTGGCGCACGCGTGGGACCGGCGCAACCTGCCCGGGTTCGTGGGACCATGGTCCAGCGAGGGGATCGCGAACTGGTTCGCCGACGAGAACAGCAGGCTCGCGACCAATACCCCGCTGAATGCGAACTGGAATGCCGAGGTGCCCTTGCGCGGCCTCCGCCTGCGAATGCCCTGGTACGGGGATTTCCTCGCCGGCTACCGGGAGAGCCACCCGTACCTGAGGTTTCTCGTAACCCGTCTCGTTTTCAACCATGGCCAGTCCTACGCATCCGCAACGCGGCGAGTCATAGGCGGTGCCGCCGAGGACTGGTACGGGCACTATTTCACCGATTGGAACTATTGGGACCTTCGCGGCAAGGGCCCGGGACTCATCGAGCGCATGCGCGAAGTGGTGCCGGGCTGGGATCCCTTCGAGTCGCGGCTGGACTGGATGGTCTCCTTTGCGCTCGACGACCGCGGAGGGCTTCCGGAGTACGATATTCCGTTCGTCCGCCGGGCATGGCAGTACTTCGAGCCCTGGGAGACGATCAGCATGGGCGGGGGACTCGCCACCGGAGGCCAGTCGGCGGAGGGCGGAAACTACTACTTCATGGTCGACGACCCCCGGGGCATCGGGGGAAGCGTACACCTGGAGGTGACCGAGGGAGATGCGCGGGTGGAGTGGAGGCTGGTTCGATACCGATAACCCAATGGACAAGTTCATGAGATACAGCACCGCCATTCGCCCCTCGTCGCGCGTTGTCGGCCCGACAGAGCAAGTGAAGCGCAAATCCCGGCAGGAGATCACGTAAGTCTAACT